>CAZKGT010000008.1:13782-33120 GCA_964552285.1 uncultured Pseudobdellovibrionaceae bacterium | reverse complement strand
TTGCGTGCTGATACGATTCTCTCATATTCGAAATCTTGTGACTACACTATCTAGTATGGCACTGATTTTTGAGCCATTCCAGTGCCAATACAATGAGCGCCTATTTATGAATGCGCTTTCGTTGCCGCCACACATTTGGTATGGAGATTAGAATGGTTATTTTATGAGGAAAAGAAAGATGCGCATTTTATTTTCTGTGACTGTTCTTTGTTTTGCTTTGGCTGTGGCAGGCTGCAGCAATACGTTTGATGGCGTGGGACGGGATCTTGAGAAGGCCGGAGAAAAAATCCAGGAAACATTCTGATGCTGTTTTCAAAAAGCGAAGAAAACCCGAACGAGCTACCCGAAGCCAGTGACCAGCAGCACTGGGAAGCCCTGCTGCGCGGACAGGTTCTGTCCGTCACCACACAGAAATTTTTTAATTACATCAATCTCGCCGATCAAAAGGCGCAGGCGATGATTATCCTGAATTCCATCCTGATCCCGGTTGCCATCGGCAAAATCGACGATCCGGTTTTTGACGTGCCGGCAACCATTGCCATCATTGCCGCCGTAGGCAGTATTCTGGCCCGCATTGCCTGTATCTATCCCAAACGCCGGTCGGGGAGAAAGCCGGACGGAACCTATAATCTCCTGCATTTCGGAGATATCGGGCGCATGCGCGAAGACCAGTTTTTAAATCTCTTCTGCCCTGTCTTCAATGATCTGGGTGAACTGGCCGAAGCCAGCATCAAGGATCTTCACGACATCAGCAAGCGCATTATCCTGCCGAAATTTTTCTGGCTGAAGATTGCGTACGGGTTTTTCTTTGTTGGAAACCTGATCGCTATCGGCTGGACCATGTATGTCATCTGGTTTGGCTCATAATTCTTGACATACCGCCGATATGGGAATATATTCCTTTTATCCACGCCATAAATCCATCTTTTTAGATCCAGACGGAGTTTTTTATGCTTATGACCCTTGGACGGGGCATGGCGCCGATGGCGCATGTCCAGATGCGATCCTATTCGCTTATCGATTCAATAGTTTCCTCAACAGTCTTTGAACTTGATGCCACGCTCTCCGGCAGCTATCCGGGTTCAGGGCAAACATTCGCCAGCCTTACCGTGTCCCCGGCAGACGGTGAAACACAAAGCACGTATGATGTATTGCTTGGCGGATCGGATACCGTCAACGCCAGCGATCCGATATTTAACGGCACTGCCGGAGACGCCGCCGCCTATTTTGCCCTTCCTGCCGCCGACGCCGGGAATTTCTCAAACGATTGGGCCTACACGGAACAGCCAGATTTTATCCGCGATTTTCACCAGTCCAATGAGGGCCAGTCCGGATGGATCGGGATCGCCCTTCAGGCTCCGGCCACTTGGGAGACGGGCAACAACGGCCTGATCGGCACGGAAAGCACGACGACAAAGCACGGCTTTAATATCACCTATAACGGAAGCGCGGCAGAGCAGACACTTATCGTTAAACTCGCCACCGGAAGCGCGGTAACATTTGAATTTGACAATACGGCGCTTATACCGGGCCGCGATTACACCATCTTTTTCAACTTCACCCATTCGTCGGGCACGACCACGATTACCTGCTGGCTGAATGACGATGAGGGTGTAAGCGTTGCCCAAAGCGTAACGGATACAACGGACTGCACGGGCGTTCTGACGCTTGGCAACGGGGAAAGCGCAAATCTGTCTTCGGAAGGCACGCGCTATTACTGGTTTGCTATGGGTAACGGCGCGATTGACGCGGCCGATGTTGCCGCTATGCGGGCCGAACTGGCAACGCGGCATAACCGGACATATACGAATGTTCCTACATTTGGCGGCACGTATCTCGACAGCGTTGCCGATATTGGTGTTTGCTTTGAGTGTGACGCGACACTGGAAGAAAGTTATCCCGGCGCTGGGCGGACCATATGGAGCGTCATTGAAAGCCCCGCCGTTGCCAGCAGGGAGGATTATGATTTCTGGCTTGGCAGGGACGGGACGAATGACGCCGATTACCCGGACTTTTCCGGTACGCCGGGGGACAGCGGCGCGGGATTTGCCATGTCCGGCGTATCGCTAAAAAGCGGCTTGTTGCAAAAATCAGTGACCGGGACGCAGTGCGCGAAGTTCCCCCGCTCGGATGAAAACGGTTCGTGGGTGGCGATACTCTTTGACAGTGAAGACCCTGTATCCGGCTCGGATTTCTTCTGGGGGCAGTATACCGGGCTTGAACCTTTTGTTCGCCTGCGTATGGCCAATGATGAAAAGCTGGATTTTCAGCAATTCGACGGCACATCGACATTGACCATTGATGACCTGACTGCGGCCCTGACCGCCGGGACGTACCTTATTATCTTTACATGGGACGGGACCGGGACAACGGATAACGGGAAATTCTGGATCAACAGCGCCACGGGTACGGCCTTTAGCGGCACGTTCTACACGCAGGAATCGGACACACCGAATGCGTTTGAATTTGGCGCAAGGGGCGACGGCTCAAGCCCGATGGGGGCCGGAACGGTAATCAAGAAGTTCGCCGGGGGTAATGTGTTCCTTGACGATACCAAGGCCGGGAATATTATTGCCCACTGGGAGGCGCGGGATGGTGCGGATTATACGCCGTAAGCATCGAATTCCCGCTTGATACCGGACAGGATGCGGATTACAAAACATCCATGACCGCGTGCGTTCCGCAATTTTCCCGCCTGCAACTTGCTTATAGCTGGGCTCTTTTCGGAGCCCTGGCGCTGATGGTTGTTTTGTCGGTTAACCTGCCACGGCTCATGGGATACGCGCCGGGCATTGTCGGCCTCATCGGCATTATTGCCTATCCGTTTATATTCAAGAAAAAACCCGGGGCGTCCAAATCCCTTCTGCTTGTCTGCATTTTCATTCCGGCTTTTGCGGCACTAAGCTCATTTTGGGCGCTCGACCCGGCTTTTGCGCTGGAACGGGCAATCAAGATTGCGCTGGTGCTTGTACCGGGGGCACTTTTGTTCAGTGTCCTGCGCTCCATGCCGGAGGAGTTGATACGCAAGGGTTCCGTTATCCTGCCGATCGCGCTTTGCGCAGCCTTCGGGCTTCTGGCTTTTGAAAGCCTGACAGATATGCCGATACACAGACTGCTGCGCGGCATCCCGATGGATGAGCCGCTTGACGGATTTCATCTGAACCGAGGAGCGGTTGTAACTTCGGTTTTGTTTTTTGCTGCGCTGGGGCTGGTTCAGCAATCAAGTTTTGACGAGATGAAAAGAAATATTTTCGCGATCCTCCTGATTGCTCTTCTGGCTGCCGTACAAGTTCTGACAGACAGCCAGTCGGCCAATCTTGCTTTTCTGCTCGGGCTGATCCTGCTGGTATTTTTTCCCTATAAGCATCGTATTGTATGGATTGTTCTTGGCGGCCTTATCATGCTTTGCCTTGCCGCCACACCGCTGATCGCCATGAAGCTGTACGAGACGTTTGCGCCTGTGACCTCCGAGATCACATGGCTGCGCGAGGGGTATGCTTCCGCCCGGTTTGAGATCTGGGATTTCGTCAGCCGGTACGCGCTGCAAAACCCGTTTTACGGTTTTGGTATCGAGGCCACCCGCGCAGTCGAACAGTTCGACACCACTATGACTTTTTTCCATTCGGATACCGTTCTTCACCCGCACAATTTTTCCATCCAGCTCTGGATTGAATTCGGGATGCTGGGTATTCTCCTGACCTGCGGTTTCTTCGGTTTCCTGCTTTTCAAAATGCAAAAACTTTCGGTGCCTTCGGCACGGGTGGCGCTACCCACCTTTATCGCCTGCCTGTCGATTGCCGCAACGGGTTACGGGTTCTGGCAGGGGTGGTGGCTCGGCACGATAATGACTGCGTTGTGCTGGTGGGGGATTGCCGACCGGATTATCACCATTCGTAACCCAGCTTCAGACGATACGTAACGTCCTCTTCACGCACGCCCGGTGCGGGGGCGTTGTCCCAGTCGAAATCAACTTCGGCCGTACCGGTGAGCTGTTGTGCGACGGGAACGCGCAGGCCGCTTTTGCTTTCAAAGAGAAAGGCTTCCGTATCATCGAAGGGCACTGAGAAGTCGTGTTCATGGAATAGCTGGAACGCGCCTTCGTAGAATTTCTGGTCGTATTTTACGCTCCAGGTCCCGGCAACATCATCCTCGTTATCCGCATTTTCAAATTCCTCACGGATATAATCCACCCCAAGACGCGCCTGAAGGTTCAGATCATCGCGCTCGTAAAACTGGTATCCGCTAAAAAGGCCGGCCGTTGTTCGCAGATCAAGCTTCGCAATCTCATCGGTTTTGAACCGCAGGCGTCCGCCAACGAACCATTTGTCGTTCAGAAAACGGTCATACTCGCCATAGAGTTTCTGATCGTCTTCGGTCACGGTTCCTTCATCCTCTGCCCAGTTGATTTCCGCCCCGGCCAGATAGCGGTTCTTTTCCTGCCGGGCCTTGATTTCCCCGTCCAGAGTCACCGCTTTTTTGTTGCTGTTGCCGTCCTGAAGGCTGGCTCCCGCATTGATCCGGCCGGACCATTTGGTGCCCGTTTCCTTTGCCGTTTCTTCCGTGCCGGCTGCCGGTTCGATCTCCGGAATGTTTTCTTCTGCCGGTTGCGGCATGATTTTAGCCGACTCCAGTTTGCATCCTGTCTCTGTTTCTTCCTGCGACGCCGGAACGGGAATGTCTTCCCCTGTTCCTGATTTCAGCGCCATTACGTGCGTCCAGGGTATCTGCACCTCTTCATCAAAATTGGTGACGAAGACAAGTGCATCGGAGTCACCCATATTTGAGATGGTACCTGACAGGCGGTCGCCATTATAAAGGAAAACCTTGTCGGCCATTGCTGCGGACGAAACGGTGAGAACAATTGCGAAAAGTAAAAATGCCGCCGGTTTCATTGCACACTCCCTGAAAGAAAACAGGCCGTCATGTTATGACGGCCCGCTTTGAAGAACAATATTTTTTCTGTAATCAGAACCGGCGGCTCAGCGCGAAATAAACGCGCGGGTCGCGGTCGTTTTCCGTTTCGATATCACGGGTCAGCGGAAACGCAACGAAAAAGTCAGCGCCCGTCTGCTCCATGAATTCAGCCCGAATGCCAAAACCGGCCGATGCAAGCGAGTCGCGCTTTCCGGCAGAGGTCGTTGCATCGTCGTTCCAGACGCGTCCACCGTCCCAGAAACCAAAGAGCTGGTAATCCTGGACGAAATCCCACTGATAGGGCTGGTTCCATTGCAGCTCGACCTTACCGGCAACGCCGTCTTCACCGACAATTTCAGACGGGTTGTAGCCGCGACCGTAATTAATGCCGCCAACGCCAAACTCCTCGGAGCTCAGCAGCGTGTTGGCCGACCATTGACCACGAACGGCGAGAAGCAGGTTAATCTCCTTCGTTACACGTTGCAGGCGCTGGGCCTCGGCTTCCATTTTAAAGAAAGTCGTATCGGCAGCGGGACGGCTCAGATTGTCCCGGCCGTCTTCACTGGCGCCCAGAACTTTCAAACCTTGTGCAAACTCAAGATCAAAGGAGTTCACACCGACACCCAGCAGCGTGTCCAGAAATTCCAGACGGCCACCGGCGCGCAGAGCGCGGATACGGTCCTTGCGGGTAGGCTCGATGTCGTTCTGGCTGTCGACATCACGGAAATCAAACAGCGCCCGTCCGAACAGATTGAGGGAGCGGGAACGGATGAACGGATGCTCAAGCTGGATCGAGGCAAAGTGTGACTTACCCTCGACATTAAACTGATCCAGCGTGTAACCCGGCTCGGTATGGGTATAGCTGGTGAAAATCTGCAGCATGGTGCCGTAGGACCAGACGGGCTGTTCGTATTCCAGCGAGAAATAAGCCATTTCAAGACCGATGTCAGGGTCGGGCGCAATCACGGCCTGCGCGGTAATGCGCTCGTTCTGGTCGAAGAACGGATTGTTCAGGGAGCCCGCGGCCGTGGCCTGAACCGGGCCGAGATAACGGCTGCCGTAGTTGTCGATGGCAAGCAGCGCATCATACGGATCGCGCTTGATGATGATCCGAAGATCGGCAGCACCGGTGCGGCCCGGTGAAGGGCTCAGGATACTGCGGGCCTCAACGCCCGGCAGATCGTTGATCAGCAGCAGGGTTCTTTCCAGATCCTTCACATTCAGCGGACCGTTGGAGGAAATGTTTGCGGCATAGGAACGGATCAGATCCAGCGCCGGGCCGTCTTCGCCCTGAACGCTGACACTATCAATGGCGCCCTCGACAACCTGGAGACGGGCAACGCCGGACTCGATGGTTTGCGGGGGAACAATAACCTGTGTCAGGATATAGCCGTCATTGCGGTATTTTACCGTCATTGCATTGGCGATGCCGTACAGGTCGGCCAGTGTAATCGTTTGCCCGATGCTGCCCGCGTAAACACCCTTGAGTTCTTCATCGGTATAGGCGCTTACGCCGCTGAGACGAATGGTCTTCAGGTTGAACCGGACATTTTCGGCGCCTTCCGGCGCGCCGATCAGTTTCAGTTCCTGAACTTCGATCTCCGGCATGATTTCCGGCATGATCGTTCCTTCGCGGAACTGTTCCGAAACCCGGCCCGGGCCAGCGGTGTCGATCTGCGCTTCAGGAACCTGCGCCTGCGCTGCGGATACGCCGATAAGTGTTAAAGTGAAAACGGCAGTCGTCGCAAATACGCGGCGGCTAAAGCGGGAGATATCTTCTGCCTTCATCATTGTGTTCTGCCTTATGTGTGAAGCTGTTGTCCTTAAACGTGTTCTTAGATAGTCAAAAAAGAAAGCTCTATAAGATCCTTAAGTTATTTTTTCTGAAGATTCAAGACGGCCTGCCCATAAAAAGAAGGATGAGCCTATGCGACATAATGTCTCATATGCGCACCGATTACAATGTGCAAAGTGTACTTTGTTCAAATGCATACTTTTGATTTACCACAATATTTTTACGGTATTGATTCCGGAAACCCGCTCCTGTGGCCATCTTCAGGCAAATATCAGTTTTTAAATCGGAAAAAATGTTAAATTTTCCTTAATTACCCCTTGCAAATGACTCCAAAAAGTGGCATGGAGATGCATATATAAAAAGGACCAGACGCATCAGAATTATTGCTTTATGCAAAACATCGCTGATTCGCTGGCATAAATTTCAAAACAGGAAAAGGTTACGTCCGCCGGGACAGACGCTGCGGCCTTAAAGCGCCGCAAGGAAAGGTTTTTTTGTATTGCCTGAGTGCAAGTAACAAGGAAGGTAAAAAATGACTACCGAAATCGCCCGCAAATTTTTCTCCCGTCACGACAACCGTCATATCCGGTTGCTTTCGACCACGGCTCTGGCTGCTGCCGGTCTGATGGCTTTCGGCGCACCTGCTGCTGCCGATAACTGGACCGATCATACGGCCGTAACAGGGAACATTTCCGTCGACACGACGGTTCCGAACACAACCAACATCACCCAGACGACCGATTTTGCGAAGGTTAAGGGCGACGGCGATATCAATGCGGGCTGGACAGTGAATGTTGCGCAACCGGGTTCTTCTTCAAAATATGTTCTGTATGACATTGAAAACGATCCGACCGTTATTCGCGGTAACCTGAACGCGAACGGCGAGATTTTCATCTTCGACCAGAACGGCGTTATTTTCACCGACACCTCTTCCATCAACGTTGGTTCCATCATCGCTTCGACCGGTTTTATCTCGGACAGCGATCTTCTGGACGGCGACGGCAAATACACCTTCCAGGGCGTTGACGGTGACGGCTCCATCGAGCTGAATGGCCATATTAATGTCGCCAGCGCAGGCCTGGCAGCATTTGTTGCGCCGACTGTGATTAACAACGGCATCATCAATGCGCGTCTGGGCAAGGTGGCTTTTGCGGCGGGCGAGACGGTCACACTGGACCTGTATGGCGACAAACTGGTTGAGATTGCGGTTGACGGCAAGCTGGCCGACGCGCTGCTGAAAAATACCGGTGAAATCAACGCCGAGGGCGGGGTTGTTTCCCTGACGGCTGCAGCGGCCAAGGAAGCCGTCGACAATATTATCAACGTCGAAGGCGTTATCAACGCTTCCTCTTTTGAAGAGGTCGGCGGCAAGATCGTGCTGAATGGCGGCGATCAGGGCGCTGTTTCCGTAGCCGGCACGCTTGACGCTTCCGGCAACACCGGCGGCGGCTCCATCGAAGTAACCGGTGAAAACGTCGTTGTTGCGCCTGACGCTGAAGTCCTTGCTGATGCTACAGAAGAAGGTGACGGCGGGACCGTCCGTTTCTGGGGCAACCGCAATGCGCTGCTGTTCGGTAACGTTTTCGCCCGTGGCGGTACAACTTCGGGTAATGGCGGTTTCGTCGAGCTTTCAGCAGCCGGTGAAGTCGGTTTCTACGGCTTTGTCGATACGACGGCTGAAAATGGCAACACCGGTGTCTTTCTGATTGACCCGGAAAATATCGATATTGGTGATTTCACGGTCTTTAATTTCTTCGACTGGGACGACCCGAACACAACGGTTGGCTCCATTCTCCGGGATATAAGTGCCGGCGGAACATTTAACAACGTTCTGGTCGATGAAAACGCGCTGGCTGCCGTGCTGCGTTCGACCAATGTAAACCTTTGGGCAACAAATTCCATCAACACAGTTGGTGATGCCGATCACGTGGTTGATCTCAGCGTATGGGACCGGGTCTTCGGTTCTGACAAAATCACGCGTAAAGACCTGACCCTGAGCGCGGAAACGATCAACATAAACCATGATGTCATTCTCGGACGCGGCAATCTTTACATTAAAGACATCGCTGCGGGTGACGGAACTTTCGAAATCGCTGATGTCGATTTTCTGGGCGCCATTCAGGATATTGACGTTGATACGGTCAACTTGAACGGTACGATCTTCACACGCCATGATGTCGGCGGCCCGCTTTCCGTTGCGGAGGCAAGCCGTCTGGACGGTGAGGCCCATACCGTTAACGTCTTGTCTGATGGTGCGAAAATCAACCAGGGAATCCAGTTCGCCGATGACGGCGCGGATGTTACGGTTGCCAGCGGCACCTACACCGAGAACATTATCATCGACAGAGCCCTGAAACTGACGGGTCTGGCCGGTGCGACACTGCAAGCGGCCTCTGCCGGCAACCTGATCACGATTGCTTCGGACGATGTCACAATTGATCCGTTCGTTTTCGACGGTCTGGGCAGTGCCGCTTACGGCCTGTATTCCGACGGCTTTAACAACGTCACGTCCCTTGGCAACACCTACCAGAACTTCACGACGGCAGGCGCCTACGTTGCCAACGGCGATACGATTGCCATTACGGGCGATACCTACACCAATACCGGCAGTTACGGCATTCAGGCGAACACCGTTACCGGGCTGGAAATCGTTGACAACACGGTTTCCGGTAGCGGTATTGCCGGTATTGATGCAGACGGTACGGATGGCGCACTTATCGAAGACAACGATGTGAGTGATTTTGCTACGGGCATTTCCGTTAAAAACACCGCCACCAAGGTGAAGGTGTTCGGAAACACCGTTGAAAACAGCGATACGGGCATATACGGCGATAACGCATTCAATCTGGTCATCCGCGATAATACGGTTACAGACTCCGCCTTTATCGGTGTTCACGTTAAGAACAGCGACGGCACGGATTACGACAATGATGTGGATGTCATTCATAATACAATCTCTGGCCTTGCCGGTTCTACGGGCGTTCTGATCGAAAACAGTGCTTTTGCCACTGTCGGCGCCCACAACCTGCCCGGTGGAGACAGCCTTGCTGATGGAAATGACATTTCCGGCGGTGCGTATGGCGTTACTATCAAGGATAGCGAAAACGCCATGGTTCGTTACAACAAGGTACACGATCTTTCCGCTGTTGGCGTCAGAGTTGACGGCTCTGACGGTGCGCTTATCAAGGATAATGATATCGACAGCACCGGCAGCCATGCCGTCATGATGACGAATTCCGATGATTCCTTCGTTCAGGCCAACGACATCGACTTTGCTGGACTGGCCGGTATCCGGATCGAAACATCCGATAACGTGACCATCAACTCCGGCAACGATATCAACGGCACAGGCAAGGCCGGTATAGGTCTGCATGATGTCACAAACAGCCTTGTTGACGGCAATAATGTCGCCAACACGGACGGTACGGGCATCTGGGGTGACGACATTGACGGCACGACCATCAGCAACAACACTGTTTCCGGAACGTGGCTGAATGCCGGAAACGGAAGCGGCGCCGGTGTTCTCGTCAAGAACACGGCCGGCGTTACTGTTGATGCCAACACGATCGATAATACCAACAATGGCGGTGACGGCGTTGAAGTCAGCGACAGCAGCGGCGTTGTCATCCAGAACAACCTGATCGGAACGACGGGCGGTACGGACAATATTTCCGGTGAAGGCATCGATGTAAACAATTCTGCCGGATCGCAGATCAAAGACAACACGGTCACGGAAACCGTTTCCAACGGTATTTCGATCAACCCGAGCCCGGGCAGCACGATTTCCGGTAACACCATCTCCAATATCGGCGGCAACGGTATTTACGTTCTGAGCAGCAGCAATACTCTGGTTGATGACAACGACATCGACAATGTTGGCATCAACGGCATTCTGGTTGAAAGCAGCGATGACAGCACGGTTTCAAACAACGAAATCGATGATGCCGTTAGCGCCGGAATCTATGCGCTGAACTCTGACGATACGCAAATCCACCACAACGAGATCAACGATAACGGCGCCTCAACCTATGTCGGCTACGGTATTCTCGTTGACGGCGGCGACAGCGTTGACGTTGATGACAACAAAGTTGAGGAAACGAATATCGCAGGCATCGCTGCAAACAATACAACCTATGTCGACATTGATGACAACCTCGTCAAGGACGGTAACGGCGACGGTATTTTCGTGGCCAGCGGTTACGGCGCCGAAATTCGCCGCAACACCGTCAACAATCACGATGGTGACGGGATTGATGTCAATGGCAATAATTATGTCAGTGTCTGGAATAACGATGTTTACAATACCGGCGATAACGGCGTTGAAGTTTCTGACAGCTATGACGCCCAGATTACCTGGAACGATGTCGATGAGACAGACGGTCACGGCATCTTTGTAGAGCGCAGCTATTCCGCCGACATCGAAAATAACGAGATTAACAACAATGTTGGCGGATCCAATACGCTGGGTCACGGCATTTACGCGGTCGACAGCAATGATGTCGATGTGAAGTCCAACTGGGTCGAGGATGTTGTTAATAACGGTATCTACGTTTCATCCAGTGACTCGGCCGAGATTAATTCCAACACCGTTCAGGATGTTGGCGGCCACGGCATCTACGTGAACCCGTCCGATTACGTTGATATCGCCTACAACACAATCCGCCGGATCGGCCAGGATGGTATCAATGTGTACAAAGGCGACTATGCCGATATCTGGGAAAACAATATTTATGATATTTCCTGGGACGGTATCGATGTTGATGACAACGATCATGTCGAGATCTGGAGCAATGATATCTATAATACCGGCTATGAAGGTATTGAGGTTTCTGACAGCTACAATGCCCAGATCGTCTGGAACGATATCGATGAAACCGACAGCCATGCGATTCTCGTCGAACGCAGCTATTCCGCCGACATCGAAAATAACGAGATCAACCGTCATTACGGCAGCGCCAACACGAAAGGCGTCGGTATCTACGTTCTGAACAGCGACGACGTCGATGTGAAAAAGAACGTTGTCGACGACACGACAGATGACGGCATCCGCGTTGAAGGCGAAGACAACGCCGAGATTCATGAGAACGCAGTGTATGACGCAGGCGGAGACGGCATCGATGTCAATGACAACGACTATGTCCGCGTCTGGAACAACGATGTCTTCAACGTCAGTGGAACCGGTGTTGAAGTTTCTGACAGCCGTCATGCCCAGATCACATGGAACGACATCGATGAAACTGACGATCACGGCATCTTCGTAGAACGCAGCTACTCCGCTGATATCGAATATAACGAGATCAACAAGCATTATGGCGGCGCCGATACGCGTGACAACGGTATCTATGTCATCAACAGTGATTATGCAGATGTTAAGTATAATGCCGTTGACGATACCTGGGATCATGGCATCTACGTTTCTTCCAGCGATAACGCTGAAATCAACGGCAACGATGTTGACGACTCCGGCAAGCACGGCATCTTCGTGAACCCGTCCGATTACGTCGACATTATCGGTAACACGATCCATGACTCGGGCTGGGACGGTATCCATGTCGATAGCGGCATCTTCGCCGACATCAAATGGAACCATGTCCACCGCACCGGTGATGACGGTATTGATGTAGACGGTAATTACCGCGTTGAGGTCGAGCACAACACCGTCAAGAACACAGGTCAGGCCTGGTGGGCTGACGGTGACGGCATTGCTGTCTGGGATAGCTGGGGCGCCGATGTGAAGTATAACGACATCGAGTACACCAAAGGTGACGGCGCTGAAGTTCTCAGCAGCGACTATGCCGACATTGTTGACAACAACATCTACAAAGCCGGCGATGACGGTATCGATGTTGAAGACAGCGATTATGTCGATATCACCGATAACTACATCTATGACACCGGTTATAACGGTATCGAGGTTCAGAACAGCGATTATGCCGACATTATTAACAATGATGTCTTCTTCGCCGGCCTGAACGGTATCTATGTCAATCCGAGCGATGACGTCACCATTCAGGACAACCTGGTTGAGGATGCCGCCAATGACGGCGTCCAGGTCAATGGCGGTATGCGGCTGCTGGCCCTGAACAACAAGATCCTGCGTAGCGGTGACGAAGGCATGGATATCCGCGATGCCGTCAACTTCAAGGTTATCGGCAACGCGGTTTCCAGTAGCGTTCATGACGGTATCGAGATCGTCCGCGGTATTATCGGCGACATTATCAACAACACCGTAACCGGAAACGGCACGGAAGGTATTGAGGTTCGCGATAACAGCGCCAACATGGATATCATTGGCAATATCGTCACAGGAAACGATGTCGGTATTCTGTTCAAGGACTCCATAGGTGCCAATATCGACAACAACACCGTAACCGGTTCGATCACCACGGGTATCGAGATTGAAGGATCGGAAGTTGTCGGGCTGCTGAACAACACGATTTCGGACAGCGGCATGTATGGCCTGCACACCAAGGGCGGTGACAACGGCTATATTGTCCTGGCCGGGAACAAGTTCATCAACAACCCGGTTCACGCACGCTTCGAAAGCGGCCTGATTGACCTTTCGAGCGATGCCAATCCGAACTTCTTCAATGGTGGCGTCACGGCCCTGCAGTTCGACCTGTTCGATCCGCTTGATCCGTTAAGCCTGCGGATCTTCAACAACACGCTGGGCCACACGCAATTCGCTGGTCAGAGCGGGTTCTATGTAGAGCTGCTGAACAATGCCCTGTACCAGCCGGGTACACCGACCGTGATCAACGGCCTGAACGCAAGCTATGACGGTTTCGTTCCGGCAGACTCACCGCTTGGCCCAGGCATTCTGACACTGGCACAGTTCAATGCTCTGGAAGCCAAGATCCGTCACTTCCTTGACGGCTTCGATCTAGGTCTGATCTTCTTCGGTCTGGTACCGACCGTCGATCAGGAAGACATCTTCCGCGGCGTTGATCCGTTCGCAGCCATCGCGGCCAACGTGAACGTCACCGTGGCAGGCCTGCCGACCGTACCGGGCGGTGAAGCCTTCGCGCTGAACGCTCTGGCTCCGGCCGCAGGCGGGGAACTGAGCCCTGAAGATCTGGCAAATCTCGAGCCGGCCGCCGGCAGTGAAGACACCAATTGCTGGGGCGATGCCCTGAACGGTGCGGCAAGCGGCCAGATCACCAACTACAGCTTCGGCGGCGATACGTTCGGTGAGAACAGCCTGGCCGGTGCTGCCGGTTGCGGTTCAAGCTACTAGGAATTATTCAAACGACATCGGAAAAAGCCCCGGATTATCTCCGGGGCTTTTTTCTTTTGGCCATGTCCTGTTAACGCTTTGTTGTTATGCTGGCAGGGTAAATCGTTTTTCATTTTGGTGGCGGTAAACATGGAAAAACGGCCTGTCTACAAGCATCCGGCATTCCGGCTGGTTATTTCAGCTTCCTTTTTGTCTCTGGCGCTCTGGATTGCGGAGCCTGAACAGCTTGTGGAACTGGTTCGCAATGCCGATATCGCTCCCTTCCTGTGTGCGATCGTCGTTCTGGTCGGCAGCACCTATATCTGTGCGGTGCGGTGGTATTTTGTGTCAAAGGCCATCGGCCTGCACCTGACATGGGCAAAGGCCTGGCGGGAATATTTCGGCTGCGTGTTCTTCAATCAGGTCCTGCCCGGCGGCGTTGCCGGGGATGCAACACGGGCCTGGCGGCACCGGCATGAAAAGGGCCTGGCTTCGGCGGCACATAGCGTTATTGCTGAGCGTATTCTCGGGCAAACGGCTTTTGTGCTGTTTATTCTGGCCGCCATTCCGCTTCATCTGACGAGCGGGACGGTGGAGAATAATCCGGCGTTGATGATTTTATACGCCACCATTGCAGGCATTTTTATTTTTCTGGCTGTCTGTGTATTGCTGGGGAAGCATCTGCCGGGTGCTGTCGGGCGGGCGGCTGATGAATTCCATGATGCGCTCGCGGAACTTGGCTGGAAGAATGCAGCTCTTATGGTCGGGTTGTCATTTTTTATGGTTTCCAGTTTCATCTGCGCTTACGGCCTTTGCGCGATTGCCTTGCATACGCCGGTGCCGCTGGCGCTTTTGTTCGGAGCTGTGCCGCTTGTCAAATCGACCATGATGTTGCCTGTTTCGGTCAGTGGCTGGGGATTCCGTGAAGGAGCTGCCGGAAGTATCTGGCTGATGGTGGGTCTCAACCCCACCGAGGGCATTGCGATTTCCATTACCTACGGTATTGCCTACCTGCTCTCAAGCCTTCCCGGTATCATTTTCTATTCCGATTTCAGCAATGAAACGGCCCTTGGCAGCAAAAACCAGTAGCGCCCTTCCGACTTCATATGCCCGGCCAGATATTCGGCGCGAGAGCCGTGGCCCCAGAAAACATCGCCCCGTACGGCGCCACGGATTGCGCCCCCGGTATCTTGCGCGATCATCAAACGGCGAACAGGTGGTTCGCTATCAACGGGCGCCTCCAGATCAACCCACGCCGGAATGCCGTAGGGGATTTTCGAGCGGTCAACGGCCAGTGAGCGACCCGGCGTTAGCGCAATGCCCTCACCGCCAAGCGGGCCGTCACCGTCCAGCGCCCGAAAGAATATGTAGGATGCGTTCGTGTTCATGATCTCCTGCGCCTTACCCGGATTGGCTTCCAGCCAGGCGCGGATGGATTGCATGGAAACATCCTCCTTATCCAGCTCCTCGCGTTTTACCAGTTCGCGGCCGATCGCGTAGTAAGGATGGCCGTTCTGGCCGTCATAACCGACACGCAGTTGTCCGCCTTCCGCAAGATCCACAACGCCCGAGCCCTGGATTTGCAGGAAAAACGCATCGACCGGATCATCAACCCAGGCCAGAGCCAGTGTTTCGTCATCGGCAAGTTTGCCGTTCGATATTTCAGCGCGGTCTTCATACGGCTTCAGATACCCGCCTTTAACGCGGCCTGCGATCCGGCGGCCCTTCAGATCCTCCCGGAAATCGCCGAGATTGACCATCACCAGATCACCCGGCCTGCGGCGCAGAGGGGTCTGGTAAGAACCGCCGCGCTGCCGGGAGCCTTTCAGGGATGCTTCGTAATAACCGGTAAATAGCCCCTTTTCCCCGAACCCGGCGCGTGCCTGCCAGGGCTGGAAACGGGTTTCAAAGAAATAGCGCGCCTGCGCATCGGGCAGGATTTCCGCCTCCCGGCAGATTGGCTGCCAGTCGCCGTAATAACCGCCAATGGGGCCAAATGCCTGTTGCGGGTCTTTTTTCATGATACGGGCGCAGGATTTGCGGAAAGCTGTCAGAGCCTTTGCAACGTCGTCATGCTCCCAGCCTTTCAGGTCCCTGAATTTTGCCGGGCGCAAGGCAAGCGGCGTATCTTCAGTCGAGACACCAGCACAAGCGGTCAGGATCAGGATCAGGAAAAGGCTGAAAAAGCGTGGCAAATCATTCATGAATTAGGCCCCTTTTGTTGTCATCCCGGTGCAGGCCGGGATCCACCTACCAGTTTTCGCAGGTGCGGATAAGTAGACCCCCGCCTTCACGGGGATGACGATGTTGGATCGGTCATGGGAAATAAAGATCAAACGAAGCCGAGCGTCAATCGGATTTAGAAGTATCCTCGACTTCTTCTGTCTCAGGCTCACGGGTTTCGTAGACCAGCCAGCGCGGATCGCGGGAACGAATATCGCGCCCGAAAACCCAGATATCAATCATCTCGGTTACACGGTCCGGATCGCCGGAGAGAATTTTTTCGTCCGCATCGCGGGTAACGCATGTTTCATCGGCCGTAAAGCGAACCGTGACAAAGGCCATTTTTTCCTTCATTTCGGCTTCAATAACCTCGGTCCTGCGAACGGCATGTATTTCTGTTGAGGCGGTTTCCTTGCGCTTTTCGCGCGCCTTTATCTCTTTTGCGAAGGCATCGTAGACATCTTCGGACAGAAGATTTTCAAGCGTGTCTTTATCGCCTTTGGAAAAAGCCTCAACGATAATCACGAAGGCATCCTGCGCACCCTGCAGGAAATGGTTGATATCGAACATCCGGTCTGCACGGGAAATTTCTATCAGGCCAGCCTCAGCAGATTTGTTCTCGACCGACAGGCGGTTTGTCGGATTTTCGGACAGCTCCATGATCTGCTGTTCAGGCGTCAGAAGCTCTTCCACGCCTGCCAGATAAGGGCTTTCCGGCTGTGGCTGGTCGCTGCCTTGAGTATCGGAATGGCTTGTAAAAGGATTGGGACGCTGCCGCTCATCACCGTGGCGCGTCCCCAGAATGCTGCGCAACCAGAAAACAAGACCGGCAGCGACCAGCGCATAAAACAGAATATCTGCGGGCACGTGCGTTTAGCTCCTTTATGCTCCGGACACCCTATAAAAACGGATTTACACCCATATTTACAGTTATTCCAGAGACTTGTTGCCTATATTTATACTTTATCACATTCAGGCGCCTTACGGGAATGGTTTCCGGTTTGCCTTGCATGAATCGGTTTCTATGTCTTAGATAATTCCAGAACATTCTGAAACAAGGTGCCTAATGCCATTCTTCATTATCTTCGTTATTATCCCGTTAATCGAGATCAGCGCGTTTGTGATCATTGGCGGCAAGATCGGGCTCGGTATGACCCTGCTGATTACGCTGTTTACGGCAATGCTCGGCGGATGGATTTTCAGGATTCAGGGTCTTAAGACCTTTCATAGCGGCATGGAAAACCTCAATAAGGGCGAATTGCCGGTTAAGGAGCTTTTTGACGGATTTTGTCTCGTTATTGCCGGTGCAACGCTGGTCACGCCGGGTTTTGTAACGGATACGATCGGCTTCCTGCTTTTGGTACCGGCTTTCAGGAATATTCTAAGGGTTTATGCTTCCAAACACATGAATATGCGTGCGGCTACGTTTCATTCCGAATATCACAGCGCCGGGCCTCGTGAAACAAACACGATTGAAGGCGATTACGAAGTGATAGATGAAAAGGATGAGCCTTGAATTCCCGCCGTAGTCCGTGCTATTTCAGGCAAGACATTACATATAAGGAAAGATTGCAATATGAGTGATGACGATCAGAATACAGGTGACGATAAAGTGGGGGTTGGCGCAAAAGGGCTGCCGATTGCTATCCATGCACAATATATAAAGGACCTGTCTTTCGAAAATCCGAATGCGCCGGAGACATTGAGAATAGGCCAGGGTACACCAGAAACAAACATTGGCATCAATATGGATGCCCGGAAAATTGAAACCGAACAAAATCCCGACCTATATGAAGTTTCTCTGAGAATCACCGCTCATGCAACGCGTGAAGAAACAACGCTTTTTGTCTGCGAGGTTCAGTATTGCGCGGTTGTTTCCCTGATAGAGGTGCCAGAAGAAAGAAAACATCCGATGCTGCTGATCGAGATTCCCAAAATGCTGTTTCCCTTTGCACGCCAGATTATTGCCGATTTAACCGGTAACGGAGGATATCCGCCATTGCTGATGAACCCTGTCGACTTCAGGGGTCTTTATCTCGAGAAGTTCGGGGAACATGTAAATAAATTCAAAAACCAGGAAAAAGAAGCGGCCGAAGCCTAGGCTTTCTTCCAGATCGGATCTTTTAGTTTTTCCAGCATTGCCTCGTGAGCCGACCGTTCTTCTTCGCTTGGAGAGAATATGCGCGGCTCGCGGTAAGGACGTTCGATTTTGACAATCGTTTCGCCCCTGCCTTCCGTCTGCACCTGAGCGCTGAGGCTTAATCCGTGCTGGCGGCCGCCGAGAAGCTCCAGATAGACCTCAGCCAGCAATTCGGAGTCCAAAAGAGCGCCGTGCACTTCGCGCTCCGAGTTATCTATGCCAAAGCGTCGGCACAGCGCATCCAAAGAGGCGGGCGATCCCGGGAATTTTTTTCGGGCGATGGCGAGCGTATCGAGCGCCATTGTCATGGGAAATCCCTGATGGCCGACATTTTTCAGCTCGGCATTGAGGAATTTCATATCAAATTCGGCGTTGTGAATGACCAGCTTTGCGCCCTCGCCGATAAAATCCAGGAATTCGCTGTAGACTTGCGTGAAAACAGGCTTGTCGGCCAGAAATTCGTCCGTAATGCCGTGCACGGCAACCGCATCGGGCGGCACTTCGCGCTCTGGATTAATATATTGATGGTATACGCGGCCCGTCGGCAAGTGATTGTCCAGCTCCACGCAGCCGATCTCGATCACCCGGTCGCCATTGGCCGGATCCATGCCGGTGGTCTCTGTATCAAGGACGATTTCTCTCATGTAACCGTAACCTGTTTCAGTATCTTCCTGAGCTCCCGGTAAGTATAGGCACGCCCCAGGCCCGTTTGCACAACAAAATCGGCAAGGCGGCGTTTTTCAGTATCGGGAACCTGGTGGGACAGGCGTTTATAAAAGTTTTCTTCACTCATGCCGGGACGCGATAAAACGCGCTGGCGCTGGATGAAATGGGGCGCGGTCATGCAAATCGTATAATCGCAGCGAAGGTCCGCCCCCGTTTCGAAAAGAAGCGGAATATCGAGCGCGGCAATCCGGATGCCGCTCCTTTCCTGTGCGGCCAGAAACTTATTCTGGGCCTGCCTGACCAGCGGATGGAGAATAGCCTCAAGATGCCGGCGGGCGTGATCATCGTTAAAGACAATGGAAGAAAGCTTTGCCCGGTTGATCC
>CAZKGT010000008.1:0-13772 GCA_964552285.1 uncultured Pseudobdellovibrionaceae bacterium | reverse complement strand
TGTAGATTTTCTTATCGAGCGCTTCGGGAAATGCTTTGGCGACGGCATTTACGGCCTTGCCGCGCTGGTCCAGAAGCCTGTGAACTTCGCTGTCCGCCTCATGAACAGGAACGCCCATCGTACGAAGCATGGCCGCAGCCGTGCTTTTCCCCATACCAATGGATCCCGTCAGGCCGAGAACAATCATGCCCTGACCTTTTCCAGCAATTCTTCGGTAATTTCCGGCATGACGCCGTACCATTCTTCGAACGCCGGGCGGGCCTGCTGAAGCAGCATGCCGATACCGGTTACGATCCTGTTGCCCCTGTCACGGGCAGCGCGCAGAAGATCGGTAATTTCCGGCGTATAGACGATATCATTGACGACAGCCTCTTCCGGTAAACCATTCAGTTCAAAGTCCAGAGGCGGTTTGCCTGTCATACCGAGTGCGCTTGTATTCACGACAAGATTGAGATCGGAAAGTCCCTCATCCCGGTCCTGCCAGCTGACAATTTTTACCTTATCCGGATCGGCCGTTCCAACTGCCAGTTCCACAGCGTTTTCGTAGGTACGGTTGGTCAGGCGGATCTCCGGGACATTTTCCGACAGAAGCGCTTCAATAACCGCGCGCGCCGCGCCGCCCGCACCGATGACAAGAGCCGGTCCTGCGCTAAAATCAAAATCCGGCACGCCTTCACGGATGTTCTCCAGGAAACCGAAAATGTCGGTGTTGGTACCTTTTATATGCCCTTCGGCAACCGTCAGCATGTTCACGGCGCCAATCCGTTTTGCCGTATCGTCAATCTCGTCACAAAGCTGAAGGGCGGCTTTCTTGTGCGGTATCGTCACGTTAAAACCTTTAAAGCCCTCTGCGATCAATTCCGGCAATTGCTCTTTTAATTTTCTAACCGGAATGTCTATGGCGTCATAGCGGCCGTGCAGGCCGTGACGGGTGATCCAGTAATTGTGTATCAGCGGCGATTTGCTGTGCGCTACCGGGTGACCGATAATACCGGTGCGGATCAGTTGTTTATACATTGCACTATACCTTTATTATCCCGGAGCCAGCCGAGCAGTGGCAAAAGCGGCATGCCAAGTATTGTAAAATAATCCCCTTCGATTCTATTGAACAGCCAGCTGCCCAGAGATTCAAGCTCATATGCACCGACGGAACGTGTTAAGGCTTCCCCTGCCGTGTTCAGGTATGTCTCCAGAAATTCATCGGAGAAATTTTCCATGCGCAATGTGGCGGTATCGTCGAAGACCACCCGTATTTTTCCTGCCTCGGCCAGCGCCACAGCCGAGGTCAGTTTATGGGATTTTCCCTTTAGTTTCAGGAGTTTTGTACGGGCCTTTTCAACGGAATCTGCTTTGGTAAAAAGCGCACCGTCCATATGAAGTACCTGGTCCGAGCCAATGACCAGCGCATCCGGATATTGGTCCGAAATACAGAGTGCTTTGGCTTCGGCCAGTTTGCGGGCAATCTGTTCCGGCGTTGTCCCACTTTCCTGTATCGCCGTTTCGTCAAGATCCGCCGGGATGCACTCAAAAGAAAGCCCTGCATTTTCGAGCAGGGTTTTGCGGGCATGGCTGCGGGAGGCGAGTATCAGATTCATTGCTCCGCCCTGCGCCGTTTCAGCAGCGCCTGTATTTCGCCGGCGGTTTCCTCGATCGAGCGCCGGGTTACATCAATCACCGGCCAGCCGTTGCGATGGAAAAAGTTGCGGGAGTTTTTGACTTCCTCGCGCACCGCATCAAGATCGAGATAACTGTTTTGCGCGTAGAGGGGATTAGTCTTATCAGCTTGAAGGCGGCTTGTGCGTAACTTTAAAAGATGTTGGGGCGATTCCGTCAGGCCGACAAAAAGCGGATGCTTTAAATTTAAAATCTCTTCCGGGAATGGCACGCCCGGCACCAGCGGGATATTGGCTGCACGAATGCCGCGGCGGGCCAGGAAGATACAGGTCGGGGTTTTCGAGGTACGTGAGACACCAACGAGAATAACATCGGCGCTTTCCAACCCCTCGACATTGCGCCCGTCATCATAAGACAGGGCAAAATCGACCGCCTCCATACGCTCGAAGTAGGCATCGTCCATCGCATGCTGCAGGCCGGGCACGCCCCTGCTTGGCAGGCCGAGATAGGAGGAAAGGCCCTTGATAATCGGATCCAGGACCGCCAGCGCCGGAATGCCGAGATCGTGGCAGCGATCCGATAAAATACCGCGCAGATTTGGATCTACAAAGGTAAACAGAACGGGACCGGGGTCTTTTTCGATGTGTTCTATGATCTGGTACAAATGCTCTTCGGTTTGCACCATCGGCCAGAGTTTTTGCAACGGCGAAATGCCGTCAAACTGCGCCAGACAGGCACGGGCAAGGCCCTGAAGGGTTACGCCCGTCGCATCCGATACCAGATGAACATGAAATTTCCTGATTTCCTGACTGTCTTCACGCATGACAAGGGCGATCCTAACAGCCGGACGGACGGGAAAAAAGAGGTTTTCAGATGATTAGCGAACTGTTGTCCGGGTCATTTCGCCCTGCGGGAAAATCATGCGGGCAAGCTTTGAATCGCGGAACGGAACATTGTTGACCATGATCACTTCAAGATCATACATAAGATGCAGTAAATGCGACTGATTGATCGGATCGTTCAGGCCGGAAAAGAAAGGGTCCGTCAGAATCGTCTCGCCCTTGCCCTGCAGGTAGACCGTACCGTCCGGCAGTGCCGAAATTTTTTCCGCAACTTCCGCCATCAGACGACTGCTTCCAAACGGATTTCTGCCCTCGCTTTGCTCCAGAACACTGTCGAGAAATTCCAGCGTATCGTGATCGCAGGCATCAACGCGGGTTTCGTCCGCATACCATTGACGGAAAGCATATGCCATGGCAGATCCGTCGAAGAATGAGGAAGGATCACGTTCAAGAAAACGTGAAAAGGTCATCGCCATGTCGCCCTCTTCCGAGCCGATCAGATGGCGCCAGACATCGGAAAACCCCGCGCCGCGCAGTTCCCACGCCGTATAGACGGCAACGGTATCGCCATCGGCGGCACGAATTCTTTCCAGCATCAAAATTGCTTCAGGCCCGTACTGTTTTTCAAAAGCCTCGACATGGTTTTCATGCCAGATATCCCGCAAAACGCGGATGAAAGTCAGCAACACGGCATTGCGGAAGTAATCGGAGCGACCTATTGCCGAAGGGGTCAGGGCATGATGATCGATCTGGCATTTGTTTGCCTGCGCATCAATGTGAAACCCGCCGCTGGACAGGTCTGAAAGCGCAACTGACCAGTTCTCGGCTGCGGCCTCTTTCATCAGGGCCAGCGCCGTCGGACTGTCCGAAGCAACAGAGACGCACCAGCGCAGAACGTCCCTGTCTCCGGTGAAAGCGCAGGGAAGATGTTTTTCTGTATCGTAATCGTTCCTGCGGATATCCGAGAGAAGCTCGCCCAGCGGCCAGCTGTCTTTAATTTCTTTTGAGTCTTTCTGATATTCGTAGACAGTTTGGTCCGGTGCCTGCCGGCCGACTTTTTTCAGATTTCTCTTTCTTGTCAGTCGTTGTGCTTTCACGGCCTCGTTTCCATGTCCGTTTCTAAGTCTGGTGGTCCCCTGACCAGCGCGGGAAGAAAATAATTTCGGCGTCTGTTTCATTGTCTGTTTCCTGTCGGTCGGTGCATTCGCGACCACGCGGGAAGGCGATGATTGTTGCCGCTTCATCATAGTTACAGTCCTTGCTCAGGTTTCCGGAGAAGCCATGACGGTCGTCATAGCCTTGGTGACCGGACTCCTGCTGCAACTCCTGTTCCGTTTCGCGGAAAGACTTCTCAAACTTGATAAACCAAAGGAAATTGGCGTTTGAGCGATCACGGACGTCGGTGAAAACCGGGTCCGTCATGATGGTCTGGGCATAAGCTGCCAGGTAATTTTTGCCGAAGGGCATGGAACCAAGTTTCCCGATGAGCTCAGCCGATACGGAAAGCGATGTTTGTTCACTGCTGAAAACATAGCCCTGATAATCGGTCAGCATCTGCTGAATCAAAATCTTGTCCTGACGGCGGCAGCGTTCTGATAAGAACCAGGTTTCAAACGTGGCTGCTGCCGCAACGCCGTTATTGATTGTGCGGAAATCCATGTAGGCTTCGCGGGCAAAAACCCGTCCGAGGTCCGCCATCGGAGAATTTTCAATTCGGCTCCAGATATCCTTTTCACCGGAAAGCTGAAGTTCCCAGGCAGTACGGATCATGGAAACGGTAAGATCTGCAATCTGCGCGCGGTTTACCAGGATCGCGTGATCCGGGTAAAAGGTCAGCGGGTTAAGAAGAACACCGTTTTTGTGTTGCCAGACCCTGCGCAATTCGCGCACCGTCAGAAGAATCGCTGAAGAAATATCCAAGTTGGGATTTATTACGATCCGGCCGGATGTTCTTTCGTAGATAGCCGTTTCAACCTGCGTACTGAAGATCATTTCCACTTTATGCTCTTCGGAAAATTCCATCAGCGAAGCGGCAAACCGGCTGTGCGACAGCTCTTCCCTGATTTCATCCATTGTACAGGCCGGATCGGCGGTTTCACCTGTGCTGCAGGCCAATGCGCTGTCGGCCAGAAATTCCTGCATTCTGACATCGGCCGGCTGAGAGAATTCAAGAGAGAAACGGTCGTAGGAATTAACCTTTTCCTTCAGGTTTTCGATGCTTTCTTCCAGCGCCTCAAAAAGGAAATCGTCGCACTCGTCATCAAGCGCACCTTCGAAGTCCATATAAAAGAGTGGCTGCTCGCCGATAATGGTGGAACGGACGGGCTGTGCATTATTAAGTGTGTATGCTACATGGCAAACAGGTTGCCTGCTCAGCATGATTTCGGTCTGATTATCTATTTTCTTGCCCATTGGAACCCCGACCGCGTCGTAAGAACTTTTTAATAACTATCTTCCCAAAACACCCTATTCAGGATGCTATGAAACAATTATGCGCCTGAGTTCTTAACGCTTTCCTACCAAACGATGAGAAAAGCGACTTTTTTTGAGAAAAAATTGTAAGTATTAACAGGGGTTTAAGAGAATATGAAAAATCTGTTACTATTGACCGAACGTATCATCAAGGACGGGCATATCCTCGATAAGCAATTCTTCCCCTGACAGACTGACAAGGCCGGTTGGTTTGACGTGAACATCGCTCTTAAAAAGAGAATCCTTGAACATCATACGGGCCACGAGATTGTAAGTGCCATCTTCGCCCATGCTGGTGATATGAACAGGTTCCAGCATTTTTCCGATAGCCCGCCGGGCGGCAGGCGGCGGCTCTTCGCGCCAGTTGATATCATCGACGCTTTCCGTGATGATAAAGCGGCCGTGACGTCCCCTTACATAGGTGAAGAAGAAACGGACATAGTCGGAAACATTTTCCTGTGTCAGCTCGATCGGTGCTTTATCGTTCGTGTTATAGATAGGCTCATTGGTCCAGTTCAGGACAACAACATCGCCGGACTTGAAAATAACAAAGCGACGGGAAGGCGGTGAGATTTCGTAGTCGGAGATATCAAGGAATTTATAACCAGGGTAGAAGGTCAGATCCTGTCCCATCATGACGACTTTTTGCGGATCGAACTTTACGCCGTCAAGTTCAGGATTAATTTCTTCGAGAAGCATTTCCGCTTCGAGCTGATCAAGTCTGTTTAGGGCATCCTGAAACATAGAAATCGTTTACACCGTCATTTCCGTCATAACTCCCTCTTTCTTTATCATAGTGGAGACCGATTCGACAATCCGTCTCCTGACAAGTTTGTGGATATATAGTGATCTGAGCCGTGCATTATCTGCGGACAAAAGAAATGCCACTTTTGTACAGGTACAAATAATGCGCTTACTCTCTGTGTGTAACGGTTTTGAGAAAATATCTCATCTGGTGGACGACTCGGAAGGAATCGCTGGATTCCATTGTGAAAAAAGCCTATGGTCTGTGGGCAAAAGGCAGGATAATTTTCCTCCCCGTTTTTCACAGGGACAACAAATAACAAATACCTTTTAAAAATATCTTTTTAATAGGAAGTGGATTTGCTTTGATGTGCCGTCATGAATGAATTGGATGAAAAAATTTTGCTGGATGTTCTGCGGAAGAAACCGCAGATGCGCGTGCCTTTCTGGCTTATGCGTCAGGCGGGCCGTTATTTGCCAGAGTATCGGGAATTAAGGGATCAGGCAGGCAGCTTTCTGGATCTTGTTTACAATCCTGAGCTAGCAACCGAGATTACGCTTCAGCCGGTTCGCAGGTTTGGCATGGATGCGGCCATCTTGTTTTCAGATATCCTTGTTATTCCCCATGCGTTGGGCCAGGAACTTACATTTGTCGACGGGGAGGGTCCGAAACTTGATCCTGTGAAAAGTGAGGCGGATGTAGCGCGATTATCGGCGGTTATTATCGATGAAAAGCTTGAGCCCATTTATAAAACAGTTTCGGATGTTCGGAAAAAACTAGGTCAGGAATTTCCGGGAACGGCCCTGATAGGGTTTGCAGGTGCGCCGTGGACAGTGGCCTGTTACATGGTCGAGGGCGGTTCAAGCCGGGATTTTGCGAAAGTAAAAGGATGGGCCTATCGCGATCCGGAAGGTTTTTCCAAACTGATTGATGTTATTACCGAGGCCACGATTTCTTATCTTTCACGGCAAATCGACGCTGGCGCGGAGGCGGTAAAACTTTTCGATAGCTGGGCCGGGGTAATCGATCCGGATCTTTTCCAGCGCTATGTCATTGCGCCGACGCGCCGGATTATCGAACATATCCGCAGTAGCTACCCGGAGGTTCCAATCATAGGTTTTCCAAGAGGAGCCGGACAGCTTTACCTGAACTATGTGCAGCAGGTTCCCGTCGATGCTGTGGCGCTTGACCAGCAGGTGCCTATGAACTGGGCCTCCGGGGTCCTGCAACACCATACGGCCGTGCAGGGAAATCTTGATCCGGTGTGCCTGTTGGAGGGGGGCGATGCGATGGTGTTGTCGCTGGAGCGGATTTTGAGCGGACTTTCCGGCGGGCCGTTTATTTTCAATCTCGGCCACGGCGTAATGAAGGAAACGCCGCCAGAGCATGTAGAGCAACTGGCAGAAATTGTCAGGGGCTGGGTTGTATGAGCAGAACGGCGGTTATTCTGTTCAATCTGGGGGGTCCGGATTCACGTGAAACAATCTCGCCCTTCCTTTTCAACTTTTTTATGGACCCGAATATCATCGGCGCGCCGCTGCCCGTTCGCTGGCTTCTGGCAAAATGGATCGCTTTTAAACGTTCGCGCAATGAGGCCGGTTCCAGTTATAGCGAGCTGGGATATAAGTCCCCGTTGTTAGAAAATACAGATCGGCAGGCAACAGCTCTTGAGGCTGCTTTGGGAAAGGAATTCAAAACGTTTATCTGTATGCGTTACTGGCATCCGATGGCGGAAGAAGTTGTGCGGCAGGTAAAGGATTATAGACCGGATAAAATCGTTCTCCTGCCGCTTTACCCGCAATTTTCGACAACCACGACCTGGTCTTCGCTGGGGGAGTGGAAGAAGGCAGCTTCAGATCCGGATGTTCCTGTTTCGATTGTATGTTGTTATCCATGGCAGGACGGATTTATCGAGGCTTCGGCCCGGCTTGTCCGGGAGAGCTATGAACGGGCCAAAAAAGAAACAGGTTTAAAGCCGCGCGTCCTGTTTTCGGCACACGGCCTGCCGGAAAAAATTATCAGAGGCGGCGACCCCTATCAGTGGCAGTGCGAAAAAACCGCCGAAGCGATTGCTGCGAGAACAGCTATCGATGATCTTGACTGGACCATATGTTATCAGAGCCGGGTGGGGCCGCTGAAATGGATCGGGCCAGGCGTTGAAGAGGAACTGCAGCGCGCCGCCAGAGACAATGTGCCGGTCGTGATTTATCCGCATGCTTTTACGCAGGAGCATGTCGAAACGCTGGTGGAACTGGATATCGAGTATCGTCATGTTGCGGATGAGCTTGGAATACCCGGCTATACAAGAGTTCCAACTGTTTCCGAAGCGCCGGAATTTATCGAAGGACTTGCAAGGCTTGTCCGGGATTCTCTGGACAAGAAGGGTTTTGCCAATGAAAGATATTGTCTGGAGAAATGGTCACGCTGCTGTCAGAATATGATGAAGGGATAATGATCGATGGCCGAATTTTTGCTGTTTAACTACGAGTGGCTGAGGGCGCTGCATATTATCAGCATTATAGCCTGGATGGCCGGACTGCTCTATCTGCCGCGGCTGTTTGTCTATCATGCGGATGCGGAAGCCGGATCGGAAAAGGCGGAAACGTTCAAGGTCATGGAGCGAAAACTGCTCCGGATCATCATGAACCCGGCGATGATCGCATCGTGGCTGTTCGGCGGACTGATGCTCTGGGCCAATCCTGCATTGTTCAGCGAAGGCTGGATGCATGTGAAACTGACTAGTGTGGTTTTACTCAGTGCCCTGCACATGGTTTTTGCCAAATGGCGAAAGCTTTTTGAACGTGACGAAAACAAACGTCCGGCCAAGTTTTACCGCTGGTGGAACGAAGCACCGACCGTGCTGATGATCGTGATTGTGATTATGGCGGTGGTGCAGGTTTTTTAGGCGGCAATGTGCATACTTGAACTGTGCTTATTTCTCATTTCCCGGTGTTTGTCGAGTTGAGCGACGATGTTGTTGTCGTTATCAGGAATGCCCCTTTCAAGTAAGATCTGAACGGCCCTAAAATCTCCCAGGCAATAGCCGTCTTTTCCATCCAGTCCGGTTACTTTTTTTCCAAAAAAGGCTTCTGAAGCAAATAGAGCTTTTTCCGGACTCAGCGTTTTTACGGACAACGTGTCAGAAAAGACAGCAGCCAGTCTTTGTCCTATTCTACTGCCATTGCACATTTCCGTTGTTGCGGCAAATGGTATTTTATGTATTGAGGCGCATTCGATAAAAGTTTTAACGAGAGAATCATCCCATCGTTCACCATTACTGTGGGGGTTGGGTACAATTTCCTCAATTCCGTTAATAATTAGAAAACTGTCTTCGTCCGCGGCTTTGTTAAAAACACTCGCAATTTTTTGCTCGGCACTCATTTGCTTGTCCGGCGTCGCTAAATCAGCCATATCGTATTCAAATACACTAAGGCCGATTTGCTCTGCAATGTAGCGTAACAGGCTGGTTTTTCCTGTTCCCTCTACTCCATCGACGAGCAATGAGAAAGGTATTCCCTCTTTACCTTTCTCGATAATGTTTGCTGTTTTTTCATCAAAATTGTCAGATGACTCAATCAGGCGAGTGTCAAAGTTTTCAGGCACACAGTCAAAAATCTCCAACGCATCACTATTCATATACACTGATTTTGCACGCATTCTTATAACGTCGCCAACGTGGCTAAAATCTGCGTTCAGTGTTGCCGCAATATCGACGACTTGTTTAATAATTCTTGGAGGTGGCGCAAATTTCCTTGCGAGTTTAAGTACATCTGTATCATCAAGGTGATAATCAGGGTGGTTCCCTAAATGTTTTTCCCAGATTTGTTTTCTTACCATTGTTGG
Source organism: uncultured Pseudobdellovibrionaceae bacterium (assembly GCA_964552285.1). Taxonomy (GTDB): domain Bacteria; phylum Pseudomonadota; class Alphaproteobacteria; order Micavibrionales; family Micavibrionaceae; genus CAZKGT01. The sequence continues at coordinate 4,256 of CAZKGT010000008.1, read as the reverse complement.
CTGGTAATTGACGTATAGACTGTACGAGAAACGCTGACGAACAGCTTCGTGGAATTTGTTTATATCGTTACATGTGCAGATTCTAATGATCGGATTTGTTTCCAGCATTCGGTTTGTGTCAACCTTGCTGTCCGTATCAGCGCTTTTACTGGAATCTGTTCCCTTTAAAAGCCAGTCTTCTATTTCATCAGACAATATTAAAGCAGGCTTTCCCTGAAGCAAAGCCTGAAGCCTGCGGTCAATATTCATTCTGATGCGGGATGTTTTGGTATCCGATTCAATATCGTCTTCTTCATCCTGTTTTGGCTCAGCGGCATAAAAAGGGACATTGAGGTGCTTTGCTATGGCAGAAGCCAATGCTGTTTTGCCGCTGCCGGGAGGGCCATGAAGAATAATATTGATGCCTTTTTCGCCAGATTCAAGCTTTGCTTTTATATATCTGACAAGCCGGTCAAGATCTTTAATGTGCCTGAAGTCATTTAAATTGACATCAGTTTCGGGGGCCTGAACAAAAATAAGATTGTCTATTTCTTCATCTGATAGTTCTGGTACGTGCAGGTGTTCCCTGAGAAAGGTATCGATTGTCGGAAGAGAAAAATCATTAACTGAGAAAGTTGGATCTTCAATTATTCCAAATCTTACCAATCTTCCCTTGGATCCAATGATTTTTGAAATATTTTTAAATTCGTTTGGTTTGCCCAACATGCGTGCAAATGCCGCACCTGCTAAACCAGGATCTCCTTGAATAAACGTATCTATTACTTCCTTTAATTCGCCGCTTCCATCAAGAACATAAATCAAATCAAGCACTTCTTTTTCCAGATCTGACAGGCCAAATCTGTCTGTCAGCCTCTTGAGATTTTCGTATAGCGCTTGTGGACTATGGTCTTCGGCTTCTTTTTTTCTTTTAAGAAAATAATTCTTTAAATTTTCCCAGTCTTCGCCTGAAACCTTGTTTTTTTTCCCGCCCCTTAAAAGAGGATATACGGGGCCTTTTTCATCTATATTTTCCTTTTTCGGAAAATTAATGCCGTAATCTTCGGTATCATCAAATATTCTCTCTGCTGCATGGGCAATCACGTAGCCGGATTTTGATCTGTGCTCAGTGTGGTTTGCAAGATTCGTAAGATACGAAAAGGCCAAAAACTCAATATGAGGGTCATCTCCTCCGAGGGCAATTTCGTCTATCGTAGGTTTTGTACTCAAAGAAACTCTCCCTGCATGTAATTTGATTACGGCCCTTCTCCCACAATTTTTATGAATAATCAACCGAAAAATTTTCCGCTTTTACAAAACATAAAGAGTTGACTCACTACAATGGGTTAGGTATAAGGCTGGTGTCTTTATAGAAGAATTCCCGCAAAATCTGGGTTAGTGATGGCAATGGGCGGTATTCCCATGCTTTCGGGAGGCAGGAAAAGCCTTTGTTTTCGAAAGAAAAAACCTTCGCGGATGGTATAGGAAAGACGAGAATTAAGCCTTATTCGACGGTAAATTGTATCCATCAATCAGTATGAAGAGCATTCCATGAATTTACAGGAGCTGAAAACGCGATCCCCGGCGGAATTGCTGGCGTTTGCAGAAGAGCTGGATATTGAGAACTGCAACACGATGCGCAAGCAGGACATGATGTTTGCGGTTCTCAAGAAACTTGCGGACACCGGCGTGCCTATCTCGGGCCGGGGCGTTCTGGAGGTTTTGCAGGACGGGTTCGGGTTCCTGCGGTCGCCGGAAGAGAACTACCTGCCGGGGCCGGACGATATTTATGTTTCGCCAAGCCAGGTTCGCCGTTTCGGACTGCGTACGGGCGATATTGTCGATGGCGGGATCCGGGCGCCCAAGGATTCAGAGCGATACTTTGCGTTGCTCAAGGTGGATTCGATAAACAACGAACCGCCTGAAAAAATCCGTCACCGCATCAATTTCGACAACCTCACCCCGCTTTATCCCGAACGCAAAATCAATCTCGAACTGGACGATCCGACCAAGAAAGCCTATGTGCAGCGTGTGATTGAGCTGGTTTCACCGCTTGGTTTCGGCCAACGGGGTCTGATCGTGGCGCCGCCGCGGACCGGTAAGACGGTTATGCTGCAGGAAATTGCCCACTCAATCGCGGCCAACCATCCGGAATCCTATCTGATCGTTCTGCTGATCGACGAGCGGCCGGAAGAAGTGACCGATATGGCGCGTTCGGTGCGCGGGGAAGTTATCTCCTCGACCTTTGACGAACCTGCCGCCCGCCACGTACAGGTTGCCGAGATGGTCATGGAAAAGGCCAAACGCCTTGTCGAGCACAAGCGCGACGTTGTCATTCTGCTCGATTCCATTACGCGTCTGGCGCGGGCCTATAACACGGTTGTGCCTTCCTCCGGGAAGGTTCTGACCGGCGGTGTCGACGCCAATGCATTGCAACGGCCCAAGCGTTTTTTCGGTGCGGCGCGGAATATCGAACAGGGCGGATCGCTGACGATTATTGCCACGGCCCTGATCGATACCGGAAGCCGTATGGACGAAGTGATTTTTGAAGAGTTCAAGGGCACGGGTAACTCCGAAATCGTTCTCGACCGCAAGATTGCCGACAAGCGCGTTTTCCCGGCGATCGACATTCAAAAATCCGGCACGAGGAAGGAAGAGCTTCTGGTCGGCAAGGATACGCTTACCAAGATGTGGGTCCTGCGCCGGATTCTCAACCCGATGGGCACGGTGGACGCCGTCGAATTCCTTCTCGACAAGATGAAGGATACCAAGTGCAACGACGATTTCTTCCAGGCGATGAACCAGTAAGGGAGCAAAGGGGACACAATAAAATCGCCCGGCAGCAGCGTTTACAAATACAAACGCTGCTGCCGGGCGATTTTATTGTGTCCCCTTTGCTCGTGCATCCTGCGACAATTTGTCAAATACCGCTCTTTCTTTTAATGCCGTAAACAGGCATTGAGGGAAAAGTTGGTTCGGGCCAGCGAGGTAGGCGGAAGCGGTTTTTCCTCATGTGTGAAACAACCAGTAAATAGAGGTGCAAAATGCTTGATGCAGTCCAACCCGATCCTATCGTTAAAGATCGCCGTATTTTTACAGTCGTTATTTGTATAGCCGCTGTTCTGGCCGTGCTTCTCTAATTCGGCAACTGTGTTATAGTCATTCCAGATAACAAACGGACGCTTTGATAATTTCGATTATTGGGGTGTTGGTCGGAGCGAATTCTCTTTTTCGCTTTATGGCTCCGAAGGACGGTTCGATGGGATTGAAGTCCGGTGAATATGGCTGCAGGGGCAGCGAAACGTGCCCCTTTTTTCTGCACAGGACGGCAATTTCCTTTTTCTTATGGATGGAGGCGTTGTCATAAACGATGATGCTGGGTTCTGTGAGGAGAGGCAAGAGGGTGTGTTCCAGCCAGTCATTGACTCGCCGCGCATCACATGAGCCCTCGAAAGTTTCCGGGGCAAGCCACTTGCCGTTCCGCTGGGCCATAAGCAGATTCGTCCGCTTTTCCCGCTTGCCCGGTACGCTGGCATAGACTTTCCGTCCTGGTCGTGTCCAGCCGTGTTTGCGGTAGCTGTGTTTTTCAAATCCGCTCTCATCAAAATAAACGACATTTTCCGCCCCACGGCTTTTCACAAGACGGGACAGGCGCTTTAGAAAATCCATTCTTTTCGTAATGTCGGCTTCCGAATATCTACGCTCTTTTTTTTACGAACCCCAATTTGCGCATCATCTCCCAGATCGCATTGGGGTGGACGCCAAAATGCGCCGCCCGTTCCCGGAGCAGCGCATCAGGGTGATCTTCCACATGACGGGTCAACGCGGCCTTGTCGATCTTTCCACGGCGCGCTCCGTGTGTCTTCGGCGCCAGATCGGGACTGCGAAGCCAGACATGAAGGGTGTTGGGAGAAATCCGGAAAAGACGGGCCGCCTCACGCTTGCCCATCCCGTCCTCTACGTGCGCAACGACTTTGCGACGAAATGAAAGCGGATATGTCATGCCGAAGCATAACACGTCCGGATGTTATCTGGAATGACTATATTTCCTCGCCAGCCTTTGCGCAGGATCGGGAAACCGTTTTTGAGCGGGTATTGCGGGAGGGGAAAATCCGCTGCGGCTATTTTGCCAATGTCTATCCGGTGCCGATGGGGGCCTATGATTTTAAAAATGCGCTGGATAGTGCGGTGCAGGCTATTTACACTTCCGGGCAGGCAGAAGAGAAGACCTGTTGCAAAAGTAGGTGTTTTTTCTTCTGTTTTTGGAATTTCAAACGCTC
>CAZKGT010000007.1:3231-33536 GCA_964552285.1 uncultured Pseudobdellovibrionaceae bacterium | reverse complement strand
GGCTAAAGCCTTTTTCCGTCTAAAGACGGAGGTTTATGACCAAAGAAGGGGCAATCAAACAAGACCAGGGAATTGATCGAGGGCAGAGGCGCAACATTGCTTTTCCTTCCGCCATACTCTCCCGACCTCAACCCCATCGAAAATGACTTCGGCGCTCTCAAGAAAATCAGGGAATTCAATCATGAAAAATCTATCGACGATATCATTAATATGTATCATTAATTATTCAAGTGACTATAAGCTGTGAGTCTGGAGCCTAGATAAGGTTAAAATAAATCCTGTTTAGCCCATTTGAGTAAAACTTTGTAGAGGTTTTGTGTCGGGCGGTAATTGAACCGCTATTCACACTCTTTCAGGAACATGGGAAACTGATCCTTCGGGATGCCGTTGAAACGGCGCATATGTCGTTTGGCCTGGTTCCAAATTCATCCGCTGATCCGCATCAAAAAAACGACCTAACGGATAAAGAACGACAGCACATTAGGGGGCGAAAACTGGAATCCGGATATGTCAGAATCCCTAACAAGCTGGAAGCAATCAAATGGCTGCATCAGGAATTCACGAATGATGAGTTCGAAGTGTTCTGCTGTGCCTTACTGGAACATTGCAACGTTACAAACGTGAAGGTTACATGTCGGACAATGGGCTCATTTACATGAATGAGAGAACCTTGATAAAATCAGTTAGCGGGGGATGATCAACCAGCCCCTGGCCCAAAAAGCGCTCCAAAACGCTGAAAACACCCTGATTTCAGACCTGAAAACCCCACAATTTACCTAAAAACAACATGCTCATTTTGTATAAACTTCTCAATTTGTAAAATAGATGTTATTATGACTAATTTGAGCACACACCCAGATCATTGATTTTACTTAATTTTTACATATCATTTTGTACTACGCGCTTAAGATGATAAAATGAGAAGTGTTAAATGTATTTTCATAAAGTTTTATGTATTCTGGTAAGAGGAAGACTGGATAAACGTACTCGGGACAAACGACAAACACAAACAAGGCGAGATTGGCAAAATGGGCCCAAATATAAGAAAACATATCTCCGACGAAAAAGGCGTCACGCTGATTGACCTGTCCATTGCTCTGGTCGTTATCAGCCTGATTGCGCTCCCGCTGGTAAAATCCATGGATCGTGAAATGATCCACGACAGAGTCCAAAACTCGACGAATGACATGACCGCTATAAGAACAGCGATCCATGATTTTTATTTTGCAAACAACCGCTATCCATGTCCAGCAGCCCCCGACCTGACCGAGGCTGATGCAGAATACGGAAAAGAAGATGAAGATTGCATCGCCGGCACAGATGACGGTGATGGAAACGGTGCCGTATTTGCCGATGTAAGAGACCTTGGTGGTGGACTGTTGGCTGACGAACAAGCTGTAATCGGAGCCGTCCCCTTCAAAACGCTAAGCCTTGAGGAAGCGGTTTCATTTGATGCATGGAACAGGAAATATACATATGCCGTTCCCCTTGAATTAACCGATGACGCGCAATTTGATCCCACCAGGGGCCTGATAGAACTATCCCGTTATGAAAGCACACAGGGTGAGGGCTTGAACCGTCAATGCACGACAAATATACAAAATGACTTCGAAACAGAAGCGCATTTTGTTCTTGTTTCGCACGGCACAAACGGGCTTGGTGCCTATGGCACCGACGGCACAATTGCACGCCAATGCGACGAACCCGGCGCCAGTACAAGCGCCCGTGAAACAGAAAACTGTGACAATGACGGCGATTTTTTTCTTCATGACTGTGCGGTAAGCATGGCTAACGGAAGTGATTACTATGACGATATCACCACCACGCAGGATGCACTGCCAACACGCCTTTGGTTCAGCTCCGCGGCAAACCCGGACGGTGCCATCAGCAACGCCGGTAATTTCCGCATCAATACGGCAACCCCGCCTCTGGACGTCAACCTTGATGTCGGCGGGAACATCCTGGCAGACAATGGAAACGTCAAATCATCACAGATATGTGACAGCGACGGAAATAACTGTTTTAGCCCAAGCGTGATTGGCGGCGCAGGAATGCATTGCCCGGGGGGCAATGCCGTGAACGGAATAGCCAACGGCAGTGCCGACTGTCAGCTTTATTATCAAATGGCCACACCTGATACATGCCCGGCCGGACAACTCGTCAGCGGTCTTGATGCATCAGGCGACATTATATGTACAACACCATAAGATATGAATACTGCGTATTCTAATAAAGGGAGAGGAAAAATGACCATAGCCAGGCACACACAGGAAAGAAAGCAGTCAACAGGCGGCTTCACACTGATCGAAATGGCCGTTGTGATTGTCATTATCGGCATACTGGCAACAATGTTTACGCCTCTCGTCAATCTGTATTTCAAAAATGAGCGGCGGGAAGAAACACAAAATAATATAGCCGAGGTTAACAATGCCCTCAGCGGATTTCTTGCCCTTTACGGTCGCTACCCCTGCCCTGCGCCGACAAATGGTGTTTTAAGAAATCAGGACGAATACGGCCATGAAGATATTGACCCGGCTACAGGCACCTGCGTCGAGAGCGTCCCCACGGCCGAAGGCAACTGGGGCGGACCCGTTGGCGGAACATTTGTACAGGAAAGCCTTCGCACCGATCTTGCGACACCTCCCCGCGTTCGGGTTGGCATGGTTCCCTTCCGTACACTAAACCTGGATGAAGGTGATGCCTATGACGGCAATGGGTTCCGGCTAACATACGCTGTTACAGAAAACCTTACCGTTGCAAACACGTTTAACCGGGCGGAAGGCGGTATTACAGTTAGAGGGGGGACGGGAGGTATCCTTACAGAGCCTGATCACTCAGCACACTTCATCGTCATCTCTCACGGGGAAAACGCCGAAGGCGCCTTTAACAAACTTGGCGCTCAGAACGCCTGCCCTGGCGGCGACCTAGAGAGCGAAAACTGCGATCTCACGGATACGCCGGAATACAGGGTTGCAGAAAGAAACACCTCTAATTCGGCAAACCAGATAGACGATACAATCGTTTACGGAACCGCCGACAACGTTCCTGCCTGGGAACTGGAAGATACGCTATACCAGCACGTAAATTTCAAACCCTCCGGTGATGTCGGTATCAACCTGTTACCGAATATGGCCCCTGAGGATGAGCTTCATGTCTTGGGCACGACCAGAGCCATTGACGACCCTGAAACGGTAGAAGAGGAAGGACGCGTTTTCACGGAAAACCTCTGCGCCTACTATGCCTCTGACGACCCAATGAACGCGAATTACAGGGCCGACTGTTTTCCCTCAAGTGTCATCGCTGGCCTGATAGCCGATGGCGAGGGCATGCAGTGCCCGGCTGGAAAATTCATGACCGGCATTCAAAACGGTGCGCCGATTTGTGAGGAGGAAGTCATTATTTCCTGCCCCACAGGAACAATCATGACCGGCCTGAACGGTGACGGCACGTTAAAATGCAACACCCCGCCACCGCCGGGATGCGATGCCGCCCCCGTCAACATTTGCGGAAACGATGTCATGATGTCGAGCGCCAGCCATGGAGAATGGCGTTATCCGCAGGGAAGCGGCAATGGCGGCACACAAACGAAAAGATATCAGTGCTGGAACGGCACATGGGTTTCCAAGAACTGGTGGCCTTATCCCTCCGGTACATGTAACTGTACACCCGGCTACTGGTACACAAAAACCAACGCCTACTGCGGATCCGGCAGCTGGGTTAACAGATACAAAGTCAGAGTTGACCGAATCAGGGTTTGCCCATCGGGCAGCTCATACTGGGATTGGGCGAACGCCGACAGAAGCGAGTGTCTTTGTAAGGCCCTGCCGCTTGAGTATACAGACATTGGCTGCCCTGCCGGATGGACCGGGGATAAATACAGCTCTAGGGAATATGTCTGCGATACGGCAAATGCCGGTCATTGGATTGATTACGGGATTACGGACAACTGTACCTGTGATCCAACAGCAACCCAGGACGACACGGAACAATGCAGCGTCGTGAAAGGTCCGGCTTATAGCGGCACGATCTATAAAACACGCACCATGAACTGCTCCACCGGAACCTGGGATCCATGGGTCAAAGACGACAGCCAGTGCGGCTGCACCGGCTACACATTAGAGAGAACGAAAGACGAGTGTGCAGCCGATGAAATCGGTAGCTTCTACTACACACAATCCTACGACTGCACAACAGACACGCTTGGTCCGGAAATCTATGATAGAAATGACTGTCAGCCGAAACCGGTCGTTTCCTACAGCTGGGAAGCGCCGGCCCTTGGCGTAACATCAGCATCACCGCAAGGACCAAGGGCGGGTACGGAGTGCACCACCCCCGGAGTAATTAGTAACTGCCACGCCCCCGGCGGTCCATGGACGAACTATAGCGGCTGCGTCTGTGGCGGCTAGGAACTGACAGGCATTGGATAACTGAAGGAGAAAATATAGATGACTCTTCATCAAAGGGGAAAAAACGCCGGTGGCTTTACGATGATAGAAATGGCAATGGTCCTGATCATCGCAGGGTTCATCATGAGCTCTATCTATGTCACATTCAACGTCCATACCAGACAGCTAAAAATGGACGTTACAGAGCGCTCCATTGATCTTGCCGTGAATATGCTGACAGAGTTCAACGGCCTTGCCGGTCGCTGGCCCTGCCCGGCAGACCCGACTCTGGGACCGGATGACGCCGGTTACGGCGTGGAAATGCGTGATGCCGGAACAGGAAACTGCATCGCGTGGCGCTCCGCCTCCACCCCCAACCGGGATCTTGACGGAGACGGGGTTGCCGATCTGGTTGATTTCAATCAGGACGGGGCTGCAGACCGGATATTATTCGGCGCCCTTCCCTTCAGAACCATGCTGGATCCGAACGGTGACGGCAATCCGAATGACGGCATTATGTGGACGGACAAAATCAGCAACGACCTCGATTTTTCGATGGACGACATGATTGAATCAACACAAGGATGGGGCATTGACGGCTACGGCACAAAACTTATGTACGTGGTAACGGAAAACATCACAAGACCGACCGCTTTCAGTGGATTCATGGGAGTCATTGATATCGTTGACGAAAATGGGCGCACGGTTATAACCCCAGAACAATCGGCGCTTTTTCTTATTTTGTCCATGGGCCCCAACGGCCGAGGCGGTTATTCTTGGGATGGCGCACTCATAGAAAACTGCATCAACGGCATCCGCGAAGATGCTGAAGCCGCCGGGGACCCCCCCCCTCCGGGCGCAACCCAGAACGAAGAAACAGAAAACTGCGATTTATTTGACACACGTTTTGTCGCCGGCCTGCGAAATGAATCGGACTATTCTCACTTTGACGATACGCTTCGTTTCCGTACGACCAGCGCCATGGGTATCTGGGAAACCGCCGGAGCACTGATCGATGACAACGGAACCCCGGGAGACCCCACAGATGATGCCGTTGTGCAACAAATAACAAACCTGAACCGCGGCAATATAGGAATTGGGTTGCCGGACGGCAGCACGCCGGATGAAAAGCTCCATATCGAAGGAGATGTAAAAACCATTGAAGTTCGGGCTCTGAATTTCTGCGGAGAAAGTGGGGACGACTGCATGCCGCCGACCGTCATCGGCGGCAACGACCCTAATATGAGATGCCCGATCGGACAGGTTGTGACAGCCATCGAAAACAACACCGTTACATGCGCACCGCCCTTTACAACTGCTGTTGTCGATGTCTGCGACCCGGGAGAGTTTGTAACGGGAATTTCAAATATGGGACGGGTTATATGCACAACACCATAAAGTTTTAGGCTTGCCCAAAAAGCCGATTATCGGATGAAGCAGTGAGAGAGCCGGAAGGATAGAAAGCATTCTTCCGGCTCTTGATTTAAATCCGAACAAAAAAGGCGTGAACTTCCGCTTTATGGGTGGTATTATAAAGGAAGAGTATTTCACTCGTTCATGAACCTGCTCAGAAATTTCTTTTTATGATCATGTCCTTAGCCCGTATAACATTTGGCCTGCTTGTATTGTGCCTGCTTGCGCCGGCGCAAGGGTACGCGCAATCTGACGAAGGGCTGGTTCCGCCCGTAGGCGCCGCCACGGAAGTGGACACCCAGGAGCTTCAGTTTGAAACACATCCGCCGATCCGTTTAACCCCGGACAAATCGGAGCTGATCCATCTTGAAAAAGATGCCGCCAGCATTGTTGTCGGCAACCCGGCCCATATCGGCGTCCTGATGGACACCCCTCAGCTATTGGTTATTGTCCCGCGGGTTCCCGGTGCTTCGCACTTTACCGTCCTCGATATCGACGGACGCGTCATCATGCAGCGCCACGTTATTGTCGCGAGTCCGAAAAACCAGTATATCCGCCTGCGCTCAACCTGCATGGGTTTTGAAGAAGGCGATTGCATCCGTGAAATCTCCTATTACTGCCCGGATATCTGTCACCCGATCGCCCCTTACGTCATTGATGACGGCGGCAGCGAAGACGGTGCAGAAGGAATGGATGCACCGGAGATCAATGCCGAAGATATTGAAGAAGCTGCGCAGGGGGGCGAATAACATGACAAACAGAAAACCCGGCCTGAGCATGTTGACGCTTCTTGCAGGCTGTGCCTTGCTGGCACTTCCCGCATGCCAGACCACCGGATCCGGCATTCAAAAAGCCCAGGAACAGGAACGATCGGACAAAATTACTGCGGCGCTGGAAAGAGCGGCAGAGCAGGCGGGACAACAAGGGAACAAAACCCAGTCCATGGCTATTCTCGAACGCCTCTACAAAAGAAACAACACCGACCCGGAAGCTGCCATGAAATATGCGGCCGCCCTGCGTGAAGCGGAGCACCTGAACCGGGCAAAAATCATTCTTTCACCTTTCGTCCTGATGGATGATGCGGACCCCGCACTGGTAAGCGAATACGCAACGATCAATCTGGCGATGGGCAATTATGACGACGCAGAGGCCTATGCCCGCGCGGCCATCCTGAAAGATGAAGCCTCCTACAAAGCCTACCACGTGCTCGGCATTGCCCTGGATGCGCAAGGATACCACCAGCAGGCCGAAGTTGCCTTCCGCAAAGGGCTCGATTACTGGATGGGCGATCCTATTCCAATCATGAACAATCTGGCCTTAAACCTGGTCTCGCAGGGATTTTTCGACGAAGCCACGGAAATTCTGACACGCGCCGCAGCCGCAGCGCCGAACCGGCCCGAGGTTGAAAGAAACCTTCGCATCGTCATGACGCTGAAGAAAAACGGCCCCGTCACGCGGAACAAACCACCGCCAAAACCGCCGGTTAAGCCGGAACTGGACGGTTAAGAAAAACATAAACCCCGGTGTTTACCGGGGTTTTTATTTCGGCCTATGGCAACTATAAATATATGACGGCAGCCAGATAAACGATTCAAAACCGTCATTGCGAGAAGGCAACGCCGACGAAGCAATCCAGCGCCGGAACTGGATTGCTGCACTCCCGTTGGTCGCTCGCAATGACGTAATTCATGATCATTTTATGTGAGATAGGCTATATTAAAGGCTGGCAACCTTCAGCCCCACCGGCCCCATAATCACGATAAAGAGCGACGGCAGGAAAAAAGCGATCATCGGCACGGTCAGTTTCGGCGGCAGGGCCATGGCCTTTCTCTCGGCCTCCTGCATCCGGATGTCCCGCAATTCCTCGGACATGACGCGCATCGCCTGCGAAACGGATGTACCGTACTGCTCGGCCTGAATCATCGCCGTGGCAAAGGACTTCCCGGCCCCGCTGCCCACGCGCCGCGCAAAATCCTGCAGCGCCGCCTTGCGGTCGTTGAGCATGCTCATCTCGGCACTCAGGATGCCAAGCTCCTCGGCCAAAATCGGCGAATGCTCGGCAATCTCCTCTGCAATACGGTCAATCGTCTGCTCAAGGCCGATACCCCCCTGCACACAAATCAGCATCATATCTAGCGCATCCGGGAAGGTCAGGCTGATATCCTGCTGACGCTTCAGGACCGTGTTCTTTACCAGAATATGCGGCAGGAAAAACCCGAAAACGGCAACGGCAAAAACAATCAGCAGGGCCAGCCCCTTGGAGACTTCCTTGTCGCTGGCCGAAATGAAAAACGTTGCCAGCAGCCCAAAAACAATCGGCAGGGCAATCCGCGCCGCGATATATTTAATCGGCGCACGAGGATCGCGAATACCGGCCTGCAAAAGCTGCGAGCGGACCTTCTCCCCCATCTCCCCGGCAAAGTCCTGCACCTTGTAGAACATAGCCATGGATTCCTTGGCCGATACCTGCTCGGCCGAGATTTTCTTGGGACCTTCCTTGCTCTTTGCGTAAAGCTCTTTCCGCTTTTTCTCGATAATGGCGCGGTAGCGCTCCTTTTGCTCTGTCTTGTTCAAAAACGGCAGGGCGAACGCCATAAAGGATACGGCCGCCGCAAGAGCGCTTCCGATAACGATCAGCGTATCTGATTCCATCCCGGCCTCCCTAAACCTTGAAGTTGATCATGATTTTCATCACAACAATCCCGAGCCCCATCCAGAAAAGCGCCCCACCCAGCATGGCCTTGCCCATCGGCTCGGTAAACAGGGGCATCAGATACTCGGGGTTAATCGCGTAAATACCGCCCGAAACAAACACGGGCAGCGAACCGATAATCATAGCCGAGGCCTTGGCCTCGGATGACAGGGCCTTCACCTTCCGCTTCAGCTTGAAACGCGCCCGGATCACATTGGCCAGATTGGTCAGAACCTCGGACAGGCTGGCCCCGGTCTGAGCCTGAATGGAAAGCCCGGTGGCAAACATCTGCATTTCGGTGAGTGGCATGCGCTTGGTGGCATTCTGCGCTGCCTCCGGCAACGGCACACCGATTTTCTGCTCGTCATATATCCGGGCCATTTCCTCACCCACCGGCCCGGTATATTCGCGCGCAACCATCGAAATGGCTTCAGAGACAGGCATGCCTGCTTTGAGCAAACGCACCATGGCCTCAAGCGCGTCGGCAAACTCCTCCAGAAATTTTTTCTGACGGCGCCTGGAAAGAAAACCAAGAACCATGCGCGGAATACCAAGTGCCGCCGTAATGAAAATCGCCGGAAGAGCTAGTACATTCACCTTCAAAAGCAGGCAGAAAAGCGTCAGCACGGCTGCAAAAGCAAAGGAAACGACCAGAAACTTCTGTACCGAAACCTTGAGACCCGCCTGACCGATTTTATATACAAGCGAATTAGCTCTTTTCTTATCGTCGTCTCCGTCGCCCTGCTCTTTTAGCTTTTTGGCAATCTCGGCCCGGCGTTCATCCTGCACATTTTTCTTTGCCGTCCCGTCACCGGATGAAACGGATTTGCCGGCAATCACTTCAAGCCTGCGGCGGCGCTCTTCTGCCTGTGTGTTCATGCGCATAAATACGCCAATCAGGACAACACCGACGACAATAACCAGAACAATAAGTACAATCTGAAGCGGTCCCATCAGCCGTAAGCCTCCTCCATTGCATCCAGAACCTGCTGCTCGACTCCGTATTGCCGCGCCTTGTCAAAAAATTTCGGGCGCAGGCCGGATGAGCGCTGCTTGGTTACCAGCTTGCCGTCATCATCCTCACCCTCGATATCGAGAACAAACAGATCCTGCATCGTCACCACCTCACCCTCCATCCCGGTGATTTCGGTGACGTGGGTGGTCTTCCGGGAGCCGTCACGCAGACGCTGAACCTGAATAATCACGTTCACAGCGGCGGCAATCTGTTCACGCACAGCCACCGTCGGCAGGTTCAGGCCGCCCATGGCAATCATGTTTTCCATCCGCGAAAGGGCTTCCCGTGGGTTGTTGGCGTGCACCGTACCCATTGAGCCGTCGTGACCTGTGTTCATCGCCTGCAGAAGGTCAAAGGCCTCCGGCCCCCGTACCTCACCGACGATAATCCGTTCGGGACGCATCCGCAGGCAGTTTTTCACCAGATCCCGCATGGTGACCTCGCCCACGCCTTCCAGGTTCGGTGGCCGCGTTTCCAGACGCACCACGTGCGGCTGCTGAAGCTGAAGCTCTGCCGCATCCTCGCAGGTAATAATCCGCTCACCAGGGTCAATATAACGGGTAAGACAGTTCAGCATCGTCGTTTTACCGGAACCCGTACCGCCGGACACCAGCACATTCACCCGGCACCGCCCGATCGCCATAATCAGCTTGGCACAACTCGGGCTCATCGAACCAAACCTGAGGAGCTTCTCAAGTGTAAGTTTTTCCTTGGCAAACTTCCGGATTGTCATCGCCGCGCCGTCAATGGCCAGCGGCGGAATGATCACGTTCACACGGGAACCGTCGGGCAAGCGCGCGTCACAAATCGGCGATGCTTCGTCAACGCGGCGACCAATCGCCCCAACAATCCGCTGACACACCGTAATCAGGTGCTGGTTATCGCGAAACCTGACATCCGTCTTTTCAATTTTACCGCCCGTTTCAATATAGGTCGTATCGGGACCGTTAATCATGATATCGGCAATGTCATCGCGCTCAAGAAGCGGCTCCAGCGGACCAAAGCCGAGCATATCATCAGCGCATTCCTTCGCGATCCCGGCCAGTTCCGTCGGCGTCAGATCAAGATTACGGAAGCGTGCAATTTCCTCGACAGCAGACTGCACCTCATCCCGCGCAGCCTTCGCATCCATGCGCGCCAGCGCCTTCAGGTCAATACCGTCACGAAGATCCAGCCAGATCCGGTTCCGTGCGCGCTGCAAACGCACAGACGTCATAGAATCCGCAGCCCCGCCGCCGCCGCCATCTTCAGGCGTGCCGGCTTCGTCCATCGAAACGGGGGCGAGCACGTCATCTTCCATGCTCTTCAGCGGTTTTTCAGGATCCCTGGGCTTCAGCGATTCATCCTTCTTTGCTTCCGGAACCGCTTTTTTTTCAGCAGCAGGAGAAGGCGCGGCCTTTGGCTCCTCTTTCTTAGACTCGGGCGGCGGTGGAGCCGCTTTTTTCTCAGGCTCCTGGGGAGGCTTCGGCGGTGCCTTTGCCTTTGGCGCTTTATCTCCTGCTGATTTCTTGCCGAATGCCATGAATTGCCCTGCCCGTTATTTCGACTTCAGCTTTGAAAATAACTGACCCAGCCCGCCGGCCTTTTCCTCTTCGCCCTGCTCGGCGCTCTCGGAACTATCACCGACGACGGCCCTGATAAGCGGCATAAGGGCCCGCAAAATATCCGCGCCGGCCTTATCGTCAGCGAGTTTTTTTGACTGGCTTTCCTGACCGACGAAAAGCTTGGGATTAAACGGCAGAATAGCCGAAGGCTTACATTCAAGGGCAGCCTCGATATCCGCCTTGGTTACCTCGCCGACCGGTGACATACCCTGCATATTGACGACAAGGTCAATGGCTCCAGCCGTCCCGCCGCGCAATTCCTTAACCTCTGACATCAGAGTTCTCGCCAGACGCAAGGAAGGCAATGTCGGGCTGGACACCATGATAATCTCATGTGCCCTTGCCAGGACAGTGCGTTTGGCCATGGCGGGCGATTGCGAAAGATCGAAAATAACCACCGGAAATTTGGTTACCAGCATATCCAGCAAATGCTCAAGCTGGTCCGGGATCAATGCGTGATCGAGCATAACATCGCCACCCGTCGCCAAAACGCTCAGGCGCTCTCCGGCCTTAAAAATCATGCGACTCAAGCTATCCTCGTCATTATTCTCCGCCGCGCGGATTGCTTCCTGCAACGTAGTGGACGGCTCAAACCCCATCCCGACACTTGTACTGGACCAACCGCCAGACGCATCCATCAGCATTGTTTTCTGATTCAAATTCTGCGCCGCCGCCCAGGCAAGCGTTTGCGCGATAACGGAAGCCCCGACACCGCCCTTGGCCCCAACGACAGCAACAAGATGGCTGCCGCTGGCGCCTATTCTTTCAATAAGTGATTTGGCGATAACTTCGGAAAAAACATCCGGTTTAACAGGGCGGACAAGATAATCACTGACCCCCATTCCGACAAGCTTACGGTAGAGATAGACATCGTTGACGGGACCGATAACAATCGCAGCGGTATCTTCCTTGCAATTCCCCGCAAGCTCTTCCAGACGCTCGGTAAAGCTGTCATCAATATTATCTGTCTGAACAACGACAAGATCCGGGGACGTTACGGAAGCGTATGCGGAGATAGCTGTCCCTACATCACCTTCCTCAACATTCACATCCACCCGCGCAAAACGCCAGTCGTCCGCAAGGGCGCGCGCAGTCTCAACAGTTTCGTTATCTTTTGTAAAAACCGTTACACTGGCGGTGGGCAGAAGTATCGCCGTGTCCGAACTATCGACCTCACTCATTGTCTATGTGCCCCGAATCCTTTCCTACGCTCACATTTTAGCGCGGAAAACCTTACCAAGTCTTATACTTTTTTATTCTTCCGTAGCCTGCTCGCCCTCAAGATCTTCATTTGGAACACCACTGCGATAACCTTCAACGATATTCGCGCCGCGACGACCGTCCGACGCCCCCGGAATACCGTCACGTCCGAGCAGATCCTTTGGTCTGTAAACCTGCTTGGCAATAAAACTCTCCACGGTGCAGCCCAGGCTGTAATCACCCTGAAGGTCTGTCTTTGTGCCATACATCCCCGGAAGTATTTCGTTCGCGCACTCCGAAGGCGCCTGCGCCTTAACTGTGGCATAGCTGATCAGTACGGTTGCATCATCACTCTTATCCGCAACAGGAAGAACATCCGCACTAACATTAGAAATGCCTGCCTTGCGCAGCGCCGTGCTAATTCTTGTAACTTCCATACTCGCATTCATGGCGGTGTTTTTACGGGAGTGGGGATTGTAAACAACGGCAAGATTTAACGGGCCGTCGCCATAGCGCTTGTAATGTTCGGCAACCGTATCCAGAACGCCGCCCCGCAACGCTTCGGCAGGAACGGTATCGGCATAGTTGTCATGAACAATCTCAAGGCGATGCGTATTGATTTTGCTTTCTTCAAACTGACTGCAGCCGGCAACAGGCAACAATGCAGCCGAAAACAACATCACCAAACCGAGCGGCCAAAACGCCCTTTTCCTACTCGAGAAGGTAGCCATAGCGCAAATCTCCTTCAAACACCTCATCATCAGCCAGATCGCCAAACAGGCGGCGCATATTTGCCTCAAAAGCCTTCGCCAGCGGGTTTGTAATATGCTTCGGCAATTCCTCAGCCACATCTTTTTCGGCAAACGGCTCGACCAGATACGGCGTTACAATCACCAGCAATTCCGTTTCCTCACGCTGGAAGCTTTCCGAAGAAATAAGATCGCCCAGCACAGGCGTATCATGAATACCCGGAATACCCGTCATCGTATCAAGCGCCTCGGACTTCAGCAGGCCCGCAATCATCAGGCTCCCGCCGCTTGGCATCTCAACCGTTGTTTCTGCACGCCGCACATCCAGGCCCGGCGCAACCGTATCGGCCAGTTCAATACCGCTTTCAAAGTCGAGCGAAGATACTTCCGTATTCAGTTGAAGACTGATCCTATCCTCGGACAGCACCTTGGGCACGAAATTCAGTGACACGCCAAACTGGCGGAATTCAATAATCAGGTTCCCCACCTGGTCACGACCAACCGGGAACGGAAACTCACCACCGGCCAGGAACCCGGCCTGCTCACCCGAAACCGTTGTCAGGTTCGGCTCGGCCAGAACATTGATCAGGCCGTCCTGCTCCAGCGCCTGAAAAGCAAACTCAAGAATACCAAGCCCCATTACACCCGTATCCGTAAATACGCGCGCAAGGGTCAGCGGATCCTGCGTCAGACCGGTCATAGAGACAAGATTTGTCAAGCCGCTCCCGGCGCTCGCATCCTGAATGGCCAGATTGTTCGGCGGCGGACGATCAAAAAGGTTCTCAAACACGTTGGCCGGATCGACCAGATCGTTCGCATTGGTCTCAATCCCAAGCTCACGCAGCACCGTGCGGGACGCCTCGACAATCTTGACCCGCAGCATCACCTGCTGCTCGCCGCGCACATCAAGGAAGCTGGCGATATATTCGTCCGGCGCCCCCTCGACGTCCTGTATTTCCGTTACAGCATGCATCACAAGGTTTGTGATTTTGGAAGCGGCCGCAGGCGAAGAAACAGTGCCGCTCAGAACAATCTGGTCCTGCAGCGCCTTGATCTTTACATCCTCATCAGGAAAAAACTCTTTTACCAGTTCGCGCAGATAAACCTCGTCGATTTTCACATGCACGTTCAGGCGGCCAACAACCTCTCCCTCGCTGTCCAGCGCAATAATATTGGTATCACCAAGATCAAGACCGGCGACATACAGCTTGGTCGGCGAAATCACCGTCACATCCGCAATCATCGGATTTGCGATCATGATATCCGAGATCGGCCCCGGCAGCTCGACCACATCGGCCTTCCCCATCGAAAGAACCAGCGTCGGATCCTTTCGCTGCTGGTCGGCCGCAACCGTTACCAGGTCAACCTTGGAGGCATAGGCATTAACCGCCAGAAGCGGAACCAAAAGCGCCGCGGCCAGCATAAGCGCCGGACGCAATACGCGTGATAAATCTGTGCATAACCGTACCATCGCTCTATCTATCAAGTCGTTAGCGCAAAAAACTGATCGAACCGATCAAAAAGAACTCAGAACCCATTAGCGGGTCGGGACATCTTGGACCATATCCCCACTATAGATTCGCACAATATCGCCGCGAACACCAGAAGAGTTTTTCTTTTCCATGTACTCGGCATAAACCTCATCATAAATATTCGTCATCCTCGCATCGGTAACCGTCGGCCAGGCACGCTCCTTCACATCATCATCACCAAGCCCGCGCAGGACCAGCGTCAGATCCCCCATCTCGGAGGCAAGCGTCAACCTCTCGGACTGCAACTGGGAAACAGCCAGCGTGACCGTGCGGCCGACCTTGACCTGCTCATCATCTCTTTTGGCCGTCTGATCAATCGCCAGAACCCTGACATTTTGAAGGACGGTCTCAACGGCATACTTATCAAGATTGAAATCGACAACCTGCTTGGCCAGCGTATCGCCCTTCTCAGGCTTGATGGTCATCTTGTAGACCATTACAACATCGACAAAATCGCCCGGCCCGATAAAACCACCGGCCATCTTTCCGGCATCCACCTCAATCGCCACAGCACGCATACCGGGCTCCAGAGCAGCCGCCAGGAAGGTTCCCTCCTTCTTGACCAGAACGCTCTCGATAATAGGCTCAGCATCCGCCACAGGCCGCGCAAGGCGCCCTTCAACCACATCGGCAGGCTCCTCATCCTCTTTACGGACAATTGCGCCACTGAACACGGCGCCCTCCGGCCAGCTTTGCCAGCGCATATTCTCGTTGTTGAGTTCGGCCCCGGTTTTAAGGTCGCCGGAAGCCACCAGAACCTGCACCCTGGCCTCCTCGACCACGGCCGCCGGCTCCTTGCTGCCGCTCAAACTGGCCTGAACAAGAACAGCCACCAGCACGGCAATCACCACGCCACCACCCAGCACGATAAGAATATTCTTGTTCATTGAACCACCTCGTTGAAAACGATTGACTTGCGTATGCGCAGGACAACGAGAAAAAACGATGAAGGATAAAGATAAATCTTGCTTATCCTCTATCTTCTCTCATCATCCTTAAAAAACCATAAAGACTCCCCTAGGGCACAAAAGTCGACAAGACGCCTGCTCCGAAATACCCGAGAAAAATGAATGTGCAAAAGGCCCCCAGCGTAACGGCAATCCCGTAGGGGACAACGTTTTTCCCAGCCTGCGCTTTTGCGATCCAGCTCTCCTCAGACATATTTTGAAACGGCTTCCAGCGACGAAAACACCAGGTAAGAAGGGCGAGAACCGCCCCAAATATCGTGACATAAAACAACAGCCCGGGCAAGCCCTTCAACCCAACCCAGAAAGCAAAAGCTGTCAGTAACTTGGAGTCACCCGCCCCGAACACCCTGAAGTGATAAAGAGCAAAGGTCGCCACGAACATAAAAAGCCCGGCGATCAAATGAGACTGCCAGCCAAAAAATATCCCGCCCCCGGGACTGAACAAGCCGCTCACATACGCCACCAGAAAAGCGCCCACAATTGCCAGAGAGTAAACATTCGGGATTTTCATCCGGCTGAAGTCCGCCCAGCCGGCCATCACACCAACCCCCAAAGCAACGAGAACACAAAGAATGTAAATAACCAGAAAAACCATCGCGCCACAGCCCGGATAAGAAATACAAAGAAGAGCAAAAAAAGAACCGCCGG
Source organism: uncultured Pseudobdellovibrionaceae bacterium (assembly GCA_964552285.1). GTDB lineage: Bacteria > Pseudomonadota > Alphaproteobacteria > Micavibrionales > Micavibrionaceae > CAZKGT01. The sequence goes on along the minus strand of CAZKGT010000007.1, from coordinate 17,330 downwards.
AACAAAACCGGCGGGAACCACTATATCACAAAACGGCCCTGCTTCATCCTTTCCGCTTACGTCCCGGCATTGGCCGCCGTTTCGGCCGTCTTGCCCTGTATCACGGCGAACAGGCCCTGCATGTCATCACCCGCCAGAAACACCACCGCCACAATCGTAAGCGCGATACCGCCCGCAATCAGGCCGTATTCAATCGCCGTAACACCATCCCTGTTCGCAACATACGCACAGACCCCGCCAAGAACTCTTTGAAAAATACGCATCACATGCTCCCTGAAGATCCCCGATATGAAAAGGGCCCGCCCGCATGGAACGGACGGGCCCTTCCGTAAAACCCTTTGCTTAGGTACCAGCGTTGGCAGCTGCCTCAGCCGTTTTACCCTGGATCACTGCGAACAGTGCCTGCAGGTCGTCACCGACCAGGAACACGACAGCAACGATCACAACAGAAATACCGCCTGCGATCAGGCCGTATTCAATCGCCGTAGCGCCGTCTTCTTTTGAAAGATATGCTTGTGCTTTTGCAATAAGTTTCGTCAGCATGCTTAAGTCTCCTTTATAAGTTTCCAGCAAGTTGTTTTTACCACACTTCAAACGATTTGAAAATTTGAAGCTCCCAACCGATAAGTTTAGAATATACCACATACGATTAATGAGAAGTTAAAAAATGTGGCTTTTTACTGACTTTATGAAGAAAAAATGCAAAAAATATGGTGCAAATACTTTAATTATTTATTTACATAAAATTTGATATTTATCAAACATGTAGTTTTTACTATATTTATATCCTTTGGCTACTTAAATAATATTGAAAATCGTAATATTATGATATAAAAATGGCAGACTTTACTTCCGCCCGTCATGTAAAATTCACAATTTGTTATCTCGTTTATACGGCTTTTTTCTTCAGTTTTTCTGGGGACAAAAAAGCCGGTGAAACAGTTTAGATTCAGCGCGTTAGGTCAAATAGACCAATAGAAAACCGGAGCTTCCCTGGAAGCCCCGGTTATATAGGCATGTCCTATCCCACCCGCAGAATTTAAAGACGCCGTATCAACTGCGAATATGGAGGTTACTGAGCTCGTTACTGATACGCCCGAACACGTCGACAAGATCGTCCGGGTCCGGCGCATCGAACCACTTGCCTTCACCGTCTTCTTCAGCGCAGCGCTGATAATATGGCTTGGCGGCACCGCTGACCCCTTGTGTAAAGGTTACGGTATAAATAATCACCGGCTTTTCCTGCTCCTTCATGGCTGTGCAGGTATCTTCCATTTTCACGTTCAGGTCACCGGCGCTCACATCATGGTCATTGGTCGGCCCGTAGGCTGAATAGGTGCCGTTCATCGTATTAACGCCGTCCGTCATCATGACAATCGCCTTGCGCCAGCGCACGTCGTCATACTCAACACCTTCGGTAAACGGATACTCCGGCGACAGCACACGCCAGCCCCAGACCATACCGATATTCCCGTAAGTGTGACCGTTCGGGTAATTCATGTTGTCAATCGCCTCCAGCAACATATCCTGGTCGTTGGTCAGCGGCGTAATATGCGCCAGCGGACAGATGTAATTCGGATCATGCTTGGGGTCATATCTCTTTTTCTTCTTGTTCCATTTCTTGTCGCACAGCAGATCGTCATCATCCGGATCGCGGCACCAGCGATACATATCCCACGGGCCTTCATGATCTTCCGTATCGTAACCGTCATCGGTATCCTGAACGCACCCGGCCCATTCCTCAGTGCTGCCGGACAGGACAAAATCCAGGTCCTGGGGATTGTTAACAAAGGCGACATCATAATAGTTGTCATCCGGATCATAACCGAGCCCATACGGCCCGACATTCACCGCAGTGCTGTAAGGCACGATACCGATCTTCAGAAACTCCGGGTTATCCGTTCTCTCAAAGAGCGTGTTGATGAAAAGGGTTGCTGCCTCCTGCAAGCGCGCAATGTTTGTCTTGCCGCCATAGGAGGCCCCCATCGAACCTGTATAGTCCAGCACCAGTACAACCTCGAGGCCCTTGACCTCTTTCCGGACGCTGGCATCCGCAGCGACCGTAATCTCCGATATGCCCAGCAAATTCAGGAACGTAGTGATATAATCCGCATAGGCCGACACATAAATGTCGTCACCCTCAATATCAATGCTGAGATTATACGTCACGCCAAGCTTTTCCGGCGGATAGTTTGCATTAAAGAAATCCTGAACCTTTTGATTAACCTCGCTGTCCTCGGTCGCGCTCGCCGCCGCGGCCAGAGCCGCCGCGTCCAGCGCATGCGAAAGCCGTTCGCGCACCAGATAGGCCTGCGCCAGATCGAGCGCCATACCCGTCGCGCCAATCAGAATGGGAAGCGATACCCCGACCATAATAGCCGTTGCACCGGACCTGTCCTTACAGTAGCCGTGAATTTTTTCCTTTGCTTTATTCAGCAGGCTTTTCCACTTCATAAACATATCAGTCATCCTCCCACGCACCATGCGCTATAAAATTCATTTAACAGTCGGGATCGCCCTCAAGACAAACGACCGGCGACAGACGCCCGCGCACAAAGGCTGTCTCACGCATCATCATTTCGTCGACAACAATCCCGGCAAACCAGGGCTCAAAGGTATATTCAACCGATACGATCACCAGCCCCTCACCGGGCGCTCCAATCGAAAGAGCGCTCGTAACGGCTTCGGAATTCGATGACATATCCTGCGTTACGCGCCATTTCTCTTCAGCGGCACCGTTATCGGTAAACTCTATGCTGACGATATCAACGCCATAAGACGTCGTATCAAACGGCATCAGTGACAGGCGCCCGGCCTCAATGGCCTCGTCGATATCCGCATAGGAAACTTCGCGCTTTCTTGCAACCAGATCCGCCGTCACCTGCGACGCGCGGATTGTCTTTTGCGCCGCCAGAATTCCGTTGCCCAGATCGACCATACCCAGCATCAGGGTAATCATGACCGGAAACAGAATCCCCGCCTCAATAGCCGCAGAGGCATCCTCGCCGCCAAACCAGCGACAAAAACTTTTCAAAAGCGTGTTCTTTTCCTTTAGCATCACATTCCCTCAAACTCATAAGGCTCCGTCTGGAACACGATCGTAGACATCATCAGGCGCTTGTTGCCGGGTCCGGCCAGCAACTGACCGACCAGCGGCGTCATCATCTCGTATTGATAGGCTGTGCGCACCAGCACCACATCGTTAACGGCCCCGGCATCAAACCCTTGCGAGGACAGATTTCCTGATCCGTCAAACTGCGGCGGAAAACCGTTGACGCTCATAAAGCTGTCATCCGGCATCGGAATGGCCTCAATGACAACCTCATTGCAGTCGATCAGCGTGCCGGCAAGGTCACAAAACTCTTCACGAAACATAGTCTCCGGGTCCAGACCGCTTTGCTGTATCTGCCCGGTGCGGATCAGGCGCGCCGCATTGCTGGTTGCCGTTTCAATGAGACTGTTGGCGGTATACATCATCGCCAACTCAAGAATTCCGACCATGAGAAGAACAAACGGAATGGCCGTCAGGCTGAACTCAATCGCCGTTGTGCCGTCTGTCTCCTTAACCCAGCCCTTTATGTTTCCACTCATTTACTCACCGCTTCAACAATTTAATCGGTTTTTATTTCGAATTAATACTTATTTTCGCGCATAAAAAAACATGCCCACTTTCACGTTAATACCGCACTGACAAAAGATTTGCGGCCGTGGACATGTTTACTTATTCACAGCTACCATCATAAAACGAAAATAGTAAAAGAAGCCTTAAACCGTCTGTTTTTCTTCTTCATTTTCATTCTCATCTTCAGACGTCGCAACAGCCCGCTGCTCCAACGGAAACCCCCTCGCATCAAGCGGCAATTCACCGGTAACCTCTCTCCCCCAGCGCTCGACAAGCTCTTTTTGCCGCTTTTCAATCTCAACCAGACGGCTTTTTCCTCTTTCAGACAGAAAAGTCGCAATAACGCCGGTAAGGGTCCAGTCGATCATGTACCCCATACCCGCCGCCGCATACATAATCACCACCGTCAAAGGGTCGGTAATAATGGCAAAGGCTTTTTCCGGGGTGTGCGAACTGGTCCAAAGCTCCAGCACAAACGGAAAACAGCCGGCCATATTCATGGCGCCGACCGTCAGCCCCTTGGTTTTTTCCTCCGTCTTGTCCGTAAACGCCGCCACCATCGTCGGCAGCATGCCAAACATCATAAGAAGCGTTGTCGGTAAAAGGGCAAGCGCCGTTATCACTGAAAAAAGCAGGATAATCTGCCCTTTCCAGCTAAGCTTCAGTTTTTTTCCCTTCACTTTCTTCTTTGGCACCTATTCTCCTCCCTGACTTCTCAGCCCGTAAACTGGCTGAAATGGAGCAGGCCAAAAAGCAAAATAATGGCCCCGGCCAGAACACCTGAAAAAATAGCGGCGATCTGGCGGCCTGTTCCCTGGCCGAACTCGCCTTCCCGCTGCATGCGCATTTCAAGCTTGCCCTTTTCCTTTTTTAACTCGAAATACTCGCGTAAAGCCTTTTTGTAACCGCTGAAGTCCTGGCCCGTAATCTCCCGGTTATCGAAGAGCACAGCAAGCTTTGTCAAATCCCCGGTTTCTTTGATGGCGTCTATTTTGATCTGGAAATTTTTCCGAAGAACCCTGTCATGATAGCGCTGGTAAATGGGTTCAAACATCGTCGTAAGATAGCGGGCGATATTTGGAAACGGCCCCATTTTTGAGCGCTTTTGTACGGTCGCAAGCGTTTTCAGCGTCCCCATGACCTGCTCATACGGGCCCTCGGAATTCAGCTCCACCAGATAACCGTCAACCGTTTTCCTGTCCTTGACCGACAGAAAAGCCACGATATGCCTGTCAAAAAAACGTGCCGGCGGATTACCTCTGGCGATCATATCCTCATAGGCATACATAAGATCTTCGGGGCTTCGCACATAATATTTGTCAAGCTTTTCACTCAGGCACGGGCATTCCGGGCTGAGCGTATAAAGACAGCGCTCAACACCGTAGCCGACATTCTTTTGCCGCAAATAAGCACGGCATGTATCAAGACGATTTATAAGTGCCGAAAAATCAACCTTCTCATTGACCCTGGAGTCAGCCCAGAACGCCGCAAAATGCTGAAGCATTATTTCTGCGTAAATATTAATGTCTTTCTTGCGGTATATGGCATCCGCCAAAGCATAGCCCATCCCCTCGGGGCGAACAGAAAGCCCCTTGTACCGGAGCGGCGCATCAGGATCGAGCGCAATGGACAAGCGGCACAGCATCCGGTCATTATAATCAACGCCGCCTGAATCTGCCGAAGACAATTCCAACGCCTTTTCAACACGGCCGATCGCCACCGGATCCTCAATCGAACGCTCCATCCACTGCATCAAGTTACCGCCTTCCACCAGTTGGATGGCATCTCCCGGATTCTTATGCAGATCCATTGCAAGAACATGCGGGCGAAAATAACGTTCGCCATTAAAGTGAATAGGCCGCGCCGCCTTGACCTTCTTGGCAGCCTGCTTCGGGCTCAGGCGCTGACCGTCAAGCCACGACTGAACCTCGTCAATGGTCCAGCGCTGGGCCGGATCGTCATAAAGAAGGCCGCGCAGCAACTCCAGAATGGCCCCCGTAAACCGGTCTTTTCCGGTAATAGCGGCATAAGAGCCGATCTCCATTTTCTGGGCGATAATTTGCTCATCGGACAAGCCCGCCATAGGATCGTGATGGCGCAACATTACCGTCAGGGAGACGCCAAAGGCATACATATCATCCGCTCTGGTGCTCAGTCCCCTTGATACCGGCGTTGCCATGGCCCTCTCCACAGGCTCATAAAGCACAGGCTGCGCATAGGAAGGAGGAAGGGAGAGACATTCGCCCAGAACAATGCGCTCGCCGCCCGCAGTCCCGCCCTCAAACATATTGGAGGGGCGGATATCGCCATGCACAAAATCCTTGTCGCGAAAATCCATCAGAACACTGACAAGCGAAGGAATGGCCCTGTGCATAACCTCGTCATGCTTCCAGTCCAAAGCCGGCTTGCCGCCGACCTTCAGCAGCGGATTTCCCATCATTCTCTGATAGATAAAAACATAACGCTGCTCGGCAGAGGGCGGCCAGTAGATAACGCCGCATGCCACAAGGTGAACAAGGCTGGGGTTGATAAGGCCCGCATAGTAAGGAGCGCTGTTTACCCTCGGCACCAGATTCTTTTCACAAACCAGCGCGACAAGCTCACCTTTGCGTTTTCCAGACCCAATAGCCGCATACGCCTTGACCGGCCCGGAGTCATACTGCTCAAGCCTCTTGCCGGGCCGAATTTCTATATCTTCATCAAACGGAACATTACCGGAAGAAACCTCAATATCCTGATTTTGTTTGATCGGATTGTCTTTTTCTACATCAGGCAGGCTTTCTTCTTGTCCTTCCTGATCGGCTTTTTCTGTATTTTGGACTTCACTGTCCGTCATCGGCGTCATTCCTTGCTCTGAATGCAATTATAAACCGAAAGACGAAAATCAGGAAGAGATGGAAAATCAGCCGGAGAAAGGATCACTCATCAAAATAGTATCGTCACGCTCCGGGCTGGTTGACAAAAGCGTTACCGGCGCCTCGATCAGCTCCTCAATGTGGCGGATATATTTGACGGCCGCCGCCGGCAGGTCGGCCCATGTCCGGGCGCCGCGCGTGCTTTCCTTCCAGCCTTCGATTGTCTCGTAAACCGGCTTTACATTGGCCTGATGAACCTGCGAGGCCGGATAATAATCGATTTTCTTTCCGTCCAGTTCATAGGCAACGCATACCTTGATTTCATCAAACCCGTCCAGCACATCGACCTTGGTCAGCGCAATCCCGTCAATTCCGCCGACCCGGATGGCCTGACGCACCATCACCGCATCAAACCACCCGCAACGGCGCTTGCGGCCTGTTGTCGTGCCGAACTCATGCCCGCGCTGACCCAGCATTTCACCCGCTTCGTTCTCCTGCTCCGTCGGAAACGGCCCGGAGCCGACGCGCGTCGTATAGGCCTTTGTGATCCCAAGCACATAATTCACCGATTTCGGCCCGAGCCCTGAACCTGTCGCCGCCTGCGCAGACACCACGTTGGAAGATGTAACAAACGGATAAGTGCCGTGATCCACATCCAGCATAATCCCCTGCGCTCCCTCAAACAGGATTTTCTGACCCTGCATACGGGCCTCATCCAGTGTCTTCCATGCCACACCGACATAAGGAAGAATCTGTTCGCTGACAGACTGAAGCTTTTCAAATACATCCACCGGATTGATCTCTTCCGCGCCCAGCCCTTTCAGCAAAGCGTTGTGATGGATCATAAGCCGCTCGAGCTTTTCCTTCACCAGATCCGGGTGCTCCAGATCACAGACACGAATACCACGCCGGGCAATCTTATCCTCATAAGCGGGACCGATCCCGCGCCCGGTCGTGCCGATCTGACCTTTGCCACGCGCAGCTTCCAACGCCAGGTCCAGTGCCTGATGCACCGGTAAAATCATGTTGGCGTTTTCTGCCAGCAAAAGATTATCCGGGCTAACATCGACGCCCTGCCCGCGCACTGTCTCGATTTCCCTGATCAGCGCCCACGGATCAACCACCACACCGTTACCGATCACCGACAGCTTGCCGCGAACAATACCGGATGGCAGCAGGTGAAGCTTGTACTCCACCCCGTCGATTACAAGCGTATGCCCGGCATTGTGTCCGCCCTGAAAACGCACCACAACATCCGCGCGACTTGAAAGCCAGTCGACAATCTTGCCTTTGCCCTCATCGCCCCATTGCGCACCGATTACCGCAACATTTGCCATCGTATCTTCCTTTTATTTTTCTTCGAATTCCCTGATGACTGTACAGCCATCCTCCAGCGCTGTCCTTACCTTAGTCCAGCCCTCAGACGCCATAACCTTTTTCACCGTCTTTTCTTCTCTGGCCGGCAAGGCACGCCGGATCGTATCCATATAAAGTGTAAAACCTGCCGCCGTCTCGATTTTTTCATGCTCCGTACCGGCGGCAAAAACGACATCATAGCGCCCACCGCGCCCCAGTTCACCGCGCACACCTTCTGCAAAGAACGTAAAGCTCGCACCGCTCTTATACTCAAAACCTTTTAGCTCAACCGGATCAGTCGTAACGGCCACATCAAGCCCCATGGCCGAAAGCGCCTCAATAATGCTTTCCGTCGCAAGACACAGCGCCTCAACCAGACCTGAAAGCCTGCCACTCAAATCCAGCGCCTTCAGCGCCTCCAGTACCGTTTCGGCAGGCCCCGTGCAATCCAGCAATTTTACCAGCACCGCCGCCTCTTCGCCTTTCAACGCATCAAGAGCGCTACGGTCACGCCGCCCAAGCGCCTCGATCAGTTCGCTGTCAGGCGTTTGCCCAACCAGCGCCGCCACCAGCGGCGGCATGGAAAGATCAATGGAAAGCCCGGACAACCCAAGACCGGACAGTGCCATCAGTCCCAAAACTGCCGCCTCGACATCAGCCTGGATATCGCCGCTGCCGATCAGCTCGCACCCGACCTGCGTAAACTGGCGTTCGGTTCTAAGCTGCGAGCTCTTTACGCGCAGCACTTCCGTCGCATAGGCCAGCCGTAGCGGACGATCTTCCCCGGAAAGACGCGAAGCGGCAATGCGGGCAATCTGCGGCGTCGTATCGGAACGCACTCCCATCATCCGCTGAGACACCGGGTCCATCAGCCGGAAAGTCTGATGCGCAAGCGCCTGCCCAGGCCCCGGCGCAAGAAGGCTGTCCTCAAACTCAACCAGCGGCGGCTTGACCCGTTGATAACCAAAGGATTCAAACCGGTTCATCAGAGCCGCCACAGCATCTGCCTCGATTGCCGCCTCGGGAGGCAGCAGGTCGGTCAGTCCGCTCGGCAGAAGTGCTGGATTGTGTTCACCCATAACAGACGCACTCTTGCCCGAACCGGCGGACAAATCAAGGTTTTGTATAATGGAGCGGAGAAAAATTATGCGCCGTTAGCGCAAGGGTTCAAAGGCCCGCACCCGGCCCCCACCTTTTTGCCGTTGCGAATGGCATCATGTACATAATCGCGCACCCGCACAAAGGCGTCCCGTGCGGACATTCCCTGCGCCAGTCCGATCGTCATTCCGGCCGAAAGAGCCGTCCCTGCACCGTGCGTGGTTTTGTTTTCTATGACAGGATGCTGGAAAACCTCAATGGTATTAGGATCGGCCATTACTTCGAACATCGTATCGCTGCCCAGCGAGCCGCCTTTCAAAATCACAACGTCAGCCCCGAGCGTCCGCAACATTTTGGCCGCATGCTGCAACTCTTCGGGATCCTGCACTTTAAGACCCGTCAGATCTTCGGCTTCCTGAAGGTTGGGCATCAGCACCTTGGCGTGCGGCAAAAGCCTGCGCTTCAGCGCATCGCGCGCCTCCTTATCCAGAAAAGAACGGCCGGTATAATTGACCATCACCGGGTCAATCACGACGGGCACATCAGACTCCTGAATGGAATCAAGAAAATCTCCAACCGCATTGATAATATCCGCCGTTGCCAGCATGCCGGTCTTGATCGCGGCGGGCCTGAAATCCTCTGCGATCACATCGATCTGCTGCCGGACAAGCGCTGCTGGAAGCACGTGAATATCGTGAATCCCTTGCGTGTTCTGCACCGTGATCGCCGTAACAGCCGTCGCAGCATAACCGCCAAAAGCCTGCACGGTTTTTATATCGGCCTGAATACCGGATCCGGCGCTGCAATCCGACTGACCAATGCATAAAACGGGAGCCGCCATTGAAAACCCACCTTAAAAAGAGATACCCGTAAAAAGACTAGGCGCTATCGGCGGCCTTTTCAATGATTCCGCACAAATTGCCTACGATCGTCTTGATACGCTCCGGATCGTCGCCCTCCGCCATCACCCTGATCACAGGCTCCGTCCCCGAGGCACGGACCAGCAAACGCCCGTCCCCGGCCAGGGTTTCCTCCGCCTTGCGGATAGCATCCTGCACATCCTCGCGGTCCATCGGCTTTGCGCCGTTCTGGTACCGGACATTGCGCAGGATTTGCGGCAATGGTTCAAACAGATTCAGTGCCTCGCTTGCCGGACGATCCTGCCCCTTCAGAACTGTCAGCACCTTAAGCGCCGCCAGCAGCCCGTCACCGGTTGTTCCAAAGTCTGACATGATAATGTGGCCGGACTGCTCGCCGCCCAGATTGTAGCCATCAGCCTGCATGGCCTCCATTACATAACGGTCGCCAACCGGTGTGCGCAAAAGGGTTATGCCCTGACGTTCCAGAAAACGTTCCAGCCCGAGATTGGACATGACGGTCGCCACCAGCGTGTCCTTGGCAAGCGCTCCCTTTTCCTTCCATGCGACAGCCAGAAGCGCCATCAACTGATCGCCGTCAACACGCTGCCCCTTCTCATCAACCATGATCAGGCGGTCAGCATCGCCGTCCAGCGCAATCCCGAGATCGGCTTTTTCCTCAATCACTTTTTGCTGAAGCAGTTTCGTATCGGTCGCCCCGCAGCCGTCATTGATGTTGCGCCCGTTCGGCGTCACACCGATCGGCACCACCTCGGCTTCAAGCTCCCAGAGAATTTGCGGTGCCACCTTATAGGCCGCCCCGTGCGCGCAATCGACAACGATCTTTAGTCCTTCCAGCGTATGCTGGCGAATAAAGCTGCCCTTGATAAATTCGATATAGCGCCCCGGCGCATCGTCCAGACGGCTGGCCTTGCCGATACCGGCAGGATCGGCCAGTTCCCCGTCAAGATCCTGCTCCATTTTTTCCTCGATCCGGCGCTCAACATCATCGGGCAGCTTGAACCCGTCCGCCCCGAACAGCTTGATCCCGTTATCCTGGAACGGGTTATGCGAGGCCGAAATCATCACCCCGACATCGGCCCGCATCGAACGCGTCAGCATGGCAATCGCCGGCGTCGGAATCGGCCCGACCAGGATCACATCCATCCCCATCGCAACGAACCCCGAGGCCATCGCCTGCTCGATCATATAACCGGACAGCCGCGTATCCTTCCCGATCACGGCCCGGCGCCCGTGCCGGTCGTCGCTCTGCAACTCCAGCGCCGTGGCCATCGCCGCCTTCATCGCCATCTTCGCCGTCATCGGAAAAGTATTGGCCTGCCCGCGGATCCCGTCCGTTCCAAAGTAATTGCGTGTCATGGCTTATTTATTAGCTGCGAAAAATGAAAGAAACAAAGGCTTTTTTGATCACGCCCCTTGCGGCACTTCGCCGCCGCCGGCCCCCTCAACACCGCCGCCGCTGGGAACGGATGATTTGGGCCCGGTATCTTCTTCATCATCGGGTTCGTCGCGAATGATCGGCTCACCGCGCAGGAGCGCCTTGATCTCATCGCCTGACAGAGTTTCGTATTCCAGCAGCGCCTTGCCGAGCGTATGCAGCTCCTCGATATTGTCTTTCAGGATCTTTTCCGCCCGCGCATAAGACTCCTCGACAATCCGTCGGATCTCGGCATCCACCACAGAGGCCGTGTTATCGGACATATTCTTGCTCTGGGTCACGGAGTGCCCAAGGAAAACTTCTTCCTGATCCGCACCGTAATGGAGCGGCCCAAGCTTGTCGGACATGCCCCACTCGGTCACCATGCGCCGCGCAATGTCGGTTGCCATCTTGATATCGCTGGACGCGCCGGTCGTCACTTTCTCAGCCCCGAAAATCAGTTCCTCGGCAATCCGCCCGCCCATCGCCACCGCCAGATCGGCCTTCAGCTTGGCATAAGAAACGGACAATTTGTCCCCTTCCGGCAAACGCATCACCATGCCAAGCGCACGCCCGCGCGGAATGATGGTCGCCTTGTGGATCGGATCGGATTCCGGCTCGTGCAGCGCCACAATCGCGTGCCCGCCCTCATGATAGGCGGTAAGTTTTTTCTCCTCATCGGACATGACCATGGATTTTCGCTCGGCGCCCATCATCACCTTGTCCTTGGCATTTTCGAACTCTTCCATGCCGACCACGCGCTTGCCGCGCCGCGCCGCCAGCAGCGCCGCCTCATTGACAAGGTTCGCCAGATCAGCCCCTGAAAAACCGGGCGTGCCGCGCGCGATCACATTGGCCTCGACATTGCCGGCCAGAGGCACTTTCTTCATATGGACCTTAAGGATTTTCTCGCGCCCCTTCACATCGGGCAGCGGCACCACGACCTGCCGGTCGAAGCGACCCGGACGCAGCAGCGCCGGATCGAGAACGTCCGGACGGTTGGTCGCGGCGATAATGATAATGCCTTCATTGGCCTCGAACCCGTCCATCTCGACAAGGAGCTGGTTGAGCGTTTGTTCGCGCTCGTCATTGCCGCCGCCAAGCCCGGCGCCCCGGTGACGGCCCACGGCGTCAATCTCATCGATAAACAGGATACAGGGTGCGTTTTTCTTGGCCTGCTCGAACATATCGCGCACCCGGCTTGCGCCGACACCGACAAACATTTCCACGAAGTCGGAACCGGAAATCGTAAAGAACGGCACATTGGCCTCTCCGGCCACAGCCCTGGCAATCAAAGTCTTACCCGTCCCGGGCGGACCAACCAGCAACGCGCCCTTCGGGATTTTGCCGCCCAGACGCTGGAACTTGCCGGGATCTTTCAGGAATTCGACAACTTCCTCCAACTCGGATTTGGCCTCGTCAACGCCGGCCACGTCCTCGAACGTCACGCGTCCCTGCTTCTCTGTCAGAAGGCGCGCGCGGGACTTGCCAAAGCCCATCGCCCCGCCGCCGCCGCGCCCCTGCATCTGGCGCATAAAGAAAATCCACACCCCGATCAGCAGCAACATCGGAAACCAGGACAGGAATACGCTGAGCGCACTGATCTTATCCGGGTCTTCCTCCTCGGCCATGATCCGCACGCCCGTCCCGTCCAGACGGTCGACAACATTTTCATTTTGCGGGATCAGCGTCTTAAAGCTCTCGCCGGAACTGACATAGTGACCCTCCAGCTTTTGCCCCTTGATCTGTACATCGGAAATACGCCCGGCGCGGGCATCAGCCATAAAATCGGTATAGGCCAGCATCTCGGTCTTGGTCGTCTGGTTCTGCTGGGCGCCCTGGAAAATATTAAACAGAAAAGCCAGCATCAGAGCGATGGCCAGCCAGAAAATCAGATTGCGTCCGAAACTGTTCACGTTTGTCTCTTACCCTTTTGCCGCGCGTTTTGCGCTCTTCATAATAATTGTACAATATATACCGAAAAACCCTAAAAGACAGGGAAAAGAGCGTTTTTATTTCTCCCGTTCGATCACAATTTCCCCCGCCCTGTCCCGGCGGGAAACAATGCAGCCGCCAAGCGTTCTTTTGCGAAAAGCGCCATCCGCGAAAAGATCGCCGGCCAGCGCCTCAATCTTTTCCGTCCGGGGACCGTACCCGGCATCGCCTGACAGTTCCCGCATAAATCCGGCAACAACACGCACCTGTATCTCTTCCGGGCACCCCCTCAAAGCCACAAGATCAAGTTTTATTATACTATTTTCATGTGCAATAAGAACATCTTTGGCTGTTTGAGCCGCAATTTCCTCCAGCGCCGCCCGCGCCCGCTGCAAACGCCCCGCCGTCACGCAAAGACGTGCCGACGTGAGGCCCTCCTGCTCAAGCACCCCCCTGCTCTTGCGCATGCGCGGCCTCAGGTAAGCAGAATTTTCATTGCTGGGATCTTCGATACAGGGAATCCTGTGATCCCTGCAATACAAAACCAGATCATCCTTGGAGATCTGCAGTAATGGCCTGAACAAGGTAATTTGCCCTCTTTTTTGTGTTTCTGACATACAGGAAAGCCCGTCCAGGCCGCTACCACCCGCCAACCGGATCAGAAATGTCTCCGCCTGATCATCCATATGATGGGCTAAAAAAAGCGCGCCAATACCGTGACGCACACAATAATTTTCCATCAGACCGTACCGCGCGGTCCTGGCCTCCTCCATAATCCGGCTACCGGGTTTTTCGCCTTCCCATGTCAGGATTTCGTGCCGCACACCCGGCCAGTCTTTAACCCACCGCCCAACCTGCCGCGCCTCGCCTTCCGATTCAGCACGCAAACCGTGATCCACCGTCAGCGCGTGAATCTTCTTATCTTTCAGTTGACTGGA
>CAZKGT010000007.1:0-3221 GCA_964552285.1 uncultured Pseudobdellovibrionaceae bacterium | reverse complement strand
CGCCGGAAACGCCGACAGCAACGGATGGCCCGATATCCTCAGGCAGGCTTAAAAGAATATGTTCCGAAGAAAATGCCATGACGAACCAGATATAACGCCGCCATGGCACATTACAAGAATAGAAATGCTATGAAGGTGCAGGAGCAGAAGGGGAAAGCCCGAGCATTTTATCCATACCAAGAAAGCCTGTTATATCGTCCGCCAGCTCTGAAAAGGCGTAGGCCAGAATACCAAACGTAAGTGCATTTCCTATTCCTCCTTCACCGGACATCAGCCCCATAAAAGCTGCGACACCCGCAATCAGTAAGGAATTTCTTTCGAGAAAATTATCTTGCGAGGAAGAATCTTCTTTGCCTGAGTTAAAACCAAAGACTGACGCCAAGGTTTCACCCCCGGGAATAAACCCTAATACCGTATTCATAAACCCCTTTGTCAAATCCACAGCAAAACTCCGTTTTCTATAATCATGGTGGAATTCTACCATAAGATTTGTTAACAAAACAAAAAATGGCACGGAAGTGCCTATAACAAACTGAACACAAAAGAAAAATAAGGAATCAGCGACAGCCGAGTTTTTCCATTTCCGCCTGGGCGCGGTTCAGGATCGGCGCAGCCCCGGCCGGATATTCGGTCTGAAGCTGGCTGAACGCCACGCAGGCATCATCCACGCTTCCCATACCGGCCAGAGACATGGCGAGCTTCAGGAGATTGTCCGCGCCCTTCGGTCCCTTGGGATCCTTCTGGTAGGCCTCGGCAAACATGCGGGCGGCGCGCTCGTAATCGCCGCGCACGTAATAGGTTTCGCCCAGCCAGTAACGGGCATTCACCGCCAGCGGATGACCGGGATAGGCATCAAGAAAAGCCTTGAGACGCTTTTCCGCCTCTTCATAGTTGGCATCCCGTACCAGCCTGAAAGCCTGCTCATAATCTGCGGACGGATCAGCCTCCCCGCGCGAAGACGGGACGTAAAGCCCTGCCTGCGTCTGGTTGAGTGTACCTAATGTCTGGTCGTTAACCTGAGGGTAAACGCCGCCTTGCCCCCTTGCGCCGCCAGACGGCACTGCCGGAGCATCTGCATAACCCGGCGGAATGGCACGGTTATAGGATTCGACACGGTCAACCGGCCCCGCCCCTACCGGCGCGCCCGAAACGCGCCCGGCCTCGACATCACCGACACGCATCTCAAGATCGCTGGTAATACGCTCCAGCCGGTCGCGCAGACGGTTAATTTCAAAATTCTGTTGCTCCAGCTTGCCCGTCAGGGAACGCATCTCCATTTCCATCTGGGACAGACGCACCTCGATATTGGCCCGCGCCTGCGGATCGGCCCCGAGCATCACGGCGGGGGGAGTCTCCGGCATTTCGCCCTTGTACACCGCTCGCCCCAGCGTCTGGATTTCATTTTCCAGCCAGCGCATCCGGTTATCCAGATCGTCATAAGATTGCGCAAGCGCCGGCCCGGCCAGCAAAAGCAGCAGGCCGAACCCGGTCAGAATATTCCTCATGGGGATCTTTTTCACGGGATGCATCATCGGCCCCCTTCCAGTCACTTAGTCGACTTTCGTCACACCACGGCGATTCTGGGCCCAGGCAGACGGCGTGGACTCGGGAACAGCCGGCTTTTCCTTGCCGTAGCTGACCGTCTCGATACGGCGCGGATCGACGCCGCGCGCGATCAGGTAGTTCTTCACAGCCGTTGCACGGCGTTCACCCAGCGCCAGGTTGTACTCCCGCGTGCCGCGCTCATCGGCATGGCCTTCGATCGTGATCGTGACATGCGGATATTGCTGCATCCACTGGGCCTGCATATCCAGAACACCCTGCGATTCAGAGGTCAGATCATAACGGTCGTAACCGAAAAACACACGGTCGCCGACATTCACAACCAGATCGGCCTGCGTCCCCGGCGCGGGACCGTCAAGCGCTTCCGAATCATAGGTTTCCGTCCCGTAAAGCGGGCCGGCGGTGATATCCTCACGCTCCCCGACAGTAACCTGCTCACTCACGTCGCCGCTGCGGTCGTCAGTGGTAGAACAGGCGGCCAGCGCCAGCAAAACGGCAAACAGCGATACAACAAAACGGACGCGCATGAGGGTAACTCCTTCCAAAACTTTCAATGACCGGGACAAGCGACTCTAGTGAAATACAGATTCGCAAAACATGCCAGTAAAGGTATAGGCGCTATACCTCATGCTTGCAAGTAAGACAATTAAGGTTTTCCCGGACAATTTCAATGGCGGAAATGTGGCAGGTTCATGGGTGAGCTTCAAGGAATTGACAACCGGCCCCGCTGCTTGGCGTTGGCCCCCTTTTCTTTTTTTTCTTAAACAGCTCCTTTTCCAGAACATCTGGCGGAGTCACATAGTCATATGGAAGGTCTTCCTCATCAATTATACGATCAATTTCCAGCATAACTCTAATTCTGGCCTTGGCCTCAATCTGTCGAACTCTTTCCCTGGAAATGCCGTAACCCTCTCCGACTTCTTCAAGTGTCTGGCTTTCTCCCTCTAACGGATTTCGTTTTTCAAAAATATCACGCTCTCTGGTTTCCAGAGTATCCAGAGCCCGGACGTAAACACCTCTGTAAGTAGACAACGTCTGACGGTCATCAATCATCTCCTCCGCATTCACCGCATCAGTGTCCGGTGTAAAATCGTGAAATGACGCACCGTCCCCGTCATGTCCATTGACCGGACTATCCAGTGCGCAATCACCTCCCAACCGGGCAACCATACGAATAACGCTTTCTTTTTGAACGCCCAAATTCTCGGCAATTATTTGTGCCTGGTGCGGATCGCCGGGATTATCTATCCCCATTTGATTGATCGTCTTGGGCAAGGCAAAAAACAACTTTTTTTCATCCCCTGACGTACCCATTTTAACCATGCTCTTTTGCTTAATAATGTGATCCGTAATGGCCGCCCTGATCCACCACATCGCATAAGTTGCAAAACGAAAGCCTTTTTCCGGGTCAAATTTCTTGGTGGCATTCATCGCACCCAAAGAGCCTTCACCAACCAAATCCTCAACAGGGATTCCATAGTTTCGGTAACCTGAAGCAATTTTAATCACAAAACGAAGGTGTGAATTCACAAGATCATTGCGCGCTTTTTCATCTGCATTTTCTTTCCAGCGCATTGCTAAATCGTATTCATCATTTGGTGAAAGCCACACTACCGGACTCTGCATCAGAACACATTGACAGGCAAAGGTTTACTGGG
>CAZKGT010000006.1:17603-33579 GCA_964552285.1 uncultured Pseudobdellovibrionaceae bacterium | reverse complement strand
CGCGAAGGCGGCCGCACCGTCGGCGCCGGCGTTGTGGCAAAGATTGTTGAGTAAGCAATCCCTGCTAAAGATTTCCAAAAAGCCGTCCTTTGGGGCGGCTTTTTATTGCCCTATGGAAAATTATATGGTACCAATGCGCTACTTTTTTACGTTTTAGAGGGAGAAATATAATGTCTTGTTTTGATGTAAAAGCACTTGAAGCGGCAACAGAATTAACCAGAAGAGAAGGTGGCGCATCTGCTTCCGGCAGAGAAATTCAAAATGATGGAGCCTACAGAGCAGCTCAATCAAGCCGAAGAGACGGCCCTAAAAACATGTGTGAATGATTGTAATGTTACCATCCGGTAACTGAGAATGCTGAAGCGGTAGCGTTTTTTCGAACGCTCCGCTATTTTTTTGCCATGCATATTGGAATCGATCTTGGCGGGACGAAAACGGAAATTATTGCCCTGAACACTCAGGGGCATACGCTTTACCGCGAGCGCATACCAACAAACCGGGAAAGCTACGAGGGCATTATTAAGGGCATCGCCGCGCTGGTCGCGCAGGCCGAGGAAAAACTTGGCGCCGCTGGCACGGCCGGGATTTGCATTCCGGGGACAATTTCCGCCATTACCGGAAAGGTCAAGAACGCCAACACGGTTGTCCTGAACGGGCAGGACCTGCAAAAAGACCTGCAAAATATCCTTGGCCGGGAGATCATGATCGAAAATGATGCCAACTGCCTTGCCGTCTCCGAAGCCGTTGACGGCGCGGGGGCCGGACATGAGGTTGTTTTCGCCGCTATCCTCGGCACAGGCTGCGGGGCCGGTATCGCCATCAATGCAAAACCGCGCGCCGGGCATAATCTGGTCGGCGGGGAATGGGGGCATAATCCGCTGCCGTGGATGAGCGCGGCAGAATATCCCGGCCCTGAATGCTGGTGCGGCAAACGTGGGTGCCTTGAGACCTATATCTCCGGCACCGGTTTCAGCGAAGACCACGGAAAAGGCATGAAGGGGGCACAGATCGTCGATCTCGCCCGCGCCGGTGACGAAGATGCGAAGGTTGCGTTTGAGCGTTACGCTGGCCGGCTCGCGCGGGCACTGGCCGGGGTTATCAATATTCTTGATCCGGATATCATTGTGCTGGGCGGCGGGATGAGTAATGTCGATGAGCTTTATGAGATTGTACCGCCGTTGTTGCCTGCTTATGTATTTGGCGGGGAATGCGATACGCCGGTTGTCAAAAACCGGCACGGCGATTCCAGCGGCGTGCGCGGCGCGGCCTGGCTGTGGAGGCAAACATGACAATTAACTACAAACGCGGCGATGCGGACGAACGGCCATGGGGACGCTGGGAAGTGCTGGATGTAGGTGCGCGGCATATCGTGAAACGTATCACAGTCAAGCCGGGAGCGATCCTTTCGCTGCAACGGCATCAGCATCGTGATGAGCACTGGGTGATTGTCAAAGGCACCGCGACAGTAACGCTCGGGGAGGACGTCTTTGAGCGGCAGGAAAATGAAAGCGTTTTCATCCCCGCCAAAACGCCGCACCGCATAGCCAACCGCACGCATGAGCCGATGGAATTCATCGAAATCCAGACCGGCGATTTTCTTGACGAAAACGACATAGAAAGGCTTGCAGACAACTACGGAAGAGTCTAAACAGGGCCCATAAAATTTCTATTGCAAAACGTGATTTTCTTATGTAAAGACTTGTCCGTTTTGAGGGTTAACCTGAAGCACAGAACAAGGATCCTGTGGCCATGGTTGGAGCAAGTAAATTTATTGCCGGAATTGTTCCGAAGGGCGGCTGTTTCGCCCGGGACGCAATTTCATATTAAGAGGGCTTATCAGGCGCCATCCGCTACCGGGTGGCGTTTTTGTATTTGGGAAGGTGTGTAGTCAAGATGGCAAATGCTAGAAAGGTACAAAGCTTGTACAAGGTTACCCGCAGCGGCGGCGGGAAAAAGCTGCTCATTAAAGGACCGGGCAACCTTGAACTTGACGTCAAAATCAATGAAGAGGCCGAAATCAAGATCGGCTTTGGACGAGAAGATGAAAAAGACGTGCCGCTCAATGAAAGGGTCTATGATAATGAAGCCCCCGTGATGCGCGCCATGTCCAGATTATGGACATCCTTTAGAAAAGCGCGAAAAAAGAAAGAAAATGAAGAAGGGCCGGAACTATCTCCCGGCAGGGTTCCTTTTGCCGACGGCACGAGCAGAGAATCCAGGAGAAAAAGTACTGAGAAGGAATATAGATTACGACATTTCTTCCAGTTTGCTGCCTTAGGAGAAACCCCTGAAATCATTGCAATTCCCGGCCTTGAAATCCGTCAGGAAGAAAAAGACGGCAGAATGGTCACGATGATCAAGATTGGCAACGGCGCCAGTGAAGATCATCCGGTTATTCACCGTAAGGAACTGGAAGTAAAAAGCGACTTCGATGTTGATATCAGAACAATACTATCGGCCGTTCTGAAGACCATACCAGAAGAATTTCCCGACAAAACCGGGACACGCAAAGCCCTGACGGATGCCCTTGAAAATAAAGTTCTTTTTTCAGGAATTAAATCCGGCTCCGACCGGGAAAAGAAATATTATAATACCTATGCAAAGCGACAATCGAGATTCGGGCCAATGACCCTGGAACTCGAATGGGCAATGGATCAGGGATCTTCCATAACGACATTCCAGAAAACCTCTGCCATCCGTGAATTTGAATGCGAGGTTAAGGCCATCTATGTTTGTCAGGACAACAAGCAGATTAACGTAAAGACAAGCCCTGAAAAATACGGTTTTACAAAGGAAGAGCTGCTCGAAATCTCCACCGAGGTCCTCGAAGAGGAATATAAGTCTTTCCAATGCGCGGCTGAAAAACATTTCAACAGCAGGCAGGAAACAAAAGACGGGCGCATCGCTATGGCAATATGGGGCGTGTTTCACTCAAAATCGCACCCGTGCTGCGAAATGCTCAAAGCAGACATCAAGACACAGCCAAAGCAGGCCCGGGAGAGGGTTCAGGATTTGGCCGAACACGGTTTTTACTCTGCGCCTATGCCTGAACCACAACGCAAAGCAGCCTGACATTTTGTTTTTTCTGGCGCAGGGTAACGCCGGGGTAACGAACTTGTGATTTTGCGGTTCCGGGGAACAAAAAGCCTGTCCGGGGTAACTGGCTTATCTGGAAACTGGCAGGGCGTGCAGGCTACCGATGAGAAATCTCAGCTTAAACTTTTTTTATGCTATCTCCTCGCGCAGGACTTGAAAAAGTCTTACAATTAATCGGGAAAACTCAATCGCGATATTCCATCGCATTTTTCATGATCAAATATGTAGTAAAGTATTGTTATGTATGTATTTTATTGGCCTGTGCGTCCGCTCTGTGGGCGTGCAGTGCGCAGCATGTTGATTTGCATACAGATGCACACCACGATGTATTACGGAAAGATGTCTCGCGTATTGAGGAAATGTATCCCCAGGCTAAGGAGCGTTTTGACGATATCGAGCCTGCCGCAGGACCGGTTTCCCTGACCCTGAAAAAGGCTCTTCGCAGAGGGGTTTTATACAATCTCGACGCCCGTGTTTCGGCGATGGAAATCCTGGCCGAAAAAAGCGACATTTCCATCGAACAACTCAGGATGCTTCCGTCCATGAAAGCAACGGGAGCATATCGCGGCAGAACCAACAGCGGAGCCACATCGAGCTTTTCCGTCCTGAGCGGACAGCAATCGCTCGAGCCCTCGCAATCAGCAGAACAAAACCGCCGTACGCTTGAACTGGAAGCCTCGTGGAACCTGATAGACGCGGCACTGGCCATTTCCGAATCCCGGAACGCAAAAGAAGAAACACTGATTGCCGGCAGCCGCTACAAAAAAGTAATCCAGAATATTCAAAGGGATATCTATGCTGCCTATTGGCGGGCGCTGGTGTATCAGCAACACAGCAAACAGACAGAGCAGCTGTGCCGCGAAGTGGACGAGCAAATCCGGAAAACCGAAAAGGCCCTTGAAAGCAGGCTGATCTCAAGTGATGCCGCAAGCGAAAAAATCACAGCCCTCAGCACAAAAAAGAAAGAGCTGATCGACGCGCAAAGCCAGATGGCATTTGCCGAGATCGAACTGAAAAGCCTGCTGTCCCTGCCCCCGGAAACGGAAATTGTTCTGGATGCGAACACATCGCTGTTCGACCGGAAATACAAAGAACTTCTGGAGGCCGACATTGCGGACCTGGAATGGGAAGCTTTGACCTCCCGGCCGGAAGTCGAAGAGGAAATTCTCAAAAAGAACATTGTCTGGCGCAATACACGGCAGGAATTCATCAGGACCGTTCCCGGACTGGAGCTTTTCCTTGGCAGGAATTACGACAGCAATAAATTCCTGCAAGACCTGAATTGGACCAATTACAGCGCCAGAATCACCCAAAGCCTTACCGCGATGCTGACACTCCCGGCGCGTGTCTATAGGGGCAAAAACGAAGAGCATCTGGCGGATGCACGCCGTCAGGCCCTCGTTCTGGCCGTGATGGCGCAAACACGCATCGCGCGCCTGCGGCTCGAAACAGCGCGGGATGAATACGAAACCGACCTCAAACGCAAAAAGGCCGCCGACAAAAGAGCCTTTTCAGCACAGACAAAATATCTGTCCGGCTTTCAGTCAGGATCGGACCTGCTGCTGGCCCGCCTCGATAAACAGCTAACGGCAATGCAGACCAAAATGGCCGAGGCACAAATGCAGGACGCATATGCCGCTTTCGCCAACACGCTGGGGCGGGAGATCGTGCCGGTCGGAATGACTACCAGCGATAAAGCTGAGGGAGAGGCATCATGAAGTTCTCCCTCCCGCAAATCCTGGAACAGGCGAACATACTCAGACGGATGAAAGCGATCCGGCTGCGCCTCACCCGGACATGGTTCCGCAAAATTACAGCCGGAGAAAAACTCTTTTCGTCGTTGCAGGAAAAACTGCGCCGTCCCGCACCAATCCCGGCCTTCCGCGTCCCGGACATTCATTTCCCGGCACTCCGCCTGCCATCTGTCCGATTGCCGTCCTTCCGCCTGCCGGCGTTCAGGCTCCCGGTTTTACGCACACCGGATGCTTTTACAAAACCTATCCCGCACCGTTACCTGGAAGCCGCCCTTGTCGTTCTGCTCGCCATCGTTCCTGTCATTGCCGTGCTAAATTTCACCCTGAGCACGCCCGCCCATACATATGAGATTGCATCAAAGTCCGCGCCCGTTCTGGTACAAAGCAATCAGGATCTCCTAGTGCCAGACCTTGCTGAAATAGAACCTGCCTCGGGCTTGGAGGAGGAAATCGCAGAAGTAGAAAAAGCAATTGATGCGGATGACGGTTACAAATACACACCGGAAATCGACACGCTGGAGGTCGAAACCGTTCTTGTGCCCAGACAGGTTACCGTGATTTCCAGCAGTCGCGACGGGCGCATTGCGGAAATGCCATTTTATGCCGGAGACACATTCAGCAAGGGCGATATTCTGGTGCGCTATGACTGCCGTGATCTGGAAGCGGAAGCGGAAATCGCGCATTCGGAAAAAGCCCTGACGAAGAAAAAAGTACAGAGCGGCTATATGCTCTTCAATCTTGAGCTAATCTCTGACGTTGAGAATCTGGGCTTTGTCACGGAGTATCTGCAATCGGACGCACGTCAAAAGTTGTATGTGGCACGGCTGGAACTGTGCCGGATCCGCGCCGAATTTGACGGGCGCGTCACCAACCGGCTGGCTAACCCCGGCGAATACACCAGAACCGACCGCGTCCTGATGGAGGTCGCTTCGACAGGTCCGATGCTGACGGAGTTTCTCATTCCCTCGAAGTGGCTGCGATGGGTAAATGTTGGGGCGCCGCTCAACATTGCCATTGGCGAAACCGGAGAAACCTATCCGGCCGAGATCGTCCGCATCTACGGCGAGGTCGATCCGGTCAGCCAGTCGATACAGGTGACGGCCCGGCTAAACAAGAAAACGGCTACGCCTTTGCTGCCGGGTATGAGCGGGCAGGCCATGCTGGATGTCCAGTCCATTCGCGCCGCCGGGATCAGGGGATTTCTCGAACCAAAAATAGCCAGGGCGGAGTAGGTACATGGACAAGCTCTTCACCCTGTTGGCTCTTCAACGCCAGGCGCAGGAAGCTGAGAACGCGCAAGCTCTGGCCCATATCATCACCAACGAAACTCTGAAAATCGTACCCTACCGGCAGGCGGTCTTCTGGAACGCCGAAGGCGCTGCCGTCAGCCTCAAGGCCGTATCGGGCAACGTCACACTGGATGACAAAGGCTCCTACGCGCAGGCCCTGACCAAGCTGATCAAAAAACATGCTTTCTTGGCCAAATCGGAAGAGCAGGAACCTGAAAATATCCGCACCTTTTCTCCGGCGGGCCTGAACTCCGAAGACGGGGATTTTGCAAACCCGGCGGCGATGGTGATTTTCAAAACGGCGCAGGACGGCATTCTGGGAGGGTTGTGGCTGGAACGGGAAAAGGGGTTCAAAAAGGCAGAATTGCAAATCCTTTCCGAACTCGCAGTGACATACAGCCATGCACTGGCGACCGTAAAACTGCGAGAGGGTTCGCTCGCGAAGATGCTTTGGGGCGGGATCAAAAAGACGCGCTGGTTTATTTTGACCGCGGTGCTGATTGGATTGTTGTGCCCGGTCCGGCTGGCTATCACCGCCCCGGCGGAAATCGTTGCGCGAAGTCCGTCCGTGGTCAGCGCGCCTTTTGACGGCACGCTCGATAAAATCCTTGTCCGGCCCGGCGACCACGTCACCGCCGGACAGGTAATCGCGGAAATGGACAAGATCAACCTCGGCGCCAATCTCGAAAGCGCGCAGCAGGAACTCTCCCTGGCCAGAGCCGGTCTTGCGCGCCTGCGCCGCGAAGCGCTATCCAGCCCGGAAAAAAAGGGTGAGTTGAAAAAACTGGAAGCCGATATTGCTATCAAAGCGATCGAATTTTCCTATGCGCAGGCCATGATCGAACGCAGCGATATCCGCAGCACGCAGAACGGCGTGGCAATCTTCTCCGACAAAAACGAGTTGCAGGGCAAACCGATCCGTATGGGTGAAAAGATTATGATGGTGGCTGACCCTAAAGAGAGTGAATTGCTGGTCCGCGTGCCTGTGGATGCCATGATTCCCATTCGCTCCGATGCGTCGGTAAAATTCTTTCTCAACGTTGCACCGCTCAAAAGCCATAGCGCCACAATCCGCAGTATCGGTTATCAGGCCGGGCCCGATGCCGACGGGCTCCTGACTTACAAAATCCGGGCGCGACTGGGTGATGATGTTCAGGACATGCGGATCGGCTGGAAAGGCACCGGTAAGATTTATGGTGACCGGGTGATTTTCGGCTATGCCCTGTTGCGCAGACCGCTGGTTCATTTGCGGGAATTGCTGGGAATTTGATCGATGGGCACCGATAACAGCAACAAGACAGCGCTGCCGGAACTTAATCCGTTGATAAAGCTCTCTCCCGCCCCCGCGCAGGCGGACGGCTCCCCGGTCTGGACTCTCTATAACCGGGTGTCGAACGAGCATTTCCGGATCGGCTGGGCCGAGTTTGAGTGCCTCGCGCGCTTTTCCCAGCACAAAACAGTGGAATCCCTTATCGATGCTGTAAACAGCGAAACGACGCTTACTGTCGGCAAAGAAGACGTTCTCGCCCTAATCGCATTTTTGAACCGGCACGGCCTGCTGGCGCTTTTCGACCAGCGCCTTTCTGATTCAAGCCCGGATAAAAAATCTTTCTGGGAAAGGCTTTTGCACGGCTATCTCTATTTCACAATCCCGCTCGTAAAGCCGGAAAAATTCCTGAACCTGACCCTGCCCTATGTCCGACCGCTCCTGTCGAAAGGCTTTGTCATGCTTATGATGGGCGTTTTGCTGGCGGCCGTCTTTGTCACACTCGAACGCGCGGATGAATTTTTCAACAGCTTCACCCGGCTTTTCTCCGTCACCGGTATTGTGACGGGCCTGGTCGTTTTTGCCGCTCTCAAGATTATTCACGAACTAAGCCATGCCTACACCGCAACAAAATACGGCGTACGCGTGCCGCATATGGGTATCGCCTTCATTGTGATGTATCCGGTACTCTACACCGAAACCACCGGTAGCTGGCAACTGTCATCACGCCGCCGGCGCCTGCATATCGGAATGGCGGGCATTCTGGCCGAGCTTTGCGCGGCCGGGATTGCGCTATGGGTCTGGAATATTTCGCCGGAGGGAAGCGTTGCGCAAGGCCTGTCCTTTATGACCGTGGCGGTGTCTCTGGCCGGATCGCTGCTGGTCAATCTCAACCCGCTGATGCGCTTTGACGGCTATTACATGCTTTGCGACATCACTGGGCAGGACAATTTGCAAAGCCGTTCCTGCGCCTTTGCCAGATGGGTTATCCGCAGGGCGCTCTTCGCCGCCGGTGAAGATGTCCCCGAAGACCTTCCCGAACGGCAAAAGCGCTTCCTCACGCTTTTTGGTTTTGCGCTTTTGATCTACCGGTTCTTCCTGTTTTTGGGGATCGCCGTGCTGGTCTATATGGTATTTCCCAAGCCGCTCGGCGCTTTCCTGATGGCCGTCGAGCTATACTGGTTTATCGGCCTGCCCATAAGGTCCGAGCTAAAAATCTGGTGGCAAAAACGGAGTGAATATCTCAAAACGTCAAGAGCGCGCATCACGCTGGCCGCCTGCTTTGCACTTATCGCTCTTGCCGCCGTTCCCTGGCAGCGCACGATCAGCGTTCCCGCGGTTCTTCACGCCGCCGCCTACGCAGCGATTTATCCGGAAGTGGATTCCTATATCGAGAGCATCGCCGTCAAAGACCGGGAGAGCGTCAAAAGCGGGCAGGTGCTGGCGCGCCTCAGCTCCCCCGGCCTTGAAACGGACCTGAAGAAGACGCGCAAGGAACTGTCCTCCCTGCAACAATACCGCCGCCGCCTGCTGACAAGTCCGGAGCAGGCCCGCGCAGGACTGGACGAACTCGACAACCGGATCAGCACCGTAAAACAAAAGCTCGGCTATCTCGAAGAACAGAAGGCGCGCCTTGATATCAGAGCGCCGTTCGACGGGCAGGTCAGGGATTTCAACCACGAGATTCACGCCGGACGCTATATCAAAAAAGACACGCTGCTCTTCCGCGTCATCCGGCCCGAAGATGTCAGCGTCACCGCCTATATCGAAGAGCGCGATCTGGGCAGGATCAACGATAGTAACAAAGCCGTCTTTATGCCCGCATACACGGCCCTGACTGCAATACCGCTGCGTATTGAGACTCTGGACGAAACAAATGCCGAATATCTGCCCTGGCCCGAGCTGTCCTCCGTTTACGGCGGCCCCCTTCCTGCCGGCACAAAGGCCGGGGATGCGCGCGGCAGCGATCGGATCGTCCCCGTTCAGGGCATGTTTGCCCTGCACCTGAAGCTGGCCGGTGAAAACGCCTATCACACTGACGAAAAAGAGGAATTTGTTCAAACCGGCACCGTCCGCATACAGGCAAAAGCCAAAAGCGCACTGGCGGGACTGGGACAGGACATGGCCGCGCTCTTTTTACGCGAAAGCGGCCTGAACTAACCCCCCGATCTAACCCTTGGTATACATTAACAAGAGATTTCCCGTCGTTAATTTCTTTTAAAGTATTGATGATAAAATAAAAACAGGCACGTATATCTGGAAAAAACAAAGCCCGAAACATACGGGCAGTCCGGTATACAAAAAACACGGATGCGAGCTGTGGAAGACGTAAAACGTAAAAAACTGGCTATTTTGCCGCTGGAGCGCAGGCTTATGCTGGACGCGTCCCTGCCGGCGATTGCCGGGCAGGTTCTCTGGCTTGACGCGGCCGATGCTTCAACCATTATCGATGCGGATGGTGACGATGCCGCTACCGGCACAGGTGGCAGCAATGACGGCTTTTCCGGCTCTGTTGCGACATGGAGGGACAAAAGCGCCAGCGGATTTGACGTTTCAGCCATAGCCGGGGAACAGCCGCTTTACGGCGTCGATACGCAAAACGGCCAGGACGTTATCACCTTCGACGGCGGGAATGACCGCCTGACTTCTGGCGATGCCGTTCCCGGCGACGATGTAACGATGTTCGTCGTATATAACCGCATGGCTTCCACCGGGCGCGATGCGGTTTTTGAACTGGGCAGCGGCGGCAGTCGCAACGGTGTCTTTCTTTTCGCGAATAACACCATTCAGCATTATTCTTCCGGCACATTCAGAACGCTCGGCGGTACATACACGCTTGGAGATTATCATCTGGCCTCCTTTATTCACGACACGACCAATATTGATGCCTGGATGAACGGCACGAATGTGCTCAGCACCACAACAACTGCCAGAGCATCAACAACGAGCATCACCGTCGGTGACGATGTCACCAGCAGTGATGAGATGACCGGCACCGTTGCCGAGGTTCTCGTTTACGACCGGGACCTTTCCGCCGATGAACGTCATGACGTCGAAACCTATCTGGCGGGCAAATGGGGCCTTACTATCACTAACGTTGATCCAACGCTTGATACCAATGCAGGGATAACGGTTGACGAGGCGGCAACATTGGCCATTACCAATGCCGAACTGGCCTCATCAGATGCGGACAATTCAGACGGCAATTTGCGCTATACCATCACGGATGCCGTCGACAACGGCACGCTGACCAACACCAATACGGCGCAAACGCTTGGGCTTGGCGACAGCTTTACTCAAAGCGATATCGATAACGGCTTTATCACCTATACGCACAACGGCAATTCAGCGATCTCCGACAGTTTTATCTTCAATATGAGTGACGGGCTGGGCGCCGTGAACAACCAGACCTTTAACATCACCATCACACCGACCGGAACGCCGGGCGATATCGCCTCTATCTCAAACCCGGTTCTTCATTTTGATGCAACAGATATCGATGCCGACGGCGACACATCCGACCAGCCCGCCGACGGCAGTACCGTATCGCAATGGCGCGACGGCGCGGCCCCGTCCAACCACGCCACGGCCTCCGGCAGCACGCAGCCCGTTTATGACGATGACGCCTTCGGGCCGGGCAAGGGCGGCATTGTTTATGACGGTTCGAACGATGAACTTGACCTGCCGACCACGACGGAAGTCAACAACACGACATTCACCGAAAAGTCCTTCGCCTTCACCTTCAGGACAGGAACCGACATCGTTTCCGACCAGCTCGTTTATGAGCAGGGCGGCGGCACGCATGGCTTTAATTTCGGCATTTTCGGCGGCAATTTTTACGCGCACCAGTACCGCAACAGCGCAACAATTTCATATGCGGTTGATCTGGGCGCCATGCAGGCCAACACGACCTATCAGGTGATCGCCATATTCGACAGCGGAACAAACAGCTGGTCGGCAAACATCAATGGCGGCGCCTTCACCAATATCGTGACAGCGGGAACGATGCCCGGCCATAGCGGTGCGCCGGGGCTTGGCAATGAAAACGGCGACACGCGCGATCCCGTGACCAAAGGCTCGGTCAGCGGCCTTGATTTTGCCGGTGCGATCGGTGAATTCTGGTCCTGGAATCACGCACTGACAGCCGGGGAAATCGCGGACGTACAGGATTACCTCAACGACAAATGGTTCGATACCGCCCATACACTCACGACAAACGCGGCGCTGGATGTCGTGACGGACAGCATCATCAGTATCACCCCGGCCAATCTGGAAACGGACGATCTCGAAAGCGCGGATACGGCCATCACCTATACACTGACAGCCCTGCCGGCACAGGGAACGCTCTATCTCAGCGGCATTGCGCTCGGTATGAGCGACACCTTCACGCAGGACGACGTAAATAACAGCCTGCTGACATTCGATCATGACGGCACGCCCGCACCCGGCGCCGACAGTTTTGACTTCACCGTAAGCGACGGATTTCACAGCGCCACCGCAGGCACATTCAGTTTCAATATCATCAACGCCGCAGGCAACGATCCGGTGCTGATAACAAACAATCTGGTCACGCTGAATGAAGGGGCAACGGCGACAATCACTGTAGCCGACCTGGATACCAACGATGGTGACACGCCGGACACAAACCTGACCTATACGGTAACAAGCGACGTGACGAACGGCACCCTGTTTAATAACGGCGTGGCCATGGGGCTCAACGACACCTTCACCCAGGATGATATTGTCAACAACCTCATTACGTACACGCATGACGACTCGGAACTTTTCACCGACAGCTTCAATTTTACCGTAAGCGACGGCACAACCTCCCTGGGTCCGACAGCATTCAGCTTTACCATCACACCGGTAAACGATCAGACTCCGGCTGATATTGCGCTGAGCAGCACGTCCGTGAATGAAAACGTAGGTATAGGAACGGTCGTCGGCAATCTCAGCGGCACAGATGCCGACCTGCCGGGCGATACATTCACCTTTTCGATCGCTGCGGACCCCGACAGCAAATTCCAGATCGTCGGCAGCCAGTTGCGCACGAACGGCAGCCTGAACCGCGAGGCTTCGGCCAGCCATAACGTAACCATCCGCATCAGCGACGGCGTGCATACTTACGATGAAGCCTTTGTTATCACCGTGAACGATCTGAACGAAAATCCAACGGACCTAACGCTCAGCAATACAACGATTGCTGAAAATTCCTCCGTCGGCACGGTGATCGGCACGCTCGGCGCCACGGATCCCGACCTGCCGGGCGATAGCTTTACCTATACCATTACCTCCGACCCGGACGGCGTGTTCCAGATCGTCGGTAACCAGTTACGGGTTGGCGCCAACATGGATTTCGAAACCGCCAACAGCCACAATGTCAGCATCCGCGTCAGTGACGGCAATGGAGGCACGCGCACGGAAGCCTACGTCATCAACGTCACCGATGTGAACGACGTGCCGGTTGTCAGCTTTGGCACCGCTGCCATTGTCGGACATGGCGGCGAACGTGTGCTGACAACGGCCATGCTCACGGCAACGGATGTTGACAATGCCGATCCCGGCCTGATTTACGAGATCAGCGGTCTGCCGGGCAAAGGCGATGTAAAGCTGAACGGCGTTGTTCTGGGGATTGGGGATACCTTCACGCAGCAGGATCTGATCGACGGCAATGTCACTTACGATCACGATAACCCCGCAGCAGGAAACAGCGACAGTTTTGACTTTACCGTCACGGACGGCGGACTGACAACGGCCGTCCAGACACTGACCATCCAGGTCAACCCCGCCCGGGTCAATCTGAACGATGTGACACTGGCCGAGGGCGGGACGGCGCTGGTCGACAATACGGACCTCAATTTCGCCGGGCAGGACAGCAGCTGGTACGATTCAAACTGGGGTTTCCGCCAGAAGATCACGATCGACAGCGCGATGGTCAGTGCCGATCTCACAGACTTTGCGCTTCTGATTACTGAAAACGGCTTTGCCGCCGACTTCTGGGCTAACGTAAAAGCGGACGGCTCTGATATTGTCGTTACGATGGCCGACGGTACGACCGTGCTGGACCGCGAACTGGTGTCCATCGATACAGGCGGACAAACGATGCAGCTTTATACCCGCACGGACCTGTCCTCAACCGCGGATACGGAGCTTTATATCTATTACGGCAACGCCGCTGCCGCAGAAACAAACGATACGACCACCTGGCGTAATGAATATGTAGGCGTGTGGCACTTTGACGATGATTTCAATGACGGCGATGCGGCGGATAGCTCACAGGCGGGCAATCACGGCTTTGCCGGCGGCGGCTTTGATAATACCAACCAGGCGGCAGGCGTGACCGGCGGGGGGGCAGAGTTTAATGACAGCGAGTATCTGGCCCTGAACTATTCCTATTCGGGGAACAACACCCTGCCGCAGGTTTCGGTCAGCGCCTGGATCAATACGAGCGTCAATAGCGGCGGACAAACTGATAACTGGGCCGTCATCGACTTCGACCGCAGCGAGTTTTTCGATGTGTTCATTCATGGCGACGGGACGGTCGGATTTTCGACCTCCGGCAACGGGCTGTCCACGAACGATCAGGTTTCCACCGGCGTAACGGTCAATGACGGCACATGGCACCATATTGCCGCCGTTTATGACGGCAGCGATAAAATTCTTTACGTCGACGGTGCCGAAGTCGCACGCAGCACGAACACATACGGCGGCGCGGCGCTCGGCAAGGGCACCCGTTTCGGCTTTATCGGTGACGGGTCCGAAGCGGGCAGCTTCAATTCATCCCGTAACAATGTCTATTACGACGGGCTGTACGATGATATCCGCCTGTATGAAGGCACAATGGGCGGCGCCTGGATTGCCGCTGAATTTGCCAACCATGACGACCCGTCAACCTTTTATGGTACTGGCGCGCAGGAAGTCGAAAACGGCGTTGTAAACTACACGATCACCGATCTTCCCGATAACGGCACCCTGTTCCTCGACACGCTCACAGCCAACGGTATGCTGGATGCCGGTGAAGAACTGACACTGGGGGGCACATTCTCGCAGACCGATATCGATGCCAACCTTTTGTTCTATAGCCATGACGGGGGAGAAACGCTCGCAGACAGCTTTGACTTTACCGCCAGTGACCTGCTCGCCAATGTCACGGCAACGCAGACTTTCGATTTTGTTATTACCCCGGTCAACGATTTCCCGACGGCGCTCAATCTCGACAATCTTTCCGTCAACGAAAATGTCTCGCCCGGCACAGTGGTCGGCCTTCTCAGCACCGCGGACGTTGATCTTCCCGGCGACAGCTTCACCTATACGATCGTCGATGACCCGGACGCAAAATTCCAGATTTCGGGAAACAGGCTGCTTGTTCTCGGTTCGCTGGATTTTGAGGCGGCGACGGAACATACACTCACACTGCGCACGGATGACGGTAATGGCGGCACGTTCGACCAGCTCTTTACCGTCACGGTTCAGGATATCAACGACGATCCCGTCTTCGCCGTCCCGCCGGACAATGACCGTGACAGTGATAGTAGCAGCGACGGTGAGAATTCTTCCAATCCCGATCGCCCGAACGCCGGGCCGGCGGGCGGAAGCGAAGAAAGAAGCCTTCAGACGACCCTGAAGGCGCTTGAGCAAAGCAAAAAAAGCAGCGCTATCTTAAGGGCCACGCTTTCCGGCGATGCTCAGCAATTCAGCGCTTTTTACAGCCTGAGTAATTTCACGCAGATTTTGCGGGAAAAGACGACAGTCGCACTGGACGAAATCCTCCAGAACGACAGGCAGCAGCAGGAAACTGCCCCCGGCGTACCGGCAGAGCAGTCCCCGGCGGATATCCCGGAACCCGACTTCCGGACACAGGAAACCCAGATACAAGATCGTTTCACGAACCTACGGGAAGCGCTGGCTTTCTTTGAGCAACTGGATGGCGAGGGCTATGAGCGGGAAAGCCATGACCACCAAATGGACCAGAGCGACAACGGCTATTCCATGCAGCTTTTACCAAAATCTACTCTCGACCGGCAGTTCCATGATGTCCTGACCTACCACCAAAAGCGCCAGAACGACCTGCGCAAAGCCCTTTTAGACCAAAATTCTGCAAGCTAGATTGTTTTCATTGGCGCGCCGAGAGAGAGGGGAGCCCTCTTTAAGTGGCAGGGGCAGCAGGATTCGAACCCGCGACCTGTGGTTTTGGAGACCACCGCTCTACCAACTGAGCTATACCCCTACGGTGCTATCAAGGTCTGAATAGATACGTTTTATAGGGCGAAATGGCAAGGATTTTTAAGCCTAGCTTGATTTTGCGTATACAACTCAGAGAATACCGATGATTAACTCAACGGCAATTTCATCTCTTAGTTAAGATATGCCTTTTAATAATCCTGCCGGGATATCTTCTGTTTCTTCCTGGGGTTTCCATAGCATAAACAAGCCCCTACATTCCTACAATCTATTTATGAATTACTGTTATGACCAATATTAAAGATGTCCTTTTCAATTGAATTTTTTGGGAATAGTATGTCCGCAATAATATAAAAAAAATAACAGGGACATGGAAAAAATAATGGGCA
>CAZKGT010000006.1:10224-17593 GCA_964552285.1 uncultured Pseudobdellovibrionaceae bacterium | reverse complement strand
CTAAGTCCACCTAAACCACTTTTTTGATTCAGTTGCGAAAAAAAAAATATAAAGAAGGAAGTTAAAATAGAATCGATCTTTTCATTCCATTTTTAGTCTGGTTATGATAAAAAAATTAACAGGGACATGGAAAAAATAATGGGCAACGGTATACAAACGCCGCCTCATTTGCCGCATCAGGAAAAAACTCTTTTTGATCTCCTGAATGCGGCCATACAGGAACATCCTGACAAGCCGGCACTTCGCTTTTGGGGAACCTCTATCAGCTATCGACAGCTGGGGGACATGATTGACGAGGCCGCGGCCTATCTGGTCAGTGAAAAAAATATCCGTCCCGGTGACAGGGTCGGATTAGACATGCCGAACACACCCTTCCTGCCTGTCATGGCCTTTGCAATTCTGAAGTGCGGCGGCCACGTTGTCAGTTTTCCCGGCTATTGCTCCAAAGAGGACTTCACAAACCACGTCAGGGAAACCGAGCCAAAACTCATGGTGACGGTCAATCTTGACCGGTTCGTGCAGAAAACCGCGGCCAGCACGCAAGAGTCGGGATGCAAAACGGATTTGCTTGTATGCAAGCTGAATAACCTGTTCCCCATGCTGACCAGGGGCGCCTATGAGAAACACAAGGAGGTGTCTGTATTGTCGGGCAAGGATATCCGGCGAATCGCGCCCGATGCTTCGGTCTATTCATCTTCAGCCCATAAGAGCGCTTTTAGCAAAGCGTCCCATATGCCCTCAGATCGGCCCGAGCATAATATACAGGCGAGCGATACGGCCCTTTATCTGTTTACAGGCGGCACAAGCGGAAAATCCAAAGTCGCCGTGTATACCCATGAGGGGCTTGTGCAGAATACGCTTCAATCCCTGCAGCATTTCAGTCAGCCTCCGGACAGCGATCCGGATGAGCGTTATTTGCGCTATGGAGAAGAAAACTGGCTTGGCATCTTACCTCTCAGCCATGTATACGGCTTTTGCGGCCCGATGCTGACCTCTATAGCGTCCGGCGGTACCCTGATTCTGGAGGCCAGCTCCCACGTCAACGATAAAAACATTAAACGGTCACTTCAGGTGATGAAAGACCACGATGTTACGGTCGCGGCCATGCTTCCCGGTCAGATCGAGAGAATGACAGAGCCGCAATTCGCGGGCCTTCTTGAAGACATCAAGCGAAACGGGAAACTGAAAACAGTGATTTCCGGCGGCTCTGCGCTTCATAGTTCCGTAGCGCTCAAGTTTGAGCATTTAACCGGCGCAAAGGTCGTTCAGGGTTACGGAGCGACGGAAACCGGTATGATCGCATCCAACGTCCCCGTAAACTGCAATAATCACAGGACTGTCGGGCGGGTTTATCCCGGGACGGAAATAAAATTCATCGGTCCTGCCGGTGAAACTGTTGAGCCCGGCTCCGGTAAACAGGGCGAAATATGCGTACGCGGACCCGGTATGATGAAAGAATATTTATTTACACCGGAAGATGATGATCCCCCCTTCACACCCGACGGTTATTATAAAACAGGAGATATCGGGTATCTGAACGAGAGCGGCCATATCGTTCTGACCAGTCTCAGAAAGAACATGTTGATCGTCAACGGCGTAAATGTTTTTCCCGAAAAAACGGAACATCAGCTTCGTCTTCATAACGATGTCGAGGATGTTGTCGTTGTCGGCAGGCCTGTGAATGCTTTGGGTGAGGTTCCGTACGCTTTTGTAAAGCTGAAGCCCGGAGCGGACACAACGGCGGAGGAGATCGTCCAGTTTTTAAAAGGAAGCAACATGCTGGCACGGCAGGAAATTCCATCTATAGAAAACATAAGCCTAACGATGGATGATCTGCCCAGAACTCCCCTGGGAAAACCTGACAGAAAGCAGTTGCAAGGCCTTGTCCGCAGCCGGCCGGACAACGCACATAAACCAGGATTTCCGTCGGCAGGGCATGAGGGACCGCAAGCATGTCTGTAAAACAAGCCACAGGACGGTTGCTGGGAACGTTCGGACGGTATGCCGCCAATGCCAGCAGTAAGATTTTAGGCGATCACGACTATCCTGATACGGTTTACCTGTTCTATTTTCCGGGTGGCGCTGTCGCCGGATATTATCAGGCCGTTGTGATGGACCATATGGAAAGCCTGTGGGGGGCGCACAGCACAAATTTTATTGATATATTTTCCTCAGTTTCCGCGGGCTGTTTTTGCGGCATGGGTCTGGTCGTTCCTTCTCCGGACAATCCTGACCTTCCAAGCCTTTGGGCAAAGGACGTTATAAATCTGTTTCATGACGTCGCGCCCAGGATTTTCGAGGGCAGCCCGACTCACTATAAGAATATGACGAAAACGGAAATCGGGAACATCGTCGCTGAAGAGAATCCGGGAATCGGAGAAACCGCTGTAAAAATTTTAGAAAAAGCAGGGCTGCACAACGGCAAAATACGACACTTCAATCAGGCCGCCCTGGGTGAATGTTTACAGAGCATCGGCACCAAAGCCCATATGAATCAGGCGCTAAAATCAACGCTGACATTCGCGCACACCCAGAATCCGGAATTCCCGATTGTCTACGGCCGTATCGACCGCAATCTTTTACCAAACCCGCAAACGCATTTGCTGGCCGGCTATACCGAGGATGGTTCGATTTACGATGCGATGATGTCGACAACCGCCGGCATAACCCTCTTTCCAGATCACGAAGATGCGGCAGGGCGGCATAATGTTGATCTGCCGTTTGTAGAAACACCGCTTTCCACCGTCAAGTTTTTACGCAAATCTTTGCCGCCAACGACAAAAATCAAACTGGTTGTGATCGGCACGGGATCCAGCCATGTACCGATCAACCCGTATCGGTACCGGGAACTGGGACTTTTGGGGCTTTTTCAGGCGGACAAAGGAGGATTATTCCTTCGTATGTCCCAGAACCACCTCATGGCGGCTCACATGCCCCTGATACTCGACGAGGGCTGTGATGTAACGATTATTGACAAGGAGTCCACGCCGACAAACCTCCATGAAGAAATTCATTTTCCGACACGGGATTCCACGGCGGCCGATCCCGAGACAATGGAAAAACGCAGGTGGTTTGCAGAAAAAATGATAGAGGCAAATGCGGACACGCTAAAACGCCTGGTGGACGAAATGCACAGGCAACAGGTAAAGCGCGGCACAAAAATCAATTATGGCGCTCCCCCTGAAAGAAGGGCGGAAAATGAGAATCAAAGCGTTCAAATGCCCGTTCTCCAGAGACATCCCTAAGGTCTGTCATGTGGCTTATAGCAAGACGTCGACTGTCAAGCCGCCAGAGTAAGATCGGAAAGTCCAACCACCACAGTAACTCTTTCTTTTTTGGGATCCCAGAGTTGATGGATACGTTCGCCAGATTCGGAACTATCAAGACTACTATACATATCCTGCGTTCCGGGGATATGTACGGGTTTTAGAAATGCAGTGCGGACCATACCGATTCCTGTTTTATTGACAGGATCATCTGGAACTTGTCCCATCACGATCCCTGCCGAACAGGCACCTTGCAGAAACATGCTTTTCGCGCCAAATACCCGGGCAAGCCCTTTGGTAATATGAAAGGGATTCCAGTCATCGGAATTTTTTGCGTACTTCCATCCCAGTTTTTTTTCCAGCGAAACAGACCCGGCTTTCTCCCAGGCTTTGGTCAAATCGCCTGGCTCCGCCGTGCTTTTTTGGCTTTTAGTTCGCCTGTTTCTGAGGAAGGCAACTGTTTCCATAGTTGCAACAGTCTCGTTATCAACGGTAAAACGGGACATAAATTTTAAATCCTGCCCTTTTTCACCTTGCTCAAATTGTGAAAGCCATATGGATACTTTCAAAATAGCGTCTTCATCAATAGGAACGGCTTTGTTTACTGTTAAAAGATTGTCCCGATGCATAATACCGAACATGCGAACAGGCGATTCCGGCTCCCCCAGAATTGTGGCCATCCCTCGAAAAGCCCTCGTAAAGTAATAAAGTGGAGGAACGTGCCCGAGATCAGGCTGCCGCGTTATGACCATATACTCTCTTATATGTCCGGCATCCAAAGGAGCGGTGCTTACCGCGCACGGCAAATCCATTGTAGCATCTATGCTGGCCGTACCTTTTGCTGTCACAAGACGTTTCGTCGCTTCAAGAATCAGAGAGGGAACGGACCGAGCCGGAACTTCACGTGTCGGCGACGCAGCATTGTACATAATAAAAGCCTTCCTGTTATGAGTATTGGCCGAACATTATTCAAATATTTTCGATAGCGAAACTAATTTTATAGAAAACCCCGAGGCGCCGTGATGTAAAATATTTTTCCTCAAATTTTTTCTTTACACGATTTTTTCAGAGTGATAGCGTCCTTCCCAATCAATACATAATGAGTCTATGAAAAAGGAAGAATATATTAGCGCTTCCTAATTTCAGACCGAAAAATCACTCTAGGTAATTAGGGTTGAGCAGTGGGGAATAAATATGACTGGAGACCTGCCGGAGACTCCTGCCGGGTCGCAAGAAGACGAGCATATCTTCCGTGGCGCACCTCTTACACATAGCATCGGTTATGACTGCCTGCCGGACATGTTTGACGGCACGGCCGAACGCTTTACCACGCGCAATTACGCCACCTTAAGTAAAGGCGGCAAGAGTGTTTCATACGGCGAAATACAGGAAATGGCGAATAAGTTCGCCAAAGGCCTGCAGGAAAAGGGAATAGGCAAAGGCAGCAAAATTGCCGTCTTCATGCCCAACAATCCGTACGAGGCGGCCATCGTTTTTGGCGCAATGAAGACAGGCGCCCAGATCGTCAACATTCTCTATCCCGCAAATATCAAGCATGCACAGGAGGCTGTGCAGAAAAAAATTGCGGAGACCATCCGGGAAACCGGCGTTGATGCCATTGTGACGCTGGATGAGCTCAATTTCTGCGGACCAGTCAAAAAGGCAGCGCAGGAAACAGGGCTTGGAACTGTAATCGTCTGTCCGCTGGACCGGTTTTTACCGCCCGTCCTTGGCTCGCTTTACAACGCAAAAAATGTTGTCGAGCCGCCCCTAAGGAATGCCTGGACGAAAGTTGCAGACACGCTGGACGAATATCTTCCGACCAAAGGCGATTTTACGGAGTTCATGGAACCCATCACGGCTGCGATGGAACACGCGTGGGAAGATCTGAAAGAGGCGGGAAACGCCGCAAAACATCGTAAGGAAATTTTGAAAGGCGAACTTCTTGCCAACTGGGTTTGGGCAGTGCATGCACACTTTGACAAAGGACATAAGCAGCGGATCGGCTGGAACAACGTCCGGGAAGACCTCGAAAAGGAACGGGCGGAAGAGCGCCAGATCTATCTGGATGCCAAAGAGCAGCGGGCAAAAGAAAAAGAAGAAAAACGGCAGGAAATTATAACGGAGCAGCGCAAAAAAGAAGAACGCGAGGCGCTGATTGAAAATCTGAAAAATAAGACGGCAAATGACATGGCAGCCATACGCGAGAAATATGGCGATGTCTTTGATGATACGGGCGTGGAACGCATTGTGGAGAACAAAGATCCCGTCACGTCCGTGATTTCTTTCAAATCCCTGACCGATAATGACGGGAAGTATGATCCTGTTGAAATCACGCGGGATGATATTGCCCTTTTACAGCCCACCGGCGGATCCACAGGTGGTTCCAAATGGGCAACGCAGACTCACGGTGCTCTGCTGGCCAATGTCGAACAAATTCAACAACATTTTGCGAACCTGATTCCTCTGGATCAAAGCGGTCCCGATCACGACAAAATGTTGGCGGCCATTCCGAACCGGCACATTTTCGGCTTTACCGTCGATGTACTTTATCCGGCGTCGATCGGCCTGGAGTCGATCATGACCATTAATGCGCGTGATATGAAGGATTTAACGTCCGCCTTTACGCGCTACAAGCCCTCTATCTTTCTGGCTGTACCGCCTTTGCTGGCGCTCATGAACAAAAGCGCGCTTTTGCCTGCTAATAATCTCAGATTCCTAAAGGCAATCATTGGCGGCGGCAGCGCCGTAGCAAAGGGATTACGGGATGAGTTTGAGAGAAAGAGCAACCTCCTCAATATCATCATGACTGGATACGGGTTGAGCGAAGCTGGACCTGTTGTTTCTGCCAACAATGACCCGGCAACAAACAATATCTGGTCTTCCGGACCGATCTTCCCGGGGCAGGAAGTCAAAATCATCGGGAATGACGGCCGGTCACGCGGCGTTAACGAGGAAGGCGAAATCCTTGTCCGAGGCCTGAATGTTATGCTGTGCTATTGCAACAACCCTGAAGAAACCGCCAAGGCCATCGATTCAGACGGATGGCTGCATACGGGTGATATTGGCAAGGTTGATGAAAACAATCACATCCATATCACCGGCCGGATCAAGCGTATGGCCGATATCGGCGGCAACAACGTTTACGCGGAAACACTGGAAACGACCTTGTCCGGGCATCCGGACATTGAAGGGGCGGTCGCTCTGATTATCACGGATAAGGAAACCCGCCGCGACAGGGTGCATCTGCAGGTTTCCCTGAAAAAGGGTGCCGATGTTTCCGAAGAGGATATCAACGACTTTATCCGGGACAATCTCTACCAGTACTACGTTCCGAGCGAGATCGAATTCAGGAATACACCCTTCCCCCTGACATCAGCCGCCAAGATTGACTGGAAGACCCTGCAGGACGAAGAGCAGGCAAAACATGACGCGGAAGAAACCGTAGCACCCGCACCGCAGGCACCGAAGCCCGCATAGAGAATTTATTTTTTAGAAGAAAGAGAGAGCACGATGGAAAGAAACCCACACAATATACCCGTCATTCTTGATGGTGTGCGAACAGCTTTCACAAAAGCTTCCATTCCGAACAAGCACAACGGCCAGTTGGCAAGAATTCTTCCCAGTAATCTGGGGGCAACACTGGTCGCGGAGTTATTGCGCCGCAATGAGATGAAGGGGAAATATGCGCAGGACGTTAATGCGGTCCTCGTAGGGACGGCATTCCCCGAAGGAATGACCGGTCTTAACGAAGCAAACATGTGGGTCAAGCATCCTCATAGCGGCCTGCCGGATACAGTTTCTGCCACTACAATGAATAAATTTTGCGGATCTAATCTGGCGACAATTGGTACAGCAGCAAACGCAATTGCGTCTCCCTATAGCCGTCATGAAGTCATTATCGCCGGCGGCGTTGAAAATATGAGCGTGAATCCCAACATGATGGGCGCGCGGCCGATGGTAAATCCGCTTATATTGGGAGGAGATAATTCTACAGCACTGGATATGGGCTGGACGGCTGAAACTCTGGCAGAGATGTACGGCATCGCACGCGACCTTCAGGTAGAATTTGCCATTACTTCTCATGCCAAGGCCTTGGCGGC
>CAZKGT010000006.1:0-10214 GCA_964552285.1 uncultured Pseudobdellovibrionaceae bacterium | reverse complement strand
GGGGGCTTTTGACGACGAAATTGTTCCCATCGAAATCGTTCTGGATGAAAACGGTCAGGAGACTGTGAACTTTGGACAAGGTGGCGAGGTTGTACGCGTTGTTTCGGCTGACGACCTTATCCATGATTACGGGTCGCATAAAGAAGCTCTTGAGACACTGGCCAAGTTAAACCCGGTTAAGAAGAATGGAACCATTACCGCAGCCACGGCGTCGCCCCGCGCTGATGGTGCGGCTGCCGTTCTGGTTACATCTCTGGCATTTGCTGAAAAAATCGGCGCGACGCCTAAAGCGTACGTCGAAGGCGTTGGCGAGCAGGGATGTGCGATGAAAACCATGGGACTGGGTCCTGTAGGAGCCAGTGCACAGGCAATGGATATTGCCGGGTGGAAAATGAGGGATGTTGATCTGATTGAGGTCAATGAAGCCTTTGCTCCGCAGGTTCTGGCCGTTGGACGGGAAATGAATTTTGACCCGTCTGATCCGAAGAGATTTAATGTTGCAGGTGGCGCACTGGCGTTAGGCCATCCACTGGCCGCTTCAGGCGGTAGAATCACCATCTCGCTTTATCGTGAATTATTGGCCCGAAATTTAGATCGCGGCCTTGCCTCACTATGTATTGGTGGCGGTGACGGCGGAGCTTTGTGCCTGAGGCGATTTGAAATATAGGAGCCGGAAACAGTGAAACAGCAGCAGATATCAGATCTGAAAGCCAGCGGTGCCGAAATTACGGGGCCGGTCGCCGCACAGGAAGAGCCGAAAATCAAGAAGATCGCCGTGATCGGTGCCGGTGTCATGGGAGCCAGCATTGCGGCCCTGGCGGCAAGCTGCGGCGTGGAAGTCGTGCTGCTGGACCTGGATAAAACCATTGCCGACGATGCGGTAGCACGAATGAAAAAGGGCTCACCCAGCGACGCCCTGAAAATGAAGAAAAACGTCGATGACGCCGGTTTCTATCACCCTGACGACGCCAAACGCATCACGACGGGCAGCTCGATCACTAATATGGATATGATCGGCGACTGCGACGCCATCATTGAAGCGGTCAAGGAAGACCTGAAAATTAAAGGTCTGGTCTATAACGGGATCGAAAAGCACAAAAAACCGGACGCCTATGTCTGTTCCAACACCTCGACATTCACCCTCGATAAACTGCTGGAAGGGCGGTCGGACGCATTCAAGGAAAACTTCCTCATTACGCACTTCTTCAATCCGCCGCGCTTCCTGCCGCTTCTTGAAATTGTCACAAATGACGACACGACCCCTGAAGCCATCAAAGACATAAAAGAATTCGGTACAAAGGTCCTGGGCAAGACCGTTGTGGAATGTGAGGACAGCCCCGGATTCATCGGCAACCGAATTGCGATCTATATGGTCAAGCGGGCGATCAACGAAACCATCAAACGCGGCCTGAGCATCGAAGACGTCGATGCGCTGATGGGACGCAATGTCGGCTTTAGCAGCATGGGGCTTTACCGCCTGCTGGACATGGTGGGGCTGGATATTGTCGAGTCCGTGATTAAGAGCCTTTATCAGAACCTGCCGGATGACGATCCCCTCATGAAGGAAAGCCCGGAACTCCCGGCCTATCTGGAACTTCTGGATAAAGAGGAGGCCATCCGGAAGGAGGGGCCTGATGACGCCGAAGAGCAGATTAAGGCGCTGCGCGACGCTTTCTATGCGGAAGCCGGCGAAATCGGCGTGTTTTACCGTCTGATTGAACAGGGACGCACCGGAAAGAAATCTGAAAACGAAGAAGGATTTTACCGGACCCGCAAGGAAAACGGTGAACCGGTTCTGGATGAAGACGGCAAGAAGATCATCGAAGCCATCGACTTTAAAACCGGGGAATACCGGGAAACGATCAAGTCCGATCTCAAGAGCGCAAAAGCCGGACGCAAGGGCCTGCGCAACGTCTTCGAAACGGAAGATGAAGGCGACGCTATGGCGTGGGAAGTGCTGCGCGATACGCTTCTCTATGTGGCCACTTACGCGCCGGATATTTCCGCCGATATCGAGCGGATAGACAGCGCCATGCGCGCCGGGTTCGACTGGAAGCGCGGGCCGTTCGAAATGATTGATGCCATGACGGACAAGGACAACGAAGAGGAAACCGGCCTCGAATGGTTCGTCTCCCGGCTGGAAGCCGACGGCATCGAAACGCCGCCGCTTCTGAGCACGGCCATGAACGCTGAAAAAGTGTTCAAGCGTGAGCATGAGGGCGCCATCCAGTATATGGATTTCGAAGGCAACTATGCCGATGTCATCCGTGATGACGGCGTCCTGCTGCTCAGCGATATCAAGTTGAAACAGGATCCCGTATCGGCCAGCGATGAAGCCAGCATCTGGGATCTGGGCGACGGTGTTCTCTGTGTTGAACTGACCGGGATGAAATCGTCTTTGGGGCCCGGCACGCACGCCATGCTGAACGAAGCCATGGACATGGTGGAAAAAGAAGACAGCCCCTATCAGTCTATTGTTGTCTATAGCGATGAAAGTAATTTTGCCTTCGGCGCGAATCTTGGGCTCGCCGGTTTTCTTATGGGGCTCGCCGATTACGATAAAATCGACGATGTTCTCCATGAAGGGCAGATGACCTATGACCGGATGCGCTACTTTGACGCTCCGATTGTCGCTGCCGTGCGAGGCATGGCTTTGGGCGGCGGGTGCGAACTGGTCATGCATTGCTCCGGCGTTCAGGCCACGCCGGAAACATATGCCGGTCTTGTTGAAACCGGTGTTGGCTTCGTTCCCGGATGGGGCGGATGTAAGGAATTGATCCGTCGTATGACAAACTATGTGAACAGCGGCGTCATGACTATTGATGCCCCTGAAGTTATGGCGTTTTCGGATATTGCGATGGGGCATGTGTCATCATCTGCGGCTTACGCCACCCAGAAGCAAATTCTCGATGAGGAAACAACCTCAATCAGCAGAAATGGCAATAGCCTTTTGTTTGATGCAAAGCAGAAGTCTATTGAACAGGTTCCCGATCATACGCCACCGGAGCGT
Organism: uncultured Pseudobdellovibrionaceae bacterium; assembly: GCA_964552285.1. Classification (GTDB taxonomy): domain Bacteria; phylum Pseudomonadota; class Alphaproteobacteria; order Micavibrionales; family Micavibrionaceae; genus CAZKGT01. The sequence continues at coordinate 7,204 of CAZKGT010000006.1, read as the reverse complement.
TCGCTGTTCCGTATGGCCGGAAGGCCGATGGCCGCCCTTCTGGAAGCCGCCGTCGACGGTTTTTATCGGGAGGGTCAGGCAACATGGTATGACGTGATTGTGAATACGGCGCTGGCCTACGTTCTGACGGGCGGTGATACCGATCTGACAAAAGAACTTGATGAGTTTGACATTATGGGTGAGGAACGCAAAGCTTTTATGACTTTGGTTCGATGCAAACAGACACATAAGCGTGTTGCCAGCATGGCGGGCAAAGGCAAATTGCTGCGGGAGGAGCCGCTTGAAATCGATGTCACGCCTGCGGAGCTGCGCGCACGGTTCTGGGAGATAATGCGGAATGTCGTTATCAAAGACCGCCCCGATGGGAACCCCAAGATAAGTACTTCGCAGAATGAATATTCCGCCATCAGCGAAGTTGATCTCAAAGCTATGAGCGGAAAAGAAATGGCCGAGTATTTAGCTGACCTTGTAGCAAACGATGATTCTAAGCCGGACTCTATTACATCAGATCTGCAGTCCACTTTTAATCAAGAGGCACCAAAGACACGCCAATATGTACTCAGAAAAGTTGGAAATCTCAAAGGTCTGGCCACAATGGGGATGAGCGCTTCTAAAATTGTAGAGGCTGCAGATGCTTTTCTTAAGGCTGGAAGTCAAAAATATAAGAGAGACAACGATACCGACAAAAACGTCACTGCTGTTCGGGTTGCTATGTTCGACCACTATCAACGGTTCACGTCAGAGATAAGCCAGAAGCTGGGATAAGCAGGAGAGAAGACAATGCCAAGTTACACACCGCCCGTAAACGAAGCCCAGTTTCTCCTTAAGATGCTGAAGGCCGACCGCCTGAGAATGGATATTCCGGAATACAGTGAATATGACCGGGACACGATCACAGGTATGATCGATGCAGCGGCGGAATTTGCGGAAAAGGAAGCCTTTCCCCTGGATGTCGTTGGTGATCAGAAAGGGTGCAAGTACGACTCTCAAACCAGAAGCGTGACCACACCGCCGGGCTTTAAAGAGGCTTATGACGCATTCAGAAAACTGGGCCTGATGGGCCCGGATGTCGATGAACGCTATGGCGGCATGCAGACGCAGCGTATTTTATCGACAATCATTGATGAATATATGTGCGGAGCCAATTTCTCTCTGGCCACATATCCGGGGCTGACACTTGGCGCCCTGAAAGCCATTGACAATTTCGCCACGGACGAAATCAAGGATTTATACGGCCCCAAACTTTTGTCGGGCGACTGGACCGGCACCATGTGCCTGACGGAAAGCGATGCGGGAACGGATCTCGGCCTTCTCAGGACCAAAGCCGTCCCGCAGGATGACGGAAGCTATGCCGTTGAGGGGGAAAAGATCTTCATCAGCTGCGGCGAACACGACCTGTCGGAAAACATCGTTCATCTGGTTCTGGCCCGGTTACCCGGCGCGCCCAAGGGCCATAAAGGCATCAGCCTTTTTGTCGTGCCAAAATTCGTCCCGGGTGAGGACGGAACGCTGGCCGAAGAACCGAACAACCTGCATTGCTCGGGCCTGTGGGAAAAAATGGGCATTCACGGCTCTTCCACATGCACGATGCAGTTCGAGGGTGCCAAAGGCTGGCTGGTCGGTGAAGAAAACGAAGGCCTGAAGGCCATGTTTTCCATGATGAACGACGCCCGCATGAAGGTCGCCCTGCAGGGGCTGGGGATTGCGGAAAAAGCCTATCAGAATGCCGCTCTTTATGCGGATGAGCGTATACAGGGAGCCTCCATTGACGATAAAGGCGATCCGGACGCGCCCTCCATCGCAATCATCAATCACGCCAATATCAAATCCCATCTGGTGGAGATGAGGGGCCGGATCGAGAGTTTCCGGGCTCTGGTTTATAATGTGGCCATCCATATGGATAGAGCGAAGCGCCATCCCGTATCCGCCGTCAGAGAAAACTCTGATGCCTATATCACCCTGATGACTCCCATCCTCAAGGCCGGCCTGACGGATTTGAGTGTTGATGCCGCCAAGGTCGGCATGCAAATTCACGGCGGGGCGGGTTTTATCACAGAGACCGGCGTGGAACAGTTGTGGCGTGATGCGATTATCGGCACGATCTATGAAGGAACCAACGATATTCAGGCCATGGATTTTATATTCAGAAAGTATTTGGATACCAGGGATCTTGGTTGCCGCGTCGGCACGTTAATGGCACCCATAGCCGAGGATATCGCGGAAGCGAAAAAAGATGAAAATCTTGCGCCTATGGCATCCAAAATGGAACAGATGATGAGAATCGTTCAGGACACCAGTAAGGACGTCCTGCAAAAAGGCATGAGTTCGGAAATGGACGAACTTCTGGCCAACAGCTATGGTTTCATGGATATGTATCGCTGTCTGGCAACGGGGCACATGTCCCTGAAAATCATGAAAGAAGCGCATGAAAACCTTGCACGCGACGGACTTTCGGATGAGCAGAAAGCCTTTTATGAAACCAAGATACTGGTTCATCAGGCCCATATCGAGCGCACGCTCATGCCGGAGATGAAAAAGCTGGAGTTCCGTGCGCAGACCGGGGCCGCTGCGGTCCATGGCATCGACCCGAAAAACCTGTTGCCGGTGCCCGGAAGCGTGACCATCGACGATACGGCTCCGGCACCGGAAGATCCGAAGACATGGCGGCTGGACTTTATCTGATCTGGAGCACCCTTCATATAAATCAGGCCACTTCCAAATATAACGCATGATCTTTTAAGTGGTGCGCTATTGTTCAGATAAGCGCTCAACTTCCCGCACCAAAAACACCTCTGGCACGGCGCCTGCACAGCCCTATATCGAGTACGAATGATTTTTCCGCTTTTTGTGTGAAAGATCTTTCGGCCACGAACATATAATCATTGACCGGTCTTTTGCACGGAAAGGGCCGCGGGGAAAACAGGTGAAGCTTGCAAGGTAGGGCATTTATAGCATTGCTGGCATTTTCGCTGCTGTGTGCAGGGTGTGCGCAGGCCCCTTCGCGCACGCCCGATGCCGGTATTATGCTGAGCAAAAATTTTTCCCGTACCCTCGCACAAAGCCCGGAAAATTCTGCCGCCCGGAACAAACCGTGGTGGGAATATTTCGGCGATGCGGACCTGGACGCGCTGGTGGCCGGTGCACTGCGCAACAATCCCGGCATCAACCAGACGCGGAACAGACTGGAGCAGGCAGCGGCCACGGCCCGGCGCAGCTTTGCAAGCCTGATGCCAGCTCGTCAAAGCCGCCGAAAATGGCGAGGAAGTCATCCTCTGCAGCAAAGGCCAGCCCCGCGTCCGCCTTGTCGCCATCGAAGCGGCTCCGATTCGTCGGCTCACCCCTGATCCGGCGCTGCGCGTCACTCTAGCTCCGGGCTATGATCCCACTGAGCAGGCCACGGAAGAAGAATGGCCGGAGGACTGCCGATGATCTTGCTCGACACCTGCGGCCTCATCGCCCTGCAGGACGGCGGGCAGGACCTTTCTGAACCCACCCGCATCCTGCTGGAAGCGCCTCGCTCTGAGGTTTTTATCTCCGCCATTTCCGCCTTTGAGATCGGTCAAAAACATCGCTCAGGAAAACTCATCCTTCCTCTCCGCCCTGACGCGTGGTTCTCCGCCATGCTCAAACAGCATCACATTCGTGAGCTTCCCGTCACCTCCGCCATCGCTCTCACCGCCACTGAGTTGCCCCTGCTACATAAAGATCCCTTCGACCGTCTCATCATCGCCACCGCCATAGCGCATCATCTACAAATCCTCACCTTGGACCGCATCATCCCCACCTACCCCGGCGTCGAGACGATCTGGTGAACTATCGCCTTACCGACATCCCCGGACATCCCGCCATTTCCCGATTTTTATATCCCATCCTATCCTTCCACCATGAAAACCAAGATCCTGACCCTCTTCACCCGCACTCCCCTACACGTCGGCGCCGGCTCATCCGTCGGCGCGATCGACCAACCGATTCAACGCGAGCGGCATACGGGTTACCCGATTGTTCCGGGTTCCTCCATCAAAGGAGTGCTCCGTGACGCTGCCCGACAACATCCAAAATTGGAAAAAACGCAGATCGACGACGCCTTCGGCCCGGAAGACAGCACGAAGAAAGGCTCTACCGAGGTGACTCGGGCAGGGAACATCTCGTTCTCAGAGGCTCGCGTCCTCGCCTTTCCGGTGCGTTCGGCGAAAGGCGCCTTTGCCTATGTGACTTGCCCTTTTCTCCTCAATCACTTCAAGCGGCTCACGGAGAATAACTCCCTCCCGCCAATACCTGACATTGACGATCAGACTTGTCTCGCGTCATCTGGCGTCTCTTTCCTCGATAAGAAGAAGGTGGTCCTTGAGGAATACTGCTTCGAAATTGCGGATACGGTGCCCGGCGAATGGAGCGAATGCCTCAAAAATCTTCTCACTGATCCGGTTTGGCAAACCGTTCCCCAGCGGCTTGTGATTCTCTCCGACGGTGATTTCGCCCATTTCGTCAAGGCCACCACGGAAATCAGCAACCACAACCGCATCGACGCCCAAACCGGAACGGTGGATGACGGCGCTCTTTTCAATCTCGAATGCGTCCCAGCCGAAACGTTGTTCATCGCATCACTCCATTCCATCGGACGTTCTGAGACCTTGGCGAAGGCCGACAAGGAATCCCCTGAAACGCCGATCTACTCGTCCGATTCCCTGGCCGACATCACAGGTCTTATTGAATCCACACCACTCCTCCAATTCGGTGGCAACTCCACGACCGGCCGCGGTTTCTGCTCACTCTCGATCTCCTGACCCGCCATGAAAAACCTCGAACAAATCCGCGCCGCCAGCGCTCTCGCTTTTGCCAAGGAAGTTGCTGGAGGCAGATCATCCGCTGGTGGAGTGGACGACGGCAATGCAATCAAAAAGATCCCGCCCATGATCATGGGCAACGGACTGCTCGCCACCATCGCGTTCTCGTTGGAAGATCGCCGGGAGGGTTACGCTTCTATTCTGACCGCACTCGCCAAGCACCTGGCCAGCGACTCCATCGGCATCACCCCCGGCGTCACCGACGCCCGCTCTCTGATCGATTATCTGGTGAATCAGGATTCCGCCACCCTGAAGCTGGCCACTGCCGAGTCTCTCGAATGGTTCAGCTATGCCCGCCGCTTCGTGAAAAAACCGGAGAAAAAATCATGATTGCCCAAGCAAGCGACACCCGCGACACCCTCGGAGCCTTTGCCTCGAAGGTTACAAATCGCTCCCTGCTCTTCGAGAAGATGGTTCTAGTCAAATCGTGGGGGCACGAAACGCACGACACGAAGTTTCACGACGCGAACCGCTTTAACGTCATCCGCGCCGCGACTGGAGGGCAGGAACTGTTGCGACAGGCCGTTGATGAGTCGGAAGCTCGGATTCGCGGGAGAAACACCCAAGACCACGTTCGCGAGGAACATCGCTATCGCAAGAAGGTCGCATCCGAACTCGCTCAAATCCAAGTCGACAATGCACAACTCATTGAACTCCGCGTTAAGAGCAGCCTGACCTTCCTCCAATTGTTGGAGAAGTCCTACCGGGATCGCCACCGCTCATTCATTGGCGAACTCGGAGGCCGACTTCTGATCAACATGGCTGGAGGCGTCCAGGAAAACGCGGGCATCTCCCTCGACCGCTGCTTTGGACTTCCTCTCATCCCAGGTTCCGCCGCGAAGGGGGTCAGTCGCCACCACGCGCTTTGGGAAATCAAGAGTTGCGAGAACTCGGAACAGCGTCGTCAAATCCTCCGCGCGGCTCTACTCATTTTCGGCTTCATCAAACAGGATCTTGAACTGCGAAAAACCAAGAAAGGTCAAATCGTGACCAACTGGGCGTGGGCGACTGAGGATTCTCCAGAACTTCTGGAAACGATTCGCGAGGACTTAAAGGCCTTGGACATCGAAGATGACTGCAAAGGTCTCATCTCCTTCCTGCCGGCATCTCCTGCCAGCGAACGGCATCTTCGCATCGTCGCCGAAGGGATCACTCCTCACACGGATCAACGAACCGGCGGCGAAGCGACCAGGCTTGTGCCTCTCGCCTTTCCCGCCGTCGAACGCGGCTCCCAATTCGCCTTCAGCCTCATCCTCAATCGCACGATTGACGGACTAGCAGCTGAGGAGCACCACCAACTGCTCGATCAAGCCTCCGCCTGGCTCCAAGCCGCCGTCACCGGAACCGGCATCGGCGCGAAAACTGCGGCCGGCTACGGTTGGTTTGTCATCGATGAAGAAGCAGCGGAAAAACGGCGTCAAGCCGCCGAGGCCCTCGCTCGTGAGGAAGCGGAAAAGGCCGAAGCAATGCGCAGGAAAAGGGAAGCCGCCGAGGCCGAAGCCGAAAGAATGGCGGCGCTCTCTCCCATTGATCGCCATGCGGAGGAAATCGAGGCTCTCGACGACAACGGTTTCGCGGCCAAAGCAAAGGACCTTATCTCAGGCGACCTTGCAGATGATGAGTTGCGGGCGTTCTTTCGCGTTCTCCAGTCGTCCGCAAAAAAAGACCGCCGCAAACAGTGGAAAAAGAAGAAGGCGGACGAACTCTGGAAGCCGCTGGTTGAAGCCGCTGCCAAATTCGACATCGAACTCAACTGACTCATGATCTCGGAAATCATCTCCTCGTCGTTCCGCTTCCTGACGCCCGCCTTCGCGCATGGAGTCTATCAAGGGCGCACCGAAAATACCCCGGAACTCCGCGCCCCTTCCGTGCGCGGGCAACTCCGCTGGTGGTGGCGCACCCTGGGCTACGGGCTGGGCAACGACCTCTTCGGTGCCGCTTCGGGAAGCACCGGAACGGCATCCCGAATCCAAGTGCGACTTGCCGCCCCCTTGGAGCCCCAACTGACAACAGCTGATCTGCTCGCCCACAAAAACCAAGGAGCCAAGAATGCCATCGCACCTCAAGCCGATCTCTTCACAGCGCAGATGCGCCCGGTTCGGGGCGGCATCTCCGAGGACCACCATCGTCAGCTCAACAACTCCCTGCTGGCGTGGCTCCTCATGGGCGCCGTCGGTCAAAGGGCTGGCCGTTGTTGCGGTTCTCCTTGGCCCGACCACGAAGCCCCAACTACCGCCGGAGACTACTTAAAGCAGTGTCGAACGCTTCTCCAGGGGAGCAAAGCCCGCATCGCCCTGCTCGACCCAACCTTCGAATCCGAACTGCAAACTAGGCAGCTTGCCGGTCGCTTCGTGAAACAC
>CAZKGT010000005.1:33491-38901 GCA_964552285.1 uncultured Pseudobdellovibrionaceae bacterium | reverse complement strand
CTGAAAGTATGAATCAATTCACCGCCTTATCCCAGCTGTGTCCGGTAGTGTGGAAGATCACTTTGGCTTTATTCCGGAAGAGGAAATTGACGGGCATTTTGTACTGATGGTGCGCAAAGACCATTCGGAGCAGAAAATCGCCCTGCTGAACAGTCATTGCCTGCCCGAAGGATTCAAAACCCGCACAAACGGACTGATCCTGAACTACCCGGTGGAAAATGTCGAAAACGCTTACGAATATTATTTCATGGAAGGGCTGACTCTTTTGGGAAAACCGGCGCTGGCCTGTTGCGGACGCAAGAATTTCCTTATAGCCGACCCGAACGGAAATCTGATCGGCATTAGCCAGCGGCTTGAAAAGCATATGACTGAAGCGGCCTGAAACAGGCCCTTGATTTTACCCGGATAACGGTCCAAGTTCATTCTCATGTCCCTTGGCATGCGCATCATTCGAATTACAATCCCGGTTCTCGACTGAATGAGATCCGGGTTGCCCCTTGTTCCCTTTTCCTGAAATTCGTATAAGGTTCCCCGAAGTTTGAAAGGACCAGTTTGATGTGCGCCGATAACAGCGACTTTGAGAAATATCCCGAGGCCCAGCCCAATCCCGATTTTCCGAAGATGGAGGAAACCGTTCTTTCCCACTGGGAAGAGGGCAGCATTTTCCAGGAAACCATCAATAATCGGGACGGCAAGGATGAGTTTGTCTTTTATGACGGCCCGCCCTTTGCCAACGGCCTGCCGCACTACGGCCACCTTGTTACGGGGTATGTGAAGGATATCGTGCCGCGCTACAAGACCATGCGCGGGTTCAAGGTTGAGCGCCGCTTCGGCTGGGACACGCACGGCCTGCCCGCAGAGCTTCAGACCGAAAAAGAACTGGAGATTTCGGGGCGCATGGAAATCCTTGATTACGGGATCAGGAAATTCAACGATGCCTGCCACAAATCCGTCCTGCGCTTTACCGAGGAATGGCAGACCTATGTGAACCGGCAGGGGCGCTGGGTTGACTTTGAAAATGACTACAAGACGCTCGACATCACCTATATGGAGAGCGTGATGTGGGCCTTCAAGCAGCTCTGGGACAAGGGGCTGATTTATGAAGATTACCGCGTCGTGCCCTATAGCTGGGCCGTGGAAAGCCCGCTCTCCAATTTCGAAACCCGTCTCGACAATTCCTACCGCATGCGCCAGGACCCGGCAGTGACGGTGGCTTTTAAGCTGTCTGAAAAACAGGATTTTGGAACAGGTCTTAAACCAACCCATATTCTGGCTTGGACAACCACCCCATGGACCCTTCCATCTAACCTGGCCTTAGCTGTGGGATCTGACATTGATTACGTTGTTCTGGAGAGAACAAGCGAGCTTTATATCCTTGCTGTTGCTGCACAAGGAAAATATTCAAAACAGCTTAGTGAAAGTACACTCGTTAAAACTATTAAGGGCGAAGACCTTAAAGGCCTGACATACGAACCCCTCCTGCCCTATTTCAAAGACACGGAAGGCGCTTTCCGCATCCTCACCGCCGACTTTGTCAGCACCGAGGACGGTACGGGCGTCGTCCATATGGCGCCCGGTTTCGGTGAAGACGATTTGAATGTCTGCCGCGAGAACAAAATCCCGGTCGTGGTGCCGGTGGACAATCAGGGCAAATTCACCTCAGAGGTGCCTGACTATGAAGGCATGCTGGTCTTCGATGCCAACAAGCCGATCATCCAGCGTCTCAAGGAAGAAGGCAAACTCATCCGGCAGGAAACCATCGACCACAACTACCCGCACTGCTGGCGCACCGACACGCCGCTGATTTACAAGGCGATCAACAGCTGGTATCTGGCCGTCTCCACCTTTAAGGACCGGATGGCGGAGCTGAACCGCGAGAACATTACGTGGGTGCCCGAGCATATCCGCGACGGCTCGTTCGGCAAGTGGCTGGAAAACGCGCGGGACTGGAATATCGCCCGCAACCGTTTCTGGGGCGCACCGATCCCGGTCTGGCGCTCGGACGATCCGGACTATCCACGCATTGACGTGTACGGCTCGATCGAGGAGTTGGAAAAGGATTTCGGCGTCAAGGTCACCAACCTGCACCGCCCTGAAATCGACGATCTCACGCGGCCCAACCCGGATGATCCGACCGGAAAATCGACGATGCGCCGGGTGGAGGACGTGCTCGATTGCTGGTTCGAGAGCGGGTCCATGCCTTACGCGCAGGTCCATTACCCGTTCGAAAACAAGGACTGGTTCGAAAGCCATTTCCCCGGCGATTTCATCGTTGAGTATATCGCCCAGACGCGAGGATGGTTCTACACGCTGATGGTGCTTTCCACCGCCCTGTTCGACCGCGCGCCGTTCAAAAACTGTATCTGTCACGGCGTGGTGCTCGACGAAAACCACCAGAAGCTTTCCAAACGCCTGCGCAACTACCCGGACCCGGTAGAGGTGTTCGATACGTATGGCTCGGACGCGCTGCGCTGGTTCCTTGTCTCCACGCCGCTGATGCAGGGCGGGGATCTGGCCATTCCCAGGGATGGCAAGGCCATCGGCCAGACCCGCAACCAGATCCTCAATCCGATCTGGAATGCCTGGAGTTTCTTCACGCTCTACGCCAATGCGGATGGGATCCGGGGCAAGATTGTCTCTGATAGCGACAATGTTATTGACAGATACATCCTTGCCAAAACGCGTGAACTGATCGAGGCCGTGGAAGGCCGGATGGAAGCCTATGACATCCCCGGCGCCTGCGATTGCCTGTGGAAGTTTCTCGACGCACTGACCAACTGGTATATCCGCCGCTCCCGCGACCGGTTCTGGAAGGAAGAAAAGGATGCCGATAAAACGGCTGCTTACGACACGCTTTATACGGTCCTGCATAACCTCAGCCGCGTGGCCGCGCCGTTCCTGCCTTTCTTAAGCGAAACCATCTATCGCGGCCTGACCGGAGAGAAAAGCGTGCACCTGACCGACTGGCCGGATGCCCGCCGATGCGCAGCTCGTAAAGGCGATGGACCGGGTGCGTGAAACCTGCTCGGCTGCACTGTCCGTACGTGAAACAAACAATCTTCGCGTCCGCCTGCCGCTGGCCGAACTGATCGTCGCCAGTGAGGATGCAGGCAGCCTTGAGCCCTACACGGACCTCATTCAGGACGAAATCAACGTGAAACAGGTTACACTCAGCACGGACCTTGCGAAATACGGCACGCTGGAGCTGAAAGTAAACCCGGCGATCGGCAAGCGCGTCGGCGGCAAGATGAAAGAGATCATGCCAGCGGCCAAGCAGGGCAACTGGACCGATAACGGCGACGGCACGGTGAGCGTAGCCGGGGAAACGCTCTCCGGCGACGAGTTTTCCATGCGCCTTGTCACCGCAGAGGGCCTTTCCGCGCAGCAGCTTTCCGGACAGGGCGCGGTCATTCTCGACACCAAGCTCACTCCGGAACTGGAACGTGAAGGCATCGCCCGCGATCTCGTCCGCCTGATCCAGCAAACCCGAAAAGACGCGGGCTTCGATATTTCAGACCGGATTGATTTATCGCTGGAACTGCCGGAGGACGCACGCGCCGCCGCCGAAGAGCATGCGGAGTTCATCAAAAGCGAAACCCTCGGGCAAAGCCTGAGCTTCGGCTCTTTGGAATCTGCCGACTATGAAGGATCGCAGGACCTTGCCGGCGCGGCCGTTACCATTGCTGTCAGGAGAGTGAGGAAAGCGGCGTAATCAAAAAATCACAGGCCGGGCATATTGTTGTTATGCGTGAATATTGCAAATGTGGCTTCACTGTTTCAGTGCAGGATCCGACAAAACAGCACGGGCTTCCTCGAGCTGGCTATCATCAACAACCTCGCGATATTCCCCGCCCTTACGAACAACGATTGTCAGTCCCGCCTTTTGAAGAGCGCGAAAAGCTTCACTGTGTTTTTTGTCATCGCCTGTCATTTCAGCCGCCTCTGTTGCATATTCTCCCAACTTTTTACATATTTATGTAACATCCGTCAATATATTTACACTCCCACTGATTGTCTAAGCCTGCCTTTACTGGCATTATAAAGAGCGTTGCTTCATTTCCCGAGCAGGTTCATGCCCGAAATCACCGACATTCACGCTTTTCTGGACAGCCCCGAGGCCGAGGCCTATGTCGGCAGAGATTTCAACAAGTACAGGCTGCGCTGGCTGCGCGCCTATGAGAAATACCACGACATCAAAAAAATCAAGGCGGTGCCGTCCCTGAACCTGCTGGCCCTGTTCCTGCTGCCTGTCTGGGCCGGGTACAGGAAACAGTTCGGCGTTCTGTTTGCCGTCACTTTAATGATTTCCGCGGCGGTCTGTTTCGAGATTTTCTCCGGAATCCTGATCCCCGGCGTTGCCTATATTTCGGCCCTTGTCGCTATTTCGGCGATGGTCAACGGCTGGTATTTCCAGCATATGTTTTCCTTCTTCCGGAAACTCGAAACCGAGGACACCGAAGAAAGAATGGCCAAAATCAAAAAACACGGCGGGACATCCGTTGCACTGGCCGTCCTGATGCCGTTCGTTTTTCTGGCCGGCCTGCTGGCCGTTTATATCGGCGCTACGGAAATCGCCACGCAGATGGGCATCGAAGTCGATGCGCCCTGATCTTTCTTCGTCGTAAACCATGTGCTATAACCCCTTCTCCGAAAGGGGTTGGCCGTGGATAAATCGTTTCTGAAACCGCTGATCGGTTTTAACGTCGCGCTCGATATCATTATCGCCGACCAGCTCACAAAATGGCTGGTGCTGGAGCATATCGTGCGCCCGCAGGCCGTGCCCGGCTCGGCTTCGCAGTCGTTGTTCGACTGGTTCGGGCAGGCGCAGGAAAGGCTGCCCTCCACACAGATCGAGGTCGCCGGATTTTTCAACTGGGTGATGGTCTGGAACGAGGGCATCAGTTTCGGCCTGTTCAGTGACGGCAGCACAAGCCCCTTTGTCATGATCGCCATTGCCCTTTTGATTACCGGCCTGTTCAGCGTCTGGCTGGCCCGCGCAAAGACGTGGTTCCTCGCACTCTCGCTGGCACTTGTGATCGGCGGGGCTATCGGGAATATTATCGACCGGGTGCGCTTTGGCGCCGTGGCCGACTTTCTGGATTTTCATGTGGCCGGATATCACTGGCCGGCCTTTAATCTTGCCGACAGCTGTATTACGATCGGCGTTGCTTTTGTGATTCTCGACGGGCTGTTTCTGGCCCCAAGACGAGAAAAGCCGGGAGAAAATGGACCATGAGGCAAAATCGGCCTGACTATTTTATATTGTTTTTCTGCCTGCTGGCTTTGGCCGGATGCTCGGGCGTGAAGGATCAGCTCGGCATCAGCCGCGATGCGCCGGATGAATTTGCCGTTGTCAAACGCGCGCCGCTGGAAATGCCCTCCTCGATGACATTGCCGCCGCCGCGGCCAG
>CAZKGT010000005.1:0-33481 GCA_964552285.1 uncultured Pseudobdellovibrionaceae bacterium | reverse complement strand
ACCGCGCCCGCAGGAAAAGAGCCCGACCGAAGAAGCGCGGGCCACGATTTTCGGCTCTGAAGGACAGGCCCCGCAAAAAACGTCCGGCGCAGAAAACGCCCTACTGCAACAAACCGGAGCGGACAGCACATCCTCAGAAATCCGCAACCTCATCGACCGGGAAGCGGCAACCTATCGCGACTACGAACGCCCGGTTGCCGAACGCCTTCTCGGCATAGGGGACAAGGAAGCCCCCGCCCTCGTCGTCGATCCGGCCAAAGAAGCCGAGCGGATTAAAAAGAACATGGAAGAGGGTAAGCCGGTCATTGAAGGCGAGACGCCTACAATCGAGGATTAGGAAGGCGAGTGCCCGTTGCACTGGGCATCACACGCTGTCGCCTTTTCCAGGTAGACGTGAGCACGCGCCAAACTCTCTGTTGTCTCCCGGATCATTGTCTTTGCATCCTGCTCAAACGATGCGGTCATTGTCGGGAAAGCGGGTATTAATGTGGTATCGATCAGGTTGATTTGATCTATTGATATCCTCACGCGCTCTATAATCCTGTCGACAACATTCAGGTTCGCCTCAAGCAATCCCCTGGTTTGTCTGGAATATGCGCGTTTATGTTTTCTAACGCTGTTGTCAGTGACGGGTGTCTGAGGCGCCTGTGCATTGATATTCTCTTTCATTTCATCCAGGATCCGCTGCCAGACCTTTTGAGCACGTTTAATATTTTTTCCAGGGTCAAAAGCATAGGCTGCGCGCAGATAATTGGCGCTGGTGGCAGCATTTTCCTTTGCCTCGTTCCAATCATAAGAAATATGCGAAGATATTTCTGATGCAAAATCCCCGAATATTTTTTTGCCGTGGTGCCGGCAAAGGATCATGCGTTCGCGCGACAAGCGGACGATTTTCAGCATTTCCTCAATCTCGGCATAAATATTCTTCGACCTCTTTCCAGAAAGATCGCGAGCAGCGGTGCATGCTTCCATAATAGAACCCGGGCTTGGCTCAGCCATGCTTCTGCCGGAAACGGCCGCATCAAATTTTGCCTGTAGGCCCATTAGAGCCGCACGGGCACCGACAATTCTACTATACTGTGCCATCGCACCCTCGTTTTTGAATTATGGATAATAAATAGTTTTGGGAAGCATTTGTCAAGCATGCTCCTGCGCGCTAAGTATTTAATATGATGTTTCGACCGCTTGCCGCCGCGCTTCTTTTTGTCCTGCTCCTGCCATCCTCCCTGCAGGCCAAGGTTTTCAACGCCCAAACCTTTATGCTGGATAACGGCATGCAGGTGGTGGTGATCCCGAACCACCGCGCCCCGGTCGTCACCCATATGGTCTGGTACAAAACAGGGGCGGCGGACGAGCCGCACGGGATTTCCGGGATTGCGCACTTCTTCGAGCATTTGATGTTCAAGGGCACGGAAAACATGGCGCCCGGCGAATTCTCAAGGACTGTGCGGGCGCTCGGCGGTAACGACAACGCCTTTACCAGCTGGGATTACACGGCCTATTTCGAGTCGATCGCCGTGGAGCATCTCGAAAAAATGATGTCCATGGAAGCCGACCGGATGATGGGTTTGCTCCTGCTGCCCGAAGATATTAAATCCGAGCGCGATGTCATTTTAGAAGAGCGCCGCCAGCGCACCGACAACAATCCGCGCGCGCTGTTCATGGAACAGCTCCGCTACGCCTTGTTTCCCAATCATCCTTACGGCACGCCCATTATCGGCTGGAAGCATGAGATGGAGGCGCTGAACGGCAAGGTTGCGAGGGAATTCTACGAAAAATGGTACGGACCGGATAATGCTATTTTAGTTGTCTCCGGCGATGTCAGCACCGATCAGGTAAAAGATCTCGCTGAAAAAACCTATGGCCAGTTAGAGCCGCACGGAGAAATACCCCAGCGTATCTGGCCTTCCTCCCCGCCCTTTACCGGTGAATTCAGGCTGATCCAGCATCAGCCGCGTGTGCGCCAGCCTTTATTCGTACGCTTTTACCATGCCCCCGGCACGCGCCTGAACAGGCCCGAAGCTCTGGCCCTGCAGGTGCTGGAAAACATCATGGATGGCGGCGCGGCCACGCGCCTGTACAAGAGCCTTGTCGTTGAACAAAAGCTGGCGACCGGCGTTTCCCTTTCCTATACCGGTCAGACATGGGATGGGGGAATGATCAGCCTGTCCGCCTCCCCGGCCGAGGGGATTACGATGGAGCAGATTGAAGATGCCTTTGCCAAAGAGCTTGCTCTGGTTGCCGAAGAGGGCGTCACCGAAACCGAATTGCAGGATGCCATTACGCGCCTTCAGGCCGATGCCGTTTACGCGCGCGACTCTCTGGCGGGTCCTGCCATGATCGTCGGGCGCGGCCTTGTGACAGGCAGCACGCTGGAGGAAATCGAAAGCTGGCCGGACGATATCGGCGACGTGACGGCGGAGCAGGTGCGGAACGTTGCGAAGAAATACCTTGCCGCGCCGGAACAGGCGTTTGTGACAGGATATCTGTTGCCGGAGGAGAAGGCTGAAAAATGATTTTTATAAACCACCAAGGCACCAAGACACCAAGACAGCCTGTTTTGTCATCCCGAACACATGTGGGAGATGACAATTATAGAGATAGAAACAAACTGGTGTCTTGGTGTCTTGGTGGTTTGAATATTTTTTTCGTTCTTCTCTTTCTTTCAACCTCCGCCCACGCCCGCGACAAATTCCTCGATATTCAGGAAGTCACCAGTCCCGGCGGAATCACAGCGTGGTTCGTTGAAGATCATTCCGTACCGGTGCTTTCGATTGAGTTTTCTTTTAAAGGCGCAGGCGCGGCGCTGGACCCGGAAGACAAGCAGGGGGTTGCCCGGCTTCTGTCCAATACCATGGATGAAGGGGCGGGCGATCTCGACAGTCAGACCTTCCAGAAAACGCTTACGGACGAATCTATTTCCCTGACGTTTTCCTCCAGCCGCGATCATTTCAGCGGACATCTGAAAACCCTGACCCGCAACCGAGACAAGGCGTTCGAACTGGCCCGCCTGGCCTTAGCGGAACCGCGCTTCGATGAAGAGCCGGTGAACCGCATGCGCGATGCGAACCTGACCCGGATCAAATCCTCGCTGACCGATCCCGACTGGATCGCCGCGCGGATTATGAACGATATCGCCTATGCCGGACATGTTTACGCCCGCAACAGCGGCGGCACGCTTTCGAGCCTTCAGGCTATCACGCCGGACGATCTGCGTGCCTTCAAAGAGGCTTACCTGACCAAAGACCGGCTCCTTGTTACCGCCGTGGGCGATATCAGCGCCGAAGAGCTTACCGGAATACTCGACACGATTTTCGGCGGCCTGCCCGCAAGAGGGATGGAGGTGGATACGCCGGATGCCGTCCTGAAAGGCGCCGGCGAGATTACGCTGCATGAAAAGGATATCCCCCAGACCGTTGTTGAAATCCTGATGCCCGGAATCGGCCGGAACGATCCCGATTATTACAACGCGCAGGTGATGAATTTCATTTTCGGCGGCAGCGGTTTCGGCTCGCGCCTGACCGAGGAGATCCGGGAAAAGCGCGGCCTTACCTACGGTATCTACAGCTATTTTGCGATGCTCGATCATGCGCCGGGCTATGCCATATCGTCCTCGACAAAAAACGAGAGCGTGGCTGAAATGCTGGCGCTGATCGACGCGGAGATGAAAAAAATGCGCGATGAGCCGATCACGGAAAAGGAACTGGCCGACGCCAAATCCTACCTGATCGGCTCCATGCCTTTAATGCTTTCCTCAACCGACAAGATTGCCGGGCTGCTGATGGGATTGCGGCTTGACGGCCTGCCCGTTGATTATCTCGACAGGCGCGCGGAAAGGCTGGAATCCGTCGGCATTCAGGATGTACAAAATGCCGCACAAAGATTGCTTGTACCCGGGGCACAGACTGTTGTATTGGTTGGCCAGCCGCAAGGCGTGAGCGCAACCCAAACAGTCGAGATCTTACCCAATGTCGAGTGAAAAAGCCCTGGATCTGGCCGCTATGACCCTGACCGAAAAGCCTGAATGGAAAGCCCTTGAAGCGCATCGCGCCGCGATGGAAGACGTCCATATGCGCGAGTTGTTTGCAGGCGATCCGGGACGTTTTGAAAAATTCTCGGCAAAGCTGGAAGGCATGCTGTTCGACTATTCCAAGAACAGGATCACCGAAGAAACTCTCGATAAACTAATCGCACTGGCCCGGGCCTGCGACATCGAGGGCAAGCGCGATGCCATGTTCGCCGGTGAAAAGATCAACACCACCGAGGACCGCGCCGTACTGCACACGGCCCTGCGCGCACCGAAAGATGCCGTGGTTGAAGTAGACGGCGAGAACGTCATTCCTTACATCCACGAATGCCTGGACAAGCTCGAACAATTCAGCGACGCCGTGCGCTCCGGCGCATGGAAAGGCGCGAAGGGCGACAAGATTACGGATGTCGTCAATATCGGGATCGGCGGCTCCGACCTCGGCCCGCTGATGGTCTGCGAAGCCCTGAAGCCTTACGCCGACCGCTCAATCAACGTGCATTTCATCTCCAACGTCGACGGCACCCATGCCGCAGAAACGCTGCGCAAGTTAAAGCCGGAAACGACGCTCTTTATTATCGCCTCCAAGACCTTCACCACGCAGGAAACCATGGCCAATGCGGCCACGGCCAAGGAATGGTTCCTTACGAACGGCATGAACGAGGCCGATGTGGCCAAACACTTCGTCGCCGAATCCACCAACGAGGAAGGCGTCACCGGCTTTGGCATCGACAGGGAAAACATGTTCGGCTTCCGCGACTGGGTCGGCGGGCGTTATTCGCTCTGGACGTCCATTGGCCTGCCGATCTGCATTTCCGTGGGCTTTGCGAATTTCCGCAAACTGCTGGACGGTGCCTACACTCTGGACAAACATTTCCGTGAAGCCCCGCTGGAGCAAAACATCCCCGTCATCATGGCGATGATCGGCATCTGGTACCGTAATTTCTGGAACGCCGAGAGCTATGCGGTGCTTCCCTATGATCAGTATCTTTCGCGCTTTACCGCCTATCTCCAGCAGATGGATATGGAGTCAAACGGCAAGAGCGTGGACCGCGACGGACGGCCCGTGGATTACGACACCGGCCCGATCGTTTTCGGCGAGCCGGGCACCAACGGCCAGCATGCGTTTTACCAGCTCATCCACCAGGGCACGTCCCTGATCCCCTGCGATTTCATCGCGCCCATCGAAACACAGAACAGGCTCGGCAACCACCACAAACTGCTGCTCGCCAACGTCCTGGCCCAGCCGCAGGCGCTGATGCAAGGCCGCACGCTGGAAGAAGCCAGCGGCAACACCCAGAAAATGTTCACCGGAAACCGCCCGTCCAACACCATCCTGCTGGACCGGATCGACCCCTATTATCTCGGGATGCTGATTGCGCTCTACGAGCAGAAAGTGTTCGTGCAGGGCATGGTCTGGAACCTCAACAGCTACGACCAGTGGGGCGTGGAGCTTGGCAAGGTACTTGCGGGCAATATCCTGAAAGCCTGGGACGGCGACGGTGCAGATGAACTGGACAGCTCAACACGCGGCCTGCTTGACGCCATAACGAACTGATCTTTATCGTTTCTTATCTTTCTGTTGCCTGTACCGGGTTTGGAGTATACTGGCTTTGAGGGCCAAGCTAGCCTTTATTGCAGAATGTAAGAACCCATGAACGAAATAGTCCCGGAACACGACGAATTACAGCCGATCAGCCAGCGGCGGCTGGCTGAAATCGCCGAAAAGCACGTCCAGTACCTGCAGGGAAAGCACGGCGGGGCGCGGGCGAGCCTGAAATTCCTTGATATGTCGGGACTCGACCTGAAAGGTCTTGATCTATCACAGGCCGATTTTACCGGCTCGAAACTGGCCGGGGCGGATCTTTCAAACGGCGAGTTTAAGGGCGCGTGCTTTTTTGCCTGCGATCTGCGCAACGCCAACATGACCAGTGGGAACTTCAAACGCGCCGATTTCCGCGGCGCCTTTGTCGCCGGAGCGGACCTGACGAACGCCGACATGACAGATGCCGACATGCGAGCCGGCAAGATCATGAAAAAGGGTGAAAAGGGTGTCCTGACCGATCGCAAACGCTCCGGCACCCCCGGCTCCGAAACGATTTTCCGCGGCGCAAAAATGTCCGGTACAAAACTGATGGGGGCGAATGCCAGCGGCGCGGATTTTTGTGATGCGGACCTGACCGGGGTCGATGTCCAGAACGCCGAATTCAAGGATACGAATTTCGAGGGCGCAAACCTGACGGATGCAGACTTTAGCGGCTCGGACATGAGCCGGGTCAATATGAAACGTACCGTGATCTCAGGAACGGTGCTTGATAATGTCGAGTTGGACGGCGCCTCGACCGAAGGCGCGCTGACCGATAGCGAGATGGGAAGCGACCTTGAAAATCTTGGCAAAAGCCTTACCGAGTTGCTGGAAGAACATACGCTCTGGGTTGCCACGGCGGGGAAAAGCGGACGACAGCTTGATTTGAGCGGCTACGATTTGCGCGACGTGCTGGAGCTTTACAAATACCCGCTGACCGCGATCAAGGCCGTTGAAGGGAACTTCCTGCACCAGGATCTGCATGGCGCGGAAATTCAGAGCGTTATGATGGACAAGGCCGATTTCCGCGACTGCAACCTGCGCGGGGCGGACCTGCGCGCCTCCTCCTTCAAATACGCCCAGTTCGCGCGGGCCGATTTGCGCGGCGTTAATCTCTCCCCGCTGCAGTTCGAAACGCCGGATGGAAAAGTCTGGTTTAAAAAGGCCGATCTTTCCGGCGCCAATTTTCGCTATGCCGATCTTTCGGGGGCGGATTTGCGCGATGTCGATTTCAGGGGCGCCGATTTCTCCTCCGCCCTCTTATGCGGTGCCAACCTGCGGCGGGCGGACCTGACCGGCGCATTGCTGGAAAACACAGATTTCGACGGCGCGGTGCTGAACGATGCGGTTATGGATTAAAGAATTTCTTACCGCAGAGCGCACAGAGATCACGGAGAACCTCCAGCCCTTATTGTCATCCTGAGCGAAGTCGAAGGACCTTAAATGCCTACACTTGGTAAGATCCCTCGGCTTCGCTCGGGATGACAGCGGTGGGAACGGGATTGCCCCCGTGATCTCTGTGCGCTCTGCGGTAAGAAAACTCCCATTGCCCAGCACATAACCTCAGGTTACCCTTCTCCCATGAGAATCCGTCATCTTCCTGAAACGCTGGTCAATCAGATCGCCGCCGGTGAGGTTATTGAGCGTCCTGCGGCTGCGGTCAAAGAGCTTGTCGAAAACGCCATCGATGCGGGTGCGGACCGGGTCGAGGTCGATATCCGCGAGGGTGGCAAGAGCCTGATCGTGGTTTCCGATAACGGCTGCGGGATGAGCCGCGATGAACTGGCCGCCGCGCTTGACCGTCATGCAACATCGAAACTTCCCGGTGATGATTTGCTGGACATCGGTTATCTCGGCTTCCGGGGCGAAGCTCTGCCTTCGATCGGGGCGGTCAGCCGCCTTACGATCCGTACACGTCCTTCTCCTTTAGCCCTCTCCCCCACGGGGAGAGGGCTGGGTGAGGGGGATAAGAAGTCCGAAGGTCGAAAGAATATATTGCCTGAAGAAATTTCTCCCCCCTCACCCAACCCTCTCCCCGTGGGGGAGAGGGCTAATAATTCCGGCTGGGAGATTACCGTCGAGGGCGGGAAAAAGAGTGAGCCGTCGCCATCTTCTCACCCGGAAGGCACGCAGGTTGAGGTACGCGACCTCTTTTACGCCACGCCCGCAAGGCTCAAGTTCCTCAAAACCGAGCGGGCGGAATACGGGGCTGTCAAAGATGTGATGACACGGCTGGCGATGTCCTCACCCGGTATTACATTCCGCCTCACCCATAACGGCAGCACGGCGCTAAATCTCCCGGCCACACTCGACGGAAATATGAGGCTGTCCGATATCCTGGGACGCGAATTCGGAGAGAACAGTCTTGCGATCGAAGCGCAGCGTGAGGATATTGCGCTGACCGGTTTTGCCTCCCTGCCGACCTACAACCGCGGCAATGCACAGCACCAGTATCTGTTCGTCAACGGCCGTCCGGTGCGGGACAAGCTTTTAAACGGGGCTCTGCGCGGGGCTTACTCAGACGTGCTGGCCCATGACAGGCACGCCGTGGCCGCACTGTTCATCGAGCTTCCGGCTACGCAGGTCGATGTCAACGTCCATCCGGCCAAGGCCGAAGTGCGTTTTCGCGATCCGGCCCTTGTGCGCGGGCTGATCGTGAGCGCTATTAAGCATGCTCTTCATGAAGGCGGTTTCAAGGCGGCGTCCACGGTTTCAATGGCGGCGCTTGGGGCGATGAAGCCACGAGCTGCGAGCTATGAGCAAAGGGTCCTTTCCTATCCTCCTGCCAGCGCACAGCCCGCAGCGCCGGGTTATGGAACGCTGGCCGAAAGAACCTATGAAGCCTATCAGCCGTTCGAGCCCGCCTCGCGGCATGAATATGTTCCGGAATCCCATCAGGAAGAAGCGCCCTCCTACCCGCTCGGCGCGGCGCGGGGACAGCTCCATGAAAACTACATCGTCGCCCAGACGGAAGACGGGCTGGTGATCGTCGACCAGCATGCGGCGCATGAACGCCTGACCTACGAGCGGTTCAAGGCGCAGATGGAAGAGGGCGGAATCGAACGGCAGGGATTGCTGACGCCCGAGATTGTAGACCTTTCAGAGCTTCAGGCCAGGGCCCTGCTGGAACAATCGGACGCGCTCGCCTCCCTTGGCCTTGAAATTGAGGCGTTCGGGGCGGGATCATTGGCCGTGCGTTCTATCCCGGCACTGCTCGGCGGGCGCGCCAATGTGCAGGGACTGATCCGCGATCTGGCCGACGAGGTGGAAGAGCGCGGCACGGTGCTGGGTCTACAGGAGCGGATGAACGAAATCCTTTCCACGATGGCCTGCCACGGATCGGTGCGCTCGGGACGGCGGCTCAACACGGAAGAAATGAATGCCCTGCTCCGGCAAATGGAGGCCACTCCTCATTCCGGGCAATGCAATCATGGACGACCGACCTATATCGAATTAAAATTGGCCGATATCGAAAAACTGTTCGGACGGCGCTAAACGACATGAACGAAAAGACCGGCGAATCCACCATTGTCCTAAGAATGTACGCGGCATTTTCCGCTTCCCTCGTGATGACCTTTATTCCGATGGCGATTTTTGCCGGACTGGCAATGGTCCTGTTTATCGGCGTCTTAATGGCAGCATATCACCTGCGTGACAAGGCCGGGGACGGCGGCCTTGTCGAAAACCATATGACTTTTATAATCCGGACGATCTGGATTGTTTCGCTGTTCGGGGTTTTTACCATTCTTGCCGGTACGGCTTACCTGATCCCGCTGATCGATTACGCGCCGATGGACCCGTGCATGTACAAGCTGATGAACGCGCTCGACATGTACGGAGATCTGGCCGCAATGGAAAAGCTTTGCGAGCCGGACATTCGGGCCTTTATAACCGCAAACATGAACGCCCTGATCACCGCCACCGTCATTTCCGGTGGGCCGCTGGTGATCTATCTCGTCTACCGGCTGGCCAAGGGCCTGTCCCGTGCGCTCAAGGGCTACCGGATCCAGGACCCCAAGGGGTGGTTTTAAATTATTTTGGATTTGGAGAGACAACAACCAGAGGGCCACAACCGCCTTCACTATATGCTGCCAAGGCATTGGCATATGTTATGGGCTCAACTTCTTCCTGCCTTTTTTTGCCTTGACCGGTAGCAGAATCACCATTTGATTTTATTTCGTCCATTTTTCCCTCCTAAATTTAATGTGAAACCAATACCTCATGATTATTGAAAATGTCAAGACAAATGGTTTTTACCTCTCCAGCCCCGGTATAGCCTCCGTCACAATCCAGCCGTCATAAGGTTCGAGGAAGCCGTTCTGCGGAACGCAACGGGTGACGCCAAGGCGCCATGGCAGGGCAAAAAAGGAAACAGGAGAAATCAGGTAGGTATAGCCTTCACCGATCCGCTCAATCTCGTAGCCCAGAATAAGCACGCGCTCAAAAGGCGTGTCGTAGACAAATCTTTCCGCCGCCCGCCAGGCACAGGACGCTTCCTGCGGCGGCAGGTCGGGCTTTTCTGTCATGACGGAAGGCAGGAGAAATGCCGCCAGAAGTATCGCCAGTGTTACGTAGAATACAAATTTGCTGGCTTTATTCTCCATCATGGCCCGCCTCCAGCAAGTCCAGGAACAGCTCCCCTGCTTTCAGATCACTCATAATTGCGTTTTGCCGTTTTTCCTCCTGCGGATCAAGCCCGTGCACGTCCTCGCGGTAAATTTCGGCCTTGAATTGTTCCTCCACATGGCAGGCATCGAACACTCCCCGTGCGTTCAGGGCCCGGCGAACAAAGGCCATTGCCAGAATAAGCGATCCGCTGGCCGCCACACTCACCTGAAAGACCGTAAAGACATAGTCGTCGAACGCGTCAATCTCCCCGGTAATCCTGTCCTTTGCCTGCTCCGGCTGGGATAGGGCCGAAAGTGCGCCTGTTACATCCAGCCT
Organism: uncultured Pseudobdellovibrionaceae bacterium; assembly: GCA_964552285.1. GTDB lineage: Bacteria > Pseudomonadota > Alphaproteobacteria > Micavibrionales > Micavibrionaceae > CAZKGT01. The sequence goes on along the minus strand of CAZKGT010000005.1, from coordinate 22,925 downwards.
GTGCCCGAATTCTTTTTCAAACCAGTCCAGCCACGGATCCCATGCCGCGGCCTGCCGCCTTGCAAGTTCATGGGGACGCTCCGCCCGGTAGCGCAGCAAATCCGTCTCGAGATAAGCCAGCACTGCATTCCTCATAGCAGGACGCCCGGCAGCAACGCGATCCTGCGCCGTATTTAAAAACTGCGTCAACGGCATGGAGTCCGGCACAACTACCTCACCCTGCGCGCTCCATTCCCCGGCGATAGCCTGTGCCAGTGCCGCAGTTGGCGCCAGCAGCATCTTGCCGGATGATGTCTTGACCGGGCGGCTGTCAAGCTGAATAGACAGCCCGCCTTCCGGTTCTTCATTGATTGAGACAAGTTTGTAGAAGCGTTTCATTCTTCTTTCGGATCGCCGACCGGCACTTTTGGCTTTTCTTCCTGTTTGTTTTCCGGAGGCATTTTTTCCGGCTCAGCCATTTCTTTCACCGGCTCTTCTTTCTTCGGATTTTCTTCCGGCCGGTCTTCCTTGATAAAGGCGCGACAGGGATGCTCGTCGGTCAGGCCGAGATCCGTCATGCTGAAAGCCAGATAGACCGGATTGATCGTCCCCAGGAACAGCCCGCCGATTTTCTTTCCCAGCGAAATCGCAGACGGCCCGATATCGGGCTCCAGGATCGGGCCGTCAATCTTGACCGTTGTCGCCACATCGATGAAAGCCGGGTCCTTGGCTTTGGGATCGAGACTGATTGTGATTTTATCTTCCGGGAAATTTACCGTTCCCTTGCCGACAACCGTCACGCGTTTGGTATCAAGGAACAGGGCCCCGGCTTCCGCAATACCGTTTTCAATGTGAAAATCGGCAATCGCGCAATTAAGAACCGTTTCCGATTCCGGGTCCAGCGAAGGCAACATCGCGTTAACCAGCCCGGCCCCCCAGAAATTCAACATATCGCTGGCAAATTTTCCTTGCCCGGCAATAAGGGAGGCCTTGCCGTTCAGGCCCGCCGTCAGTTCCGGCCAGGTTTTCCCGGATGATTTCAGGTCGATGCGGATATCCGCCTTGCCGCTCACATCCTCACTGCCGTTCAGGCCTTTCTGGAGATCGCCATACGCCCAGTTCAGCAACGATCCCGTTACATCAAGCCCGGCCTTTTCCTTCGTGGCGGTCAGGATCATCCGGCCGGCCAGCGTTCCGCCGCTGATTTTTCCTTTGAGCGGTCCCACCGTCAGGATATTTTCACGCACCGTAACAGGAACATCCGCATAGCCGATAGCGGCATTCCCGGCACGGATATCCTTAAGGCGAACCTTGATATCGACGTCCGATCCCTCAAAGGATATCGGCGGATTTTCAATCCCTTCCTGTTCGCCAAGCGCCAACAAGGCAGACATAAGCGCAAGCGGGTTCTGCTCGCCGGACAGGTCTGCAAGATCCAGAACCGGCACAACGACATCGCCGGTAACCGCCGTCCGCCCGTCTTCGGTTTTGAATATCAGGTCCGGCGTTACAACCGTGTTGCCGCTTTCGAGACTACCCTGCATCATCCATTTGCTGCCCCAGCCGCTCGTATAATGCAGCGCGCCTTTTACCAAAGGCTCCGGCAGCCCGACGGACAAATCATTCAGCAAAATCCCCTGACCGCGCGGCGGGTGGGACAATGTTCCTGCAGCGGCCAGCTCGCCAAGCGCCAGCCTGAATTTTCCGCCATTGTGCAGCTTGTAGGAGCGAGGATATTCCGGCGTTTTCCCGGGAAGCGTTTCCAGAGATACTTTAAAATCCAGATCTTCGCCGCCGTATTTTCCTGCGCCCCGAAGACCTGCTTTTTCGCCTTCGCCCGATATAGACAGTTTTGAAATCCGCAGGGATTTCGGTGTCAGAATGCCCGCATCAGCCTTCAGTTCCGCAAGTTCAAAATCCATGATCGTTCCGCGGTGCAGGACAACATCCCAGAAATTCATCACGATACGGACCTTGCCGACGCTCATGACAGACGGAGCATCCGGTTTTTTCCTGTAGGAAAGCCCCTCCAGATCAATCAGGAGATTGGGGTAGAACTGGACCTCATGCAGGGTTTCAATGCTGGCCGGTATCCTCATCACTTGCGAGAAAAATCCTTCCAGACCTTCACGCAAAGGATCGCTGGTGCCGCCCATGCGTGAAAGAATGCCCGTGCCTAAAAAGACCAGAACACCAAAAATCAGTGCCGCCCAGAGGAAAAAACGGACAACGCCCCCTATTGATAAGCGGCTTTTTTCTTCGCCTGCGGATTTCTCCGGTGCATCTGACTGAGACATGGTTTATATACGGTTCTTAGCGTTTTCTGGCAGGAGCAACAGTGCCGTAGTCTACCGCCCCCGTCCTGTTCATCACCCGGCAGAGGAGAATATAACCGCAAATGCTGGGTGTAAGTTCACGCGATTCAAGCAACTGCCAGAATGTCTGGCGAATCTCAAGGTGCGCCTTGGAGCCTGGATCCAAAGTTTCAGGATCGATATGCTTGGGCAACAAAGGTACTTCGGCGCATTGTTTCTTGGCAATACAGTCTTCATACTGTTTTTTCTGCCTGATTTGCCCGCGCTCTATCCTTTTCGCTGTCGAAGCCATCCTGGAACGGTATGAACGCAGCTCTTTTTGGACATCGATATTGTATTCCGTCAGGATTCTCGGCATGGAACTACACACAGGCGGGGCGGCAAGATCATTCAGAACCGGTTCGACACAATCGCGATTGAACCTCACCCAGTCCGGTGTTTTCAGATAGGGCGCCAGCAAATATTCCTCATAAGGCGGATATTTCTCGATATAGGCTTCAAGGGGAAAAGGGTTACCCGTTTGAATGCCGTAAACGTAATCCTTACGCCACTGGAACTTTTGCTGGGAAGCGAATATCAGCCCGACACACAAAGCCAGCATTAAAAAGGCTGCAAAAAGTCGAAACTTGCTAAGGCTCCAGTAAAACAATCCGACAAAGAGCAGGTATAGGCCAATAATAACAAATTGACCCACCTCAAAAAACGACCAGTCACGCACAAAGAAATAAAGGCCGATAACGACCATCAGGAAGCTCAGCGCAGCCGGAACAAATACCTGCTTGATGTGCCTTGACGCGGAATAGTCAGCAGCACTTTCTGCCGTATCCCTGTAATCCAGATTATCATCGTACATGTGCCCCGGGCCTCCTTTAAAGCGATTATAGCATTCGCCGTATATGTTTAAAGCACAATGTCTGCAAAAGGATCAGCCTTCCCACCGCTTTCAAAGCCCAGCGCTTTCCAGCTTTTCTTCAAATCGGCGGGAAGCGGCGCCGTCACCTCCAGTATTCCCTTTTTGCACGGATGCGGCAGGACAATCCGCCAGGCGTGAAGATGAAGGCGCGAGGCCGTCTTCATCCCGTCAAGATGCTCCGCACCGCCGTAACGCACGTCACCCAGAAGCGGACAGCCCATGAACGCGGCATGGGCCCTGATCTGGTGCATGCGGCCGGTGCGCGGGCGAAAAGCTACATAGGCACACTGCCTGCCCACACGCTCGATAACACGAAAATCGGTGATCGCCGTCTTACCCTCTTTCTCATCGACGATCACTTTTTGCGCGCGGTCCAGCTTGTGCAAAGGCGCCGTGATCGTCCCGTCGTCAATTTCCGGGGCAGGCACCGTCAGCGCACGGTATATTTTCTGAACGTCACGCCCTTGAAACGCCTTTCCCAGCGCCCGGGCCGTTTCCGCAGAACGGGCCAGCAACATGACGCCGGAGGTTTCCCGGTCCAGCCGATGCACAAGGCGGGGCTTGACGCCCTTGCCGTCTTTCAGTCCTTCCAGCAACCCGTCGACATGGCGGCGAATGCCGGGTCCGCCCTGGGAGGGCAGGTCGTAGGGCTTGTTGACCGCCAGCACCTGTCCGTCGTCGTAAATCACCAGAGAGTGTATAAATTCCACATCTTTTTGTGACAAAGGCAGCTCTTTTCGTGGTTTTTCCTCAACCGGCGGCAGACGGACATCCTGCCCGGCGGCAAGTTTCTGATCCGGTTTGGCGCGCTTTCCGTCGACCCTGATCTGGCCTGTACGCAGCAGCTTCTGGACAAGCGCAAAAGGCAGGCCCTGCTTTTTCAGCCAGCGGTCAAGGCGCTGGCCGTTATCGTCCTCGGAGACGCCGATATGCCGGACGCCGCTCATGAGACGAAACTGCGGACAAGATACAGGGCGGCGAACAGCGCCCCCACGGACAGGCAGACGGATGAGAGTATATAAGCCAGCGTCAGGCCGTATTTGTGATGCTCGAACAGCACGGAAACGTCGAGGGAAAAGGTTGAGAATGTTGTTAAAGCGCCCAGAAGCCCCGTTACCAGAAACAGTTTTAATACCTGCGGCGGCTCCCAGAAATGGGCAAAAACCGCTATCAAAAGCCCCATTGCAAAGGAACCGGCGACATTGACGATCAGCGTTCCCCACGGAAAAGCCATGCCGAACCAATGCGCCGCCGCCACGTTCACCCCGTGACGCAGCACCGCTCCGATCGCCCCTCCGGCGGCTATGCTCAAAATCGTATACATGACTTTCTTTAGCGGTTATATCTGCTTCCATGCGTTTTTCAAAGGATTCCATCCTCAAGGGCATTCTTCTCAGTATCACAGGCTTTGGCGGCTTTGCCGTTGCCGATGCCTGCGCCAAATGGCTGAGCGCCGGCTATCCGATTATTCAGATCAATGCTTTTTTCGGCGGTATAGCGGCGCTTTGCCTGCTCGCGGTTGCCGGGAAGCTTGGCGGGCTCGGCCCGACGCTAAAGACGAGAAAGTGGAAATTTCACCTGCTGCGCTCTGTGACCAATGTTGCCGTCAGTGTCCTGAACTTTATTGCTTTTTCGCAGTTGGAGATGACCAGCGTTTACACCATGCTGTTCATGATGCCGATCTTCGCCACCGTGCTTGCCATGCCGATGTTCGGCGAGAAAACGGCTTTCAAAGGATGGATTGCCATACTGGCAGGCTTTTGCGGCGTGCTGATCGCGTTAAAACCCTGGGAGGATGTAAGTTTATGGATTTTCCTGCCCTTATGTTCCGGCATTCTAATTTCCCTTGTCTTCCTGCTTAGCCGGCATATGGGCGAACAGGAAACCGTTTTGTCGCTCGGCCTTTATCCGATGCTCGGCAACGTCATCCTGACGGGCATTCCGACTCTGTTCCTTTTCGTACGGCCGGATTTGTTTGATGCCCTGATCCTGGCGCTTGGCGGAGTGGTAACGGCCATCGGCATTATCGGCACTTCACAGGCCTTCCGCATGGCCCCGGCGTCAAAGGTCGCACCGTTCCACTATACCCAGATGCTCTGGGCGATCGGATTCGGGTTTTTCATTTTCGGCAATAGTCCGGACCGCTGGACGATGCTGGGTGCTGCAATCATTATCGTGAGCGGGATTTACCTGATCACGCATGAAAAAGCCGCGGAGAAATAATCATTTTCTTTCTGCCCTCAGCTTTGCCCAGTAATCGAGGCGTTTCCTGATCTCCCGTTCAAACCCGCGCTCGGGCGGGCTGTAGAAGTTCTGCCGCTCCATGTCGTCCGGGAAATAATTCTGGCCGGAAAAAGCGTCCGGTGCGTCGTGGTCGTATTCGTAACCGGCGCCGTAGCCGATATCCTTCATCAGCTTCGTCGGCGCGTTTAAAATATGGGCCGGCGGCATCAGGGAACCGGTTTCCTTTGCAGCTCTCTTTGCCGCTTTTTCAGCCTTGTAGGCAGCGTTCGATTTGGGCGCGGTGGCCAGGTAAATAAGTGCCTGCACCAGCGCCAGTTCACCTTCCGGGCTCCCCAAACGTTCATAGGCCTCCCAGGCGGCGATGCATTGCGGCAAGGCCTGCGGGTCGGCAAGGCCGATATCCTCCACGGCCATCCGGGTCATGCGCCTTGCGAGAAAACGCGGGTCCTCACCGCCGGCCAGCATCCGGGCCATCCAGTAAAGCGCCGCATCGGCGTCCGAGCCGCGCACGCTCTTATGAAGCGCACTGATCAGGTTGTAATGGCCCTCATCAGCCTTGTCGTAGAGCGGGGCACGGCGCTGAACGATCTGCATCAGGGCTTCCGTGTCAAGCTCTTCGCCCGCCTGATCAAAAACCTGCTCGGCCATTGAGAGCACATAGCGCCCGTCGCCGTCGGCCATGGCCTTGAGGCTGTCACGCGCCTCCGGCGCAAGTGGCAAATCCCGCCCGGTTTCCTTTTCCGCCTTTTGCAAAAGAGCCTCAAGCGCCTCGTCATCAAGGCGCTTCAGGACAAAAACCTGACAGCGGGAAAGCAAGGCAGCATTCAACTCAAAAGACGGGTTTTCCGTGGTCGCGCCGATCAGCGTAATCGTGCCGTCCTCAACCACGGGCAGGAAGGCATCCTGCTGTGATTTGTTAAATCGGTGTATTTCATCCACAAAAAGAAGTGTTCCCTGCCCATTCTGACGGCGCAGGCGGGCGGATTCGAACACTTTCTTGAGATCGCCGACACCGGAAAAAATCGCAGAAAGCTGCTCGAAATGCAGGTCCGTGTGACCGGCCAGAATGCGCGCCAATGTCGTCTTCCCGCACCCTGGCGGCCCCCAGAGAACCATAGAGGCCAGATGCTGGGCATCCGCCATCTTCCGGACCGGCCCCCCGGCGCCGACCAGATGATCCTGCCCGGCAATCTCCTCCAGAACACGCGGGCGCAGCCGGTCCGGCAGGGGACGGGGCGCTTCGCGTTCCGGCAGTTCGGTTTGAAATAAATCAGTCATTTTTTCACCACGGAGAACACAGAGATCACTGCGCGGCCTGTGTTTTTTGCTGTCATCCCGACCGAAGTGGAGGATCTTGTACGTTGCAACCGGATAAGATCCTTCGACCTCGCTCAGGATGACAATAGATCACCGGCGCAACCCTTAATCTCTGTGTCCTCTGTGGTGGAAACTAGAACTTCTCAGGAACAAAAGCAATCACCGGATCATCACCTGCCGCGTCCGTCCGCCATTACGAACGACAAGCTGGATCCCACGAACGCTTTTTTGCAGGGCTTTTTGGGCGTCCCTGACGTTCTCAATATCCACCCCGTTGATCTGCACCAGAATATCGCCGGGACTGACAACGCGCGCGGCACGGCTGCGGGGATCGATGCGCAGGACAACCACGCCCTTTTCCTCATCATGATCAAGGCCAAGCTCTGCTGTCACTGCCGGGTTGATATTGGCGATAGTCGCCCCGCTTATGGCATGGCGGCCCTCAAGCAGGGTTTCGTTGCGCGGCGGATCGTCGGGCGGGGTCGTGGCCCGGACCTTGATAATGCGTTCCTTTTCCTTGCGCAGGACGGTAAACTCGCTCTCCTCGCCGATCGGCACCATCGCCCAGCGAAACTTCATTTCCGCCGCATTGCGTACTTCCCTGCCGTCAATATGGGTTACAACGTCGCCTGCTTTAATACCGGCCTTGCGCGCGGGGCTTTCCTTGTGAAGCTCCGCAATCAGGACGCCGGAGGGACGTGAAAGCCCCAGAGAATCGGCAATGTCAGTCGTCAGTTCCTGCGCCGTGATGCCGAGCCAGGCACGAACGATTCCCTTTTCCCCGCTCTGTCCGGATTTTTCCGCCGCCAGAATGACGGCCACCATTTCGGACGGCACGGCAAAGCCGATGCCGAGACTGCCGCCGTCGCGCGAATAAATCGCCGAATTGATCCCGACCACACGCCCGTCCATCGCCACCAGCGGCCCGCCGGAATTGCCCGGATTGATGGCGGCGTCGGTCTGGATAAAAAAGTTATAGTCGTTGATGTTGAGGTTCGGCCTTGCGCGGGCCGACACAATGCCGCTCGTGACCGTCTGGCCGACGCCGAAAGGGTTGCCGATCGCCAGCACCAGATCGCCGACCTCCAGCGAATCGCTGGGCCTGATCTCCGCAAAAGGAAAACGCTCTTCCTCCCCCCTGATCCTGAGAAGCGCAAGATCGGACGGCTCATCCACCAGCAGGATATCGGCAGGCAGTTCGCGCCCGTCGCTAAGCTGCACCGTGACCTCATCCGCGCCGCTGATAACATGGGCGTTTGTAACCGTAAGACCGTCCGGCCGGACGATCACGCCGGAGCCCAGCGCATTTTCCACCCGGCGCCGGTTCAACCCGCCGCCGTAAAACTCCCTCCCGAAAAAGGGCGCAAAGAACGGATCGTCCAGAAAAGGATGGTAGGAACGCGCCGTAACGACCTTGCTTGAAGAGATACTGACCACCGCGGGCGCAACCTGTTTAACCAGCGGCGAAAAAGACAGTGTTATTTGCTCCCGGCTTTGTGGTAGGGTCCGCTCTTGTGCCGCCGCAGAGGCGGTAACAACCATACAAATCAGCAAAAAAATCAGAAAGTTTCGCATGAAAAAATATTTAGTGCGGAACATAAAAAACCGCAAGCCCCTACCCCATAAAGGCTGCGACAAATTCACGCATATGTGCGACAAATTTTCACATGCAGCAAACCGTGTTATCTGCGTTGTATTAGGTTATAATAATAAGTGCCGATTTGGACATTCTAGCCAGTAGAGGAGTGAGTGCATGAATGCATATCAGGAAGGTGCTGCCGCAGGTGCGGGCGAGCAAAAACTGTGGGGTTCTGATAACACGGCCGAGAAATCTTGGCGCGATTTTGTCCCCGGCGGATGGCAAACATCCATAGATGTGCGGGATTTTATCCAGCGCAATTACACACCTTACGAAGGCGATGATTCGTTCCTCGCCGGACCGACGTCGAATACAGGGAAGCTCTGGGAAAAAGTTGCGGAGCTTTTGAAGAAAGAGCGCGAGAACGGCGGTGTTCTCGATGCCGATACTTCCGTTATTGCCAGCCTGACCTCGCATCAGGCCGGTTATATCGACGACCAGCTCGAGCAGATTGTCGGCCTTCAGACCGATGCGCCGCTGAAGCGCTCCATCATGCCGCAGGGCGGCGTGCGGATGGTCGAGGCCGGTCTTGAGGCATACGGCTTCAAGATGGACCCGATGGTCGACGAGATCTATTCCAAGTACCGCAAGTCGCACAATCAGGGCGTGTTCGACGCCTATACCCCGGAAATGCGGGCCGTGCGCAAGTCCGGTATCGTGACGGGCCTGCCCGATGCCTACGGCCGCGGACGAATCATTGGCGATTACCGCCGCGTCGCGCTTTACGGTGTCGACAGGCTGATCGAGGACAAGCTGGCCCAGAAAGCCACCTACGACCTCGTCCCGATGACGGAAGATGTGATCCGGGCACGGGAAGAGATATCCGACCAGATCAACGCCCTGCAGGATCTCAAGACGATGGCATCCTTCTACGGCTATGACATTTCCGCACCGGCCGCCACTTTCAAGGAAGCCGTGCAATGGACCTACTTCGCCTATCTCGGCGCGGTCAAGGAACAAAACGGCGCTGCGATGTCGCTGGGCCGCGTATCCACGTTCCTGGATGTCTGGGCCGAGCGCGACCTCAAGGAAGGCAAGATCACGGAAGAGGAACTGCAGGAGATCATCGATCACTTCGTGGTCAAGCTGCGTATGGTTCGCTTCCTGCGCACGCCGGACTATGACGCACTGTTCTCGGGCGATCCGACCTGGGTAACGGAATGCGTTGGCGGTATGGGTCTTGACGGCCGGCCGCTTTGCACGAAGTCCTCCTTCCGGGTGCTTCAGACCCTCAACAATCTGGGTCCTGCGCCGGAGCCGAACATTACGGTGCTCTGGTCCGAGCGCCTGCCGGAAGGGTTCAAGGATTTCTGCGCCAAAACGTCGATCAACACGTCCTCGATCCAGTACGAGAACGACGATCTGATGCGCAATTACTGGGGCGATGATTACGGCATTGCCTGCTGCGTGTCCGGTATGCGGATCGGCAAGCAGATGCAGTTCTTCGGCGCCCGCGTCAACATGGCCAAGTGCATGCTTTACGCCATCAACGGCGGTAAGGACGAGCTGTCCAAGGAACAGGTTGCGCCGGCCGGACGCCGCATCTCCGGAGATTACCTGGAGTATGACGAACTGATGGAACGGTTCGAGCCGATGATGGACTGGCTGGCCAAGGTGTATGTCAACACTTTGAATGTCATCCACTTCATGCACGACAAATATGCCTATGAGCGTATGATGTTTGCCCTGCACGACCGGGATATTTTCCGGACGATGGCCTGCGGCATGGCCGGCCTGTCGGTTTGCGCCGACGCCCTGGCTGCCACGAAGTACGCCAAGGTCAGGATCATCCGCGATGAAGACGGTATGGCCGTCGATTACGAGATCGAAGGCGATCCGCCGCGCTTTGGCAATAATGACGACCGCGTGGACGATATCGCGATCTGGCTCGTGGAGCACTTCATGGACAAGATCCGCCAGTATCCGTGCTATCGCGACGCAACGCCGACCCAGTCGATCCTGACCATCACCTCCAACGTGGTGTACGGCAAGAAGACGGGCAGCACGCCGGACGGCCGCAAGAAGGGCGAGCCCTTCGCACCGGGCGCCAACCCGATGCACGGCCGCGATGCCAAAGGCGCAGTGGCCTCAATGGCTTCGGTTGCCAAGCTGCCCTACCAGCACAGCCAGGATGGCGTTTCCTACACCTTCTCGATCGTGCCGAAGGCGCTCGGCAAGTCGGAAGGCGAACAGGTCACCAACCTCGTCGGCATGCTGGACGGCTATTTCGGCCCGAACAAGCGTTCACCGGGCGGGCACCATATCAACGTGAACGTCTTTAACCGCGAGACATTGATGGACGCGATGGAGCATCCGGAAGAATATCCGCAGCTCACCGTGCGGGTTTCCGGCTACGCCGTGAACTTCATCAAGCTGACCAAGGAACAGCAGATGGACGTCATCAACCGGACGTTCCACGGCGCTGATTGACCGCCAGCACAATTAACAGATTTTCGCGGCCCCTATTTGGGGCCGTGATTCTTATGAGCGGCTGAAACCGTCAACGGAAACGCCGGGCCTTTTTTCAAACAGTCGATCCCCACATCGCCGTTCAGATATAGATGCGTTCCGTAGGTAACATCTACGAAGGCGCCATTGATCTCATGCTCTCCGGTGGAAACGGGCTTCCCGTCTTCAAATTCCTTCGCCGTAACGGGGCCGTCTTCGGGCGTTATGAACACGTCACGCGGCACAAGTCCGCGCTTTTGGTTCTTACCGAGATTGTGCGCGCTCGGATCGCTGACACCGGCCAGGAAATAGTCGGCCTCACCGTTCACGGCGGCTCTAACCGTCTGGAAAAGAGCGGCATGCTCTACAAAACCGGAAGTCCTGTATGTAGCGCCATTGATTCCATAGATCAGGTCGCCCGCGTGATCACCCAATAATTCCTGCGCCGCCATCTGGGCGACTATTCCCTGTATGATGGACAAAACTTCGCACTGGCATACATGCCTGAAAGGGTATTCCACCCCCTCCTGCGGCGCATCGTGCAACTTTTGGATTTGCTCTTCCGACAATCCAAGATTTTCCCCGGCAACAATATCCGCTTCAATATCAGCCAGATATTGTGTTTTACCACTTCCGTTCCGGATGACTTTATTGTCCGCGTCCACTTCATGATAAACACCGGTGTGGTATTGCCAGTAAGGATTGTCCGCAAAGACTTCGGCAACACGTTCATGAATGATTGCGCTTGCCTTCCGGTAATCCTCAAGTGTCGGCGTTTCCTCTGAGGATCGAACTGAACGCAGCGTGTCATCCCATTCCAAATCAAAAACAACTTTTTCAATCATACGAGCCAATAGCTTGCTCATAAACGAGCCATTCTTATCCGGCAGCGGAACATATATAAATTCACCGCTTCGATCATCAGGCTCAGAGCTTCCATCTACGGGGAAGCATTTGAATGGGATGAGCTGATCTCTGCTATCCCTTTGCCACATCCATCGCGCGGCGAATATTGACCAGCCCACCGCGAAATCGCTTAAGGCCCTCTTTTTCCCGGCCTTGCCCGTACAGGATCGTTGCCGTCTGTGTCAGGCATTGCGGCATCCCTGCCGGCACCGTGCAGTCTGTTTTCGCTTCATGAAACTCGCTCATTCAAACTCCTTGTTTTTTATTATGTAATTTTATGAGCCAAAAATCTCTAATACACAAGCAATAACCGTTCGCCACCGCGCCGACTTGTATTATATTCCTTGCCATGAGCTCCGAGACGAATGACAGCCCGGTGATGGGATATCTTCATTCCATCGAAACGGGCGGAACTGTGGACGGACCCGGATGGCGGTATGTGGTGTTTCTGGCCGGCTGCCCGCTGTCGTGCCAGTACTGTCACAATCCGGACGCGCTAAAAATGAAGAACGGTTCGCGTCGCTCGGTCGAGGACATTCTAACCGACATCAACGAATACCGTTTCTTTATCGAGCGCGCCAAGGGCGGCGTGACGATCAGTGGCGGCGAGCCGCTCAGCCAGCCGCACTTCACCAAGGCACTCCTGCGTGGCTGCAAGGAGATGGGCCTGCACACGGCGCTTGATACCTCCGGCTTTATGGGCCAGATGGCCGATGAAGAGCTTTTGTCCTACACCGACCTCGTGCTGCTCGATATCAAATCGGGCCTGCCGGATATATACAAGAAAGTCACCGGCGTGCGCATCGAGCCGACACTGGAGTTTGCCGCGCGCCTCAGTGAAATGGACCAGCCGATGTGGATCCGCTTCGTGCTTGTTCCGGGCCTGACGGACAGCCCGGAGAATATCGAAGCTGTGGCCAAAATCGCCTCCTATCTCAACAATGTCGAACGGCTGGATATCCTGCCCTTCCACCAGATGGGATCGTTCAAGTGGGAGGAAATGGGCATGGCCTATATGCTGGAAGGCGTCCCGGAAGCCACGGCTGAAGACGTCGAAAAAGCGCGGAATATTTTCGCCCGGTACGGTATAACGGCACACTGATCTCATGGGATTTCCAGAATGACAAGAAACAACCCACTACTGGCTGCATGGCCCCTTTTTGCCGGACTGGCGCTGATTATGGCCGGAAACGGATTACAGGGTACGCTCCTCGGGCTGCGGGCCAGCTATGAGGACTTCGGAACTTTTTCCATCGGCATTATCATGTCGCTCTATTACGCCGGATATCTTTTCGGCTCGGTCAGTGCGCCGCGGCTGGTGCAGAGCGTAGGGCATATCCGGGTTTTTACGGCGATGACGGCGCTGGCCTCCATTACGATCCTCCTGCACGGGGTTTTCCTGAACCCGGTGATCTGGATGGCGGTACGGATTATCACGGGCTTCAGCTTTGCCGCACTTTATATCGTGGTCGAAAGCTGGATTAACAAAATGGCCACGATGCAAACGCGCGGGCGCATGCTGGCGATTTACCTGATCGTGCATTACTCGGCGCTAGCCGCGGGACAGTTCCTGCTTTACATCGCGCCGCCCGAAACAATTCAGCCCTTTATCCTGACGTCGGTCCTGATTTCACTGGCAGCGCTGCCGATCGCGCTCAGCAACAGGCCAGGTCCGAAAATCGAGGCGCTGGAGCCCTTTAGCCTGAAGGACCTGTTCCGCGTATCGCCGCTCGGTTTTGTCGGTGTCTTCCTGTCCGGTGCCGCCGTCGGGGTCCTGTTTTCCCTGACTCCGGTTTTCGGCACCAAAACCGGCATGAGCACGGAAGAAATCGCCGCCTTCATGGCCGTTTTTATTGTCGGCGGTATCTTCGGGCAATTCCCGCTGGGTATGCTTTCGGACAAGATCGGGCGCAGAAAGACAATTATCTTTGTCTGCTCCGCAGCCTTTCTGACGGGTATTTTGTGTTTTCTTGCAACCGGAAACGGGATGGCTTTCTATGCCTTCTTTTTCTTCTTCGGCTTTCTCGGCCTGTCCGTTTATCCGCTGTGCAATGCCTATACGTTCGACCATTTGAAACCAGAACAATATGTATCGGCAAGCGGTGCGCTTATTCTTGTAAACGGTGCCGGAGCCGTCAGCGGCCCTGTTCTGGTTTCCGCCCTTGTGGATATAGCCGGACCGGATGTCTTCTTCCCGGCCATCAGCACTTTCTATCTTGCCTGTATCCTCTTTGGCCTTTACCGCAGCACCAGACGGGAGACCATCCCAACGGCCGAACAGGAGCGCTATTTTACCGCCCCGGCCAGGCCCTCTACAGCCAGCGCCGTGATGGCCGCTCAGCTTGTCGAGGAAGGCAGCGAAGAGGTGTAAAATTGTCCCCTTTCTTCCGAAAATACGCTATAAAACCCGCATGAGCGCCCATTTGGAACAGAAAAAGCGTATCGGCGTCCCCGACATCCGCGCCCGCAAAGGCGGCGTGCCTTTGGTGTGCCTGACAGCTTATACCGCGCCGATGGCAGGAATGCTGGATGCGCATGCAGACCTGCTGCTGGTTGGCGACAGTCTCGGGATGGTTGTTTACGGCATGGACAGCACGCTGCCCGTTGACCTTGATACCATGATCCGGCACGGGCAGGCTGTTGTGCGCGGTGCGGAAAAAACCTGCGTGATCGTCGACATGCCCTTCGGCAGTTATCAGGAAAGCCCCGAGCAGGCATTCAGAAACTGCGCCCGCGTTCTGAAAGAAACCGGTTGTAGTGGAGTGAAGCTGGAAGGCGGCGCGGAAATGACGGAGACAATCCGCTTCTTATCCGCGCGCGGTATTCCGGTAATGGGCCATGTCGGCCTGATGCCCCAGCATGTCAAAACGGCCGGGGGTTACAAGGTTCAGGGACGTGAGAACGCTCAGGCACAGATAATCATGGAAGACGCGAAGGCCGTTGCCAATGCCGGCGCTTTTTCCATCGTGATCGAGGGCGTGGCAGAACCTCTCGCAGCGGCAATCACGGGCGCCGTTGATATTCCGACGATTGGCATCGGCGCCTCTGCCGCCTGTGACGGACAGATCCTCGTTTCCGAGGATATGCTCGGCCTGACGCCAGGGCACAAGGCCAAATTCGTCAAGGCCTATGCCAATCTGGCGAAAGAAATTGGCAAGGCCGCGGAAACCTATGCCGACGATGTCCGCGCCCGCCGTTTTCCGGATGCGGATCATGTTTACGGCTCTCCGGCGCCTGTACCAAGGAAGAGGGCGTAATGGGAAAAGCCGCCAAAATGGCACAAATCGATACGGTTGAAACGGTTGCAGACCTTCGCGCGCGCGTGGCGGCATGGCGTCAGGAAGGGCTGAAGGTGGGGCTTGTCCCGACGATGGGTGCGCTGCATGAGGGGCATTTGTCGCTGGTCCGGCTGGCGCTTGAAAAGGCGGACCGTGTGGTGATCAGCATCTTCGTCAATCCGACCCAGTTCGGCCCGCAGGAAGATTTCGGACAATATCCACGCCAGCTTGAAGAGGATTGCGCGCTGCTGACTAAGGAGGGTGCACATCTGGCCTTTACACCATCGGTTGATGAAATGTATCCGCTCGGCGGCGCTACCATGGTGCATGTGAGCGCACTCACCGAAAAGCTCGAAGGCGAGTTCCGCCTCGGCCATTTCGACGGCGTGTCCACGGTGGTGGCCAAACTGCTGATCCAGTGCGAACCCGATCTGGCCGTGTTCGGGGAGAAGGATTACCAGCAGCTTTGCGTGATCCGGCAAATGGTCCGGGACCTGTATATTCCGGTAGAAATTATTGGCGCACCAATTATCCGGGATGAAGCCGGGCTGGCGCTGTCCTCTCGCAATGCCTACCTGTCGGAAGAAGAGCTGGCCACGGCACGCCTTCTGAATAAAATCCTCTTCTCCATCGCAGAGGAAATCAAGGCGTACCCGGAAGAGGTCAGCGCCCTCATCGATATGGGCCTGCAATCCTTATACGAGGCCGGGTTTGACGAGGTGGACTATCTCGACCTGCGCGATGCCGATACCCTGTCGGCGATGGAAACGTTCAATAAGCCGGGACGGCTGCTGGCGGCGGTTCGGGTCGGCAAAACGCGGCTGATAGATAATGTTGCTGTCTTACCAGAGGAAAAAACATGAAAATTGCCGTTGCATCCCAAAACTTTCGCACCGTTACCCCGCATGCGGGCAAGACGCGGCGCTGGCTTGTCTTTGAGATGGAAAAAGGGGCCGATCCAGTGGAAACGGGCAGGCTGGACCTGCCAAGAGAGATGGCCCTGCACGATTATGGCGGCACGGCGCCGCACCCGGTTTTCGACATGGACGCGATTCTGGTCGGAAGCTGCGGCGCAGGATTCCCGGCACGCATGGCACGGCACGGCGTACGCGTCGCGGCGACGGAGGAAACGGACCCCCTGCTGGCCGTTAAAGCCTTTATCGAAGCCGGCGGCATGGAAAAGCCCCTGGCGACCGGCCCTGAAAACGGCGTACACGCTCATGAACACGGGCACGGAGGCTGTAGCTGCCATGGCCACGAATAGTTAGTCGGCATGCCGATCCCCCCGCTTTGCATTCAAACACAGAGCCCTTCGCCGGAAGAACGGTTTTTCACCGCGAAGGCGCGAAGGGGACACCGAAGAAAGCGCGCGCCAGCGCGTAAAAAAGAATCTTGGTGCCTTGGTGTCTTGGTGGTTCAAAAAAGAATCCACCACCAAGGCACCAAGTTTATTTATAGCGCCTGCGGCGCCTTTGCATTGTCCCCTTCGCACCTTCGCGGTGAAAATGGGAGAAAGAAAATCGGCATAAAAAAAGACCCTTTCGGATATTTCACGAAAGGGTCTTTTTTACGAATAACGTTTGTTATGCCGTTGCAGCCTTCTTGGCCCCGGCTTCTTCCGGCAGTTCGAACTCATCGTCGCCGCCCTGTACCGGGCCGCTGTCCTGACCTTTGGCCTCAACGTCTCGGTCAACCAGTTCGATGACGGCCATCGGGGCGGCGTCGCCGTAGCGGAAACCGGCCTTCAGGACGCGGGTGTAGCCACCGGCGCGGTCTTTGTAGCGTTCAGCCAGCGTGTCGAACACCTTGGCGACCTGCGCCTCGTCACGGATGATCGAAATAGCGCGGCGGCGGTTGGCAAGGGCCGTGTCCGGCTTTGCCAGCGATTTCTTGCCGAGCGTAATGATCTTTTCCACGTAAGGCTTCAGTTCCTTGGCCTTGGGCAGGGTCGTCGTGATCTGCTCATGCTTGATCAGCGACGCAGCCATGTTGGCCAGCATCGCCTTGCGGTGGCTGCTGTCGCGGTTCAGTTTGCGTTGTTTTATACCATGTTTCATGGCCTTCCTCCTTTTTACTCCAAGGCCTCAAACGGGTGAGGTCCATTGCGTTGCCTGCCAACACGGGTTTCATCCGTAGAAAGCAGGAAGGGGCAACATGCCCCGATTCCTTTAAAACGGCTCGTCGACCTTCTTGGCCAGGTCCTCAATGTTCTCCGGCGGCCAGCCTTCGACCTGCATGCCGAGATGAAGGCCCATGGTGGTCAGGACTTCCTTGATTTCGTTCAGGGACTTGCGGCCGAAGTTCGGCGTGCGCAGCATGTCGCCTTCGCTCTTCTGGACGAGATCGCCGATGTAAACGATGTTGTCGTTCTTGAGGCAGTTGGCCGAACGGACGGACAGTTCCAGTTCGTCGACCTTGCGCAGCAGGTTCTTGTTGAACGGCAGCTCTTCTTTTTCCTCGGAGGAACCGGCTTCGTCGGGCTCTTCGAAGTTGATGAAGACCTGCAACTGGTCCTGCATGATCCGGGCGGCGTAAGCCACGGCATCTTCCGGGCTGATCACGCCGTTGGTTTCAATGCGCATCGTCAGCTTGTCGTAGTCGGTGATCTGGCCGACGCGGGTGTCTTCCACTTCGTAGGTCACCTTGCGAACCGGCGAGAAGACAGAATCGACCGGGATCAGGCCAACCGGCGCTTCTTCCGGACGGTTATGAGAGGCGGGGCGGTAGCCCTTGCCCGTGTTGACCGTCATTTCCATGGAAATGTTCGCGCCCTTGTCCAGCGTGCACAGCACGAGGTCCGGGTTCATGATCTCGATATCGGCACCGGCTTCGATCATGCCTGCCGTCACTTCGCACGGACCTTCTGCGGAAAGACGCATGCGCTTGGGGCCTTCGGAGTGCATACGCACGGCAATAGCCTTGATGTTCAGGATGATGTCGGTGACATCTTCACGGACGCCTTCGATCGAAGAGAATTCGTGCAGTACGCCCGGGATCTGTACGGCTGTTACGGCTGCGCCCTGCAGCGAGGACAGCAAAATGCGGCGCAGTGCGTTACCGAGCGTCAGGCCAAAGCCACGCTCCAGCGGTTCTGCGACGATTTTGCCAACGGTTTTCGGGTCGGCGCCATGATCGATTTCGATTTTTCCAGGCTTAATCAGTTCCTGCCAGTTCTTCTGAATCACTTTGATATCTCCTTGGTATGAATGTCTCTTAGACGCGGCGGCGCTTGCGGGCGCGGACACCGTTGTGCGGGATCGGCGTAATATCCTTGATATTCTTGATCGTAAAGCCGATGCTCTGCAGGGCGCGCAGGGCCGACTCACGTCCTGACCCCGGACCCTTGACGTTGATGTCCAGTTCCTTCATGCCGTGCTCCTGCGCCTTGCGGCCCGCATCTTCGGCGGCGGTCTGCGCTGCGAAAGGCGTCGACTTACGCGAGCCCTTGAAGCCCATCATGCCGGCGGACGACCAGGAAATCACATTGCCCTGCGCATCTGCGATGGTAACCAGGGTGTTGTTGAAGGTTGAGTTCACGTAAGCCACGCCGGCGACAATATTCTTGCGCTCTTTTTTGCGGGTTTTCGCTGTTGTTTTTGCTGCTGCTTTTGCCATTTTCTACCTGCCTTTCCCGCTTATTTCTTCTTGCCGGCGATCGGCCTGGCCGGACCCTTGCGGGTACGTGCGTTGGTGGATGTGCGCTGGCCGCGGACCGGCAGGTGCGCACGGTGACGAAGGCCGCGATAGCATTTCATGTCCATCAGGCGCTTGATGTTCATCGCCACTTCACGGCGAAGATCACCCTCGATCAGGTACTCGCTGGACTCGATCTCGGAACGGATACGGTTCAGCGCATCCTCATCCAGATTGCCCATCCGGTCCTGTACATTGATGCCAAGCTTGTCACAGATTTTGAAAGCCGTTGTTTGACCAATCCCGTGGATGTAGGTCAGCGCGATCGGCACACGCTTCTTATCGGGGACGTTCACCCCAGCAATACGAGCCATAAAGCTTCTCCGTTTTTCAGTTTCCAGCCAAACCGTAATCGGCTCCGTTCGTTACACTTCCACCGGCCGGTTTGTAAACAATTATCCCACGCCAAGCGCCTTTAAAATCAGGCGTTACAGGTCATGCAACGGCAATAACCCTACTCTGGGATGCGCGCATTATAGGAATTAAGCAATAAAGGTCAATGGTTTTCTTTTTCGACGTGGCTCTCATAACAATCTCAGCCCGTCATCCCGGCAAAAGCCGGGATCTATGGGATCGTTATTTTTACCACAGAGTACACAGAGAAAAGGAAGAGAGCACAGAGTCTTTTACTTTAATTCCTCTGTGCCCTCTGTGAAACTCTGTGTGCTCTGTGGTTACGATTAATGACCTATGGATCCCGGCTTTTTTATCGCGCCATGGCGCGCAAGCGCGAAGGCGGGCGCCGGGATGACGGGAAAGGGGATTTTGGGCAGGGACAGAGTCCAAAGAGGGCTTTGTTCAGGCCACCTTGACTTTGCCCAGAACAGTCCCGATGGCTTTGGTGACATCGTCGATCGGCTGCATGCCGTCGATACGGCGCAAAAGACCCTGCTCCTCGTAATAGGGCAGAATGGGGGCCGTTTGTTCCTGATAGACACGAACGCGGTTTTTGAGAACTTCCTCGCTGTCATCGCTGCGAATAGCGTCACCGCTTTCACGGATGCGCTGCTCGATACGTTCGATCAGGACATCTTCCGCAACCTCGAGGGAAATGACATGCTCGATTTTTGAATCGTTCCGGGCGAGCATTTCATCAAGCGCCTTGGCCTGCTCCAACGTGCGCGGAAATCCGTCAAGAACGACGCCCCGCTCGCATACTTTGCGCTCACCGCAGACAGAGCATTCAGCCTGCGTAACACAGCCCCTGATCATCTCCAGAACCATTTCGTCCGGCACCAGGTTGCCCTGCTTCAGAAGCGCATCAACCTGCTGGCCAAGCTCGCTGCCAGAGGCGATTTCGGCACGCAGCATTTCGCCGGTCGATAAATGTTTCAGCCCGTATTCTTCACTGACCTTTTGGGCCTGCGTTCCTTTACCGGCACCGGGCGGACCGCAGAATACGATGATCCGGCTCATCCTCTCCTCCCGCGCAGCTTTGACTTCTTGATCAGCCCCTCATACTGGTGGGCGATAAGGTGGGAGTGGATCTGAGCCACCGTGTCCATCGTCACGCTGACCACGATCAGCAGCGATGTGCCGCCAAAGTAAAAGCTCTGGATGTCAAACCCGGCAATCAGAATCTCCGGCAGCAGGCAGATAAAGACCAGATAAAGCGCGCCCACGAAAGTCAGGCGGGTCAGCACATAATCGAGGTAATCGGCCGTATTCTTGCCGGGACGGATACCTGGAACGAAGCCGCCGTATTTCCTCAGCATCTCGGCGTTTTCCTGCGGGTTGAAGACAATCGCCGTATAGAAAAACGCGAAGAACATGATCAGACCACCGTAAAGCGCCATGTAAACCGGCGAGCCGTGGCGCAGATAGCGGGTAACCTCATCCAGGATCTCGTTGCCCTGCCCGCCCGAAAATCCGGCAAGGGTAAGCGGCAGCATCAGCAGGGCCGAGGCAAAGATCGGCGGAATAACGCCCGAAGTATTCAGCTTCAGCGGGATGTGGTTGGACTGGCCGTCCATCATCTTGTTACCGACCTGACGCTTCGGGTACTGGACGACAACCCTGCGCTGGGCGCGTTCCATGAAAACAATAAAGGCGATCACGCCGATGACCATCAATGTAAGCCCCAGCAGTTCGAGCAGGTTGTATTCCCCCTGACGGCCAAGTTCCAGTGTGCTGGCAATGGCCCGCGGCAGTTCGGCGACAATACCGGCGAAGATAATCAGGGAAATTCCGTTCCCAACGCCGCGGCTTGTAATCTGCTCGCCCAGCCACATCAGGAAAACCGTTCCGCCTACAATGGTAATCACGGTGGAAACCCGAAAGAACATACCCGGATCGATCACAGCCGAACCTGCAGAGCCCTGCATACTTTCAAGGCCGACAGCGAGCCCGTAGGCCTGAATGCTGGCCAGCAGGACCGTGAGATAGCGGGTGTACTGGTTGATTTTCATCCGCCCCATCTCGCCTTCCTTTTTCATCGCCTCCAGCTTCGGCGACATGGACGAGGCCAGCTGCATGATAATCGAGGCCGAGATATAAGGCATGATGTTAAGGGCGAAAATGGTCATCCGCTCCAGCGCGCCACCTGCGAACAGGTTGAACATATCAAGAATGCCGCCGCCTCTCTGGTCGAAAATATCGTTCCAGATCGTGGGATCGATGCCCGGTACCGGGATATACGTCCCAAGACGGTAGACCAGCAGGGCACCGACAACAAACAGCAGGCGCTGTTTTAATTCTGTGGCTTTGGAGAATGCACCCCAGTTGGCGTTTTTAGCCAGTTGCTCGACGGCGGAAACCATTTAATTTTTAACCTCTTATGTTCCAAGGACTCTAGATTCATAAAGAAAACGATGCCCAGTGACAAGTGCAACAGTTCCCAAAAATTCGTCATGCCCGCGCAGGCGGGCATCCGGACATATCTTAAACAGTTTGATTATTGATAATTGACCAGCCCCCCGCCTTCGCGGGGGTGACACCTGTTTTATTTATCGGCAGATTTCTCTGTCGCCGTCGTTTCAACCTTGCCGCCGGCTTTTTCAACCGCTTCGGCAGCCGGGCCGGTTGCCTTGGTGATTTTCAACTCGACTTTGGTTTTCAGTTCGCCGCCGCCCAGCAGTTTGATACCGGCTTTTTTACGGCGGACAACACCGGCCTTGACCAGCGTGTCTTCGTCGATGGCTTTTTTGGCGTCGATCTTCTTGGCGTCAATCGCAGCCTGCAGCTTGCCGAGCGTCAGCTCGGCATATTCCTTGCGGAAGATGTTGGTAAAACCCAGCTTCGGCAGGCGGCGGTCGAGCGGCATTTGCCCGCCCTCGAAGCCCTTGATGGCCACGCCCGTGCGGGATTTCTGCCCTTTTTGGCCCTTGCCGGAAGTCTTGCCCTTGCCGGACCCGATGCCGCGCCCGACGCGGGTGCGTTCTTTCAGTGATCCGTCCTGCGGTTTCAGTTCGTTCAGTTTCATTTCATTTCTCCTTTTGGCCCGCTGCACCCTTTTGGCCTATGGCAGACACGGCTAATGCGGCCACTCACATTTCTCCAAATATCCCGCAACCATCCACCGATTGATTTTTCCTTTTCAGGGGGAAGGTCCGTCCATTCTCTGTGATCTCCGCGTATAACCATAGCTATAAAGCCTATGCCGCATCCTCCACCTTCACCAGGTGGCTGACCTTGTTAATCATGCCGCGCACGGCCGGGGTATCTTCCAGTTCGCGCGAGCGGTGCATTTTGTTGAGGCCAAGACCGATCAGCGTCTTGCGCTGGTAGCTCTGGCGACCGATCGGGCTGCCGATTTGCGTGACCTTGAGGTATTTCACGCCGGCTTTTTTGGCCGGGGCCTTCTTGGCGGGTGCCTTTTTAGCGGCCGGTTTCTTGGCTGTTGCTGCTTCTTTGGCTTCTTCCTTCTTGGCTTCCGCTTTCTTAGGAGCGGATTCTTTCTTTACCGTTTCCTTTTTTGGAGCGGCCTTGGCAGCTTCTTTCTTCGGAGCAGCAGCCTTCTTCGCCGGAGCCTTTTTGGCTTCGGTTTTCTTAGCTTCTGTCTTCTTGGCTGGCGCTTTTTTCGCCGGGGCCGTTTTCTTTGTTTCTTTTTCCTCAGCCATCAGACTATTCCTCTTTTGCGGCTTCTTCTTTTGCCTCAGCCTTGTCGGCGCCCTTGACAACTTCGCGGCCGGCGACGATTTCGCTGACCTTTTTGTTGCGGCGGGCCGCGACCTGGCGCGGGCTTTGAATTTCCT
>CAZKGT010000004.1:0-39292 GCA_964552285.1 uncultured Pseudobdellovibrionaceae bacterium | reverse complement strand
TGCGAGAAGCATCCAGGCATCTGCTCGGCCATCACGATTTTTCAACTTTCCGTGCCAGTGACTGCCAGGCCAAATCTCCGGAACGCACGCTGGACCGCCTTGATATCGAAGCGCGTGATTATGACGGATGTGGCGGCGCTGAGATTATTCTGCATCTCGAAGCGCGCTCCTTCCTCCATCACCAGGTCCGAAACATGGCCGGGGCGCTGGCGCTGGTCGGCGAAGGAAAATGGACCCCGGACGATCTTAAAACCGCCTTGGAGGCCCGCGACCGCACCAAAGGCGGCCCCACCGCCCCGCCGGACGGACTTTATCTGGTAAGGGTGGATTATTAATTTCTTGTATTTCACATAAGAATAAAATATAACATCTGCCATCATGGATACTGGCAGTCTTGCACAAATCTTTAATCCAATCAGCCTGGAGACGCTTGCTGCAGGCGCTGCGCTTTTTGCGGCAGGCTATGCAGCCACCAGAACAATTTCCAACCGTCTCTTTGGCAAAGACCAGCTCTACAGAAATGCGGCCAGTATTGAGGGTGAAGCCGACAGTTACTATGCCTTGTCCCATCTTGGTGAAGGCAGTCAAAACTTCCGTTTAATGGATTTTCAGAAAAAAGGATTTGGAGAGGATCTTGCAAACGTAATGCTTGAGGCGGGGCAGAAGAATACTCCTCCTGCCAGCGTTATCATGGAATGTGCCGACAGGGTTTACATTTATATGGGCGATAAAAAACCTTCTGTCAGGATGCTGAATTTGCGCCTGGAAAAACACGCGGCTCTTTGGGGTGAATGTCTTGATTATCTTGATAACCCTGAACAGGTATACGAAACTTTTGGCAAGGAGCCGGGTGAAGCGGCCCGGCATAGTGAGGAAAGCCGCGATGTCTGCGACAAAGCAATCAGCCGCAATAGAGAATCTGCATGGAACAAGGCAGCCAGTAACGGCGACACGTCAGCGTCGAGGGTGAACCGCGCGATGTTAAAATGCGCGGCAGCGCTTGCCCTGTCGCCGGATGAAAATTACAGCCTGTCCGGCGCGTGCCACGTAGCGGTTCGGTACACGGATGACCAGGGAAAAGCCCACATACTGGTCAAGCCCACGACAAAGCTCGAAAGGCGCTTTGCAAAGAAAAGGCTTGGTGACGACGAACTGAAATATTTGGGGCAGGACGGAAATGAAGTAGCCAGGTCGGTCTTCGATGTTCGCGGGGATATAAAAAAATTCAATTTCGAAGAGCAAAAATACAAGAACATACTATCCCGCACACCTTTCCCGCCCCGGTATTAATTATCACGTTTTAACTGGCCTATTGCCCTTACGGCGTCGTCAAAACCGGCGCTTCGATCGTATCCAGCGCATCGTCGATAATCGCATTTTCAATCATCGTTACCGCATCCAGGTAGGCCCTGCGGCAGTTGCCGGAAAACAGTTCATGGCGCGATTCTTCTGCTGCCTCGAGCCAGCAGTCATAAGCGGCCTGTGCGCGGGCGACCTGGTCCGGCGCGATACCAAGCTTGCGCGGTTCCAGATAGCCGTTGAGCGTTGCGTAGGCTGTTCTGATTTCCTGATGGGCCGCCACGGATGCGGCGCGGGTCGTCGGCTCATCGGGCAGGACCGGCAGGCCAAGACGCGCCTGATCGGCCTTGCGGTTGAACTTGTAGGCGTCCATGAAATCAAATTCGCGAAAGGCCTTTTCGGCCAGAACGGCATATTCCTTGTGCAGCACTTCGTAATAGCCGGGCCGCTCGATAGGCTGGGCTATCGCTTCTTCGGACTCCGCCGGTGCCGAGCCGGAGGTGGCGCAGCCCTGCGTTAAAGCCAGCGAGGCCAGAAGCAGACAGATGGAAAATATATGGGCCGTTCTCATGCGGTTGTTCCTGCTCGTCATCAAACCCTACTCATACAGATGCCGGGCGGCGTTGTAAACATGAAGAGAGCATAAGATTATGAAAAAATATTGCGTTCCATATGTCATTTGGTGTACATCTTGAGGCGTTTAAGAAAAAGGACCGGAAGATGCGCCTGATCGCATTTCTTTTTTTACTGTTTATTTCCATCCCCGTTGCCGTGCAGGCCAATACGGATACGGAGCGTTACCTGTCGCATGCAGCCTCTCTCAATAAGATCGACCCTTACATCAACGACGGCTTTACCTTTACGGAAGAATTCATTGACCGGAAACTGACTGACCGGACCAACCGGACCATCGGAAAAATCACCGGCATTCTGGCTGATCAGAACGGAAACATTTCCAGCGTCATGGCCGATATGAAGGGTCTGGGGTTTGGCCGTTCCACCCTTTACCTGAATTTCAGGGCCTTGCAGATTGACAGAAACGGTGATTCGTACCGGCTTCCTTATAGCCGGAGTGAATTACAGGGCATGCTGCCAAACATGCTCTCGGCAATTTCAACGGCGGCCGGCGGTGACGGCCTGATCCGGGTGGAAGAGCTGGAGGGTGCAACGCTGCGTTCGGAAAAAGGCAAGCGCCTGGGCAAGGTCAAAAGCGTTATCTGCGATCGTCACGGACGACGGGTTCTGGCATTACTCATCAGCGATTTTCCTGACTACCCGCACGGCGATTTTGTCCTGCCCTTTGACCGTAACCTGATGATTACCCAAAAACGCTCCCGCGCCGAGATTCGCCTGGCACAAAAATATGCGGACGCACTGACCAGATAATCTTAGTCGCGCAGCAGCTCATTAATGGATGTCTTGCTCCGCGTTCTTTCATCAACACGTTTGACGATAACCGCGCAGGCAAGGTTTGGCCCGGGCGTGCCGTCCGGCAGGGGTTTTCCGGGCATGGTGCCGGGAACGACCACGGAATAGGCAGGTACGCGGCCTCTTGTGACGGCGCCCGTTTCCCGGTCGACGATTTTGGTCGAAGCACCGATAAACACGCCCATCGAAATCACTGCCCCTTCCTCGACAATCACGCCTTCGGCAATTTCAGAGCGCGCGCCGATGAAGCAGTTATCCTCGATAATCACCGGCTCGGCCTGTAGCGGCTCCAGAACGCCGCCGATCCCGACCCCGCCGGAGATATGGCAGTTTTTCCCGACCTGCGCGCATGAACCGACTGTGCACCATGTATCAATCATTGTGCCTTCACCGACATAGGCGCCGACATTGACAAAGCTCGGCATCAGCACCACGCCTTTGCCGATAAAGGCGGAATAGCGCACGACCGCGTCGGGAACGGCGCGAAAACCGGCTTCCCTGAACTGGTCATCCGTCCAGCCGGTGAATTTGCTCTCAACCTTGTCCCACCACTGCGCCTGGCCGGGTCCGCCGGATATCGCCCGCATCGGGTTCAGGCGGAAAGAGAGCAGCACGGCCTTTTTCAGCCACTGGTTCACATGCCAGCCACCGTCAAGCTTATCGGCAATACGCGCTTCGCCCCGGTCCAGCATCGACAGGGCCTCTTCAACGGCATCGCGAACTTCGCCTCTCGTATCCTCACCCAGCGCGGAACGGTCTTCCCATGCCTGGTCGATAATGTCCTGAAGGTTGCTGTGTTGCGCGGCGGCGGCGGTGCTCATGATTTTTTACCCTTATTTCGGAAACGACGAAGAACCATAGATCATATATGTACACGTAAAATCAAGCGCAATCCCCTCCCGGGTAACGGCCCCCTCCCACTCGGCCAAGGCTTTGTCTTTGCCAAAGCCGGACCTCATAGCCCTCCCCCGCAAGCGGGGGAGGGTTGGGTTGGGGCCTTGGGGTGAGGGACTTGCCAAATACCCGTAAAAGGTATATGGTTTTCATAAGCAGGAAAAAGAGAGGATGCCATGGCATTCGCACCCAGCATCATCGGACCGGACGAACGACTGATCATGATTTGTCGTCTGCACTGGATTTATCTGGCGCAGGGGATTGCCTGGCTGATCCTGTGGAGCGTTATCGGCTTCGGCCTTGATCATATGCTCTGGACATATTTCGGCAATTACATCCCGTTCTACAACCGGGAATTCATGGGCTATTTCATCAATTACTGGTCCTCGCCGATCAAGTGGATGTTTGTCGCGGCCGGTCTTGTGTTCGTTTCTTCTTATTTCCTGAAACTGATTTCCTCGGAAGTGGCGCTTACCAGCAAGCGGCTGATCTATAAAACGGGTTTTTTGTTCGTCGACCTTCAGGAAATCGAACTGGAGGAAGTCAAGGGTGAGAAGGTCCACCACGGCATTCTTGGATGGTTGCTGGGTTACGGCAGAATTGAATTCGATTGCCGTTTTATCGGCGACGTATTTCTGCCCGCAATTGCCAATCCCTATCGCTTGATGAAAGCAGTTCACCGCGCCCGTTCCAAACTGACGGACAGCATTGCTTTCGCTTTCCCGATGCCTGTCGGTCCGCAAAGCGTCCATGTTCCGATGCACGGCCAGTGGGAACACTCGGTGCATCAGACGGCCTCTGATAGCACAATCACGGTTTCCAAAAGCAAGGTTGCCAATCAGAAATAATCCCCGTTCACAGTTGTCATCCCGACGAAAGCGGATCCACAGGGATTAAATCTTAACCACAGAGGTCACAGAGTTTCACAGAGAACATGGAGAAAAAGAATACACTCTGTGATCTCTACCCCTTTCTCTGTGTGCTCTGTGGTAAAAACAGACTTTATATAATGCGATAGATTTAAAGCGGGCTCTAGGTTTTCCGAATGCTGTCGGATTTATAGAGCTTCGACATCACATCGAAAATGAAGGCTGTGCTCCACCCGAACAGGACCATGCCGTTGGCTCCTTCAAAGCGGGACACCAGCCGCCAGTTTTCATCAAGCACCACGTCCCCAAAACCGAGCGTCGTGTAACAGCTTGTCGAGTAATAAAGCGCCGCCTCAAGCGTACTGAATTCCCCGATCGCTACATAAAACAGCGCCCAGATCCAGATCGCCGTAACATGCGCGGCAAAAACGCCCAGCACCGTCATGATCAAAACGGGAACTTTCCACAGCATCCGGAAATGAAAAAACATCCTCGGCCCGGCTTTTTCGATCAGGACCATCAGCCGGTCAAAAGCCAGCGCATGGACAATAACTGTCAGGCCGATCAGCAGGGTTCCGATAAATAAGTGCAAAAGCATTTTTGACTTTCACCCCGGGCGGGACGTAAATGGAAAGGCAGGGTAGTCTTGCCTCTTATTCTATCGGAAAAACCATGTTGGCAAAACCTTCGATATCTCCGCCGGCCTGTACGATCGGCTGGAACGAACTGAGTGCGGAAGAGTGGGCGGGGCGTTTCCGGGCGGTCCCGCGATCGACGATTTTGCAGGACCCGTCTTACGCGCATGCGGCCCTTAAGGCGCTGCACCAGAGTCCGCGTTTCGGGTTGATCCGGATGGACGGCGTTGAGGCCGGTCTTGTACAGATTCTGGAGGCTGGCCTTTTCAAAAACGCCATCCATGCGCTCATCCTTGATCGCGGCCCGCTCTGGTTTGAAGGTTTTGGGCAGGCGGATCACATACGGGCCTTTTTTGATGAATTTAACCGCCTGTTTCCCGCACGTTTTGGCAGAAAACGCCGCATAATCCCGGAAATTTCCGATAGCCCGGAAAACAGGCAGATTTTCGCCGATCTTGGTTATAAACGTCTGGACCGTCCCGGTTACCAGACAATCTGGCTGAATTTACGCCAAAAGCCGGAAATTTTACGGGCGTCCCTCAAACAGAAATGGCGTAACATATTGAACCGGGCTGAGAAATCAGATCTTGAGATGGAGTGGGACCGTGAAGGAAAATTCCTGTCCTGGGCGATAAAATCCTACGAAACGGACCGCAGGGAAAAGGGATATCCCGGCGTTTCGCTGCCGTTTTTAACAGCGCTGGCCTCGACATTTGGTATGCGCGGCGATTTGCTGATTGGCCGCGCCATATTGGCGAAAAAGCCCGTAGCGGGTATAATAGTACTGTGCCATGGAAGCGCTGCAACCTATCAGGTTGGCTGGACTTCCGGGGCTGGACGAAAGGCCGGGGCACACCATATTCTTTTGTGGGATTCGTTAAGGCAATTGTGTGAAAGAGGGGTTCATGACTTTGATCTCGGCGGAATCAATGACCAGGACGCAGACGGTGTCCGGCGTTTCAAAGAGGGGATGGGCGGTGAAAAGATCGTTCTTTCTGGCCAGTATTCTTAGCGCGCTTTTTATCTGCGCGCCTGTTAAAACGCAGGCCGATGCGCCCGTTCTGCAGGAAATGATTTACGAGGTTTATGCCGGCGGCATTCATGCCGTTCAGGCAAGGCTCCATGTCGATGTCCTTCAGGCAAAACGTTACCGCCTTGACCTTTCGGCAAAAACCCGCGGGTTTCTTGGTTCTCTGATTCCGTGGGAAGGCACTTTTGAAACAAATGGATGGATTCTTAAAGAAGAGACTCCTCAGCCTGAAATACATCAGTCCATAGCGATCTGGGATGATGAAACCGAAATCAAAAGATACAGCTATGGCAAGGATGGGGGGTTTGAAGGCTTTTTGGTCACCGAAAATAACGAGGACAAAAGTCCGGCTCCGCCTGCGGCTGAACTGACGCAGGGTACTATTGATGCTCTGACCGCCACGCTTCAGGTAATGCAGGGTATTTCCGCCGGCGCGCCCTGTGAAGGGGCCTCGGACGTCTTTGATGGCAAGCGGCGCTTCCAGCTTGTTTTCAAACATATCGAAGAAGTCGAACTGAAATCTTCGCGTTACAATATCTATGAGGGTCCTGCTTCGAAATGCGAGGTCGAAGTTGTACCGGTTAGCGGCGCCTGGCACAAAAAACCCCGCGGCTGGCTTAACATTCAGGAACAGGGGCGCGAGCGCGGGTCCCTGCCGACGATCTGGATGGCTAAAATCAGCGACCACGGTCCCGCCGTTCCGGTAAAGGTGCGCGTCAAAACCGAATGGGGCGCGATGTTCGCCCATTTGAGCGCCTATAAGAACGGTGAAAAGTCGATAGGGGTCGATACCGAAGAGGAAGAATAATCTCTTCCTTGCCTTTCTCCATGAAATGTTTGAAAAATAGTCCTTCTGGAAAGGACATGTTTCATGAGCGAAAAAATCGCCTGCGTCATTCTGGCCGCCGGCAAAGGCACCCGGATGAAATCATCCAGACCCAAAGTCATGCACGAACTGGCCGGGCGGCCGATGATCGGCTGGCTTCTGGCGACTGTGGGCCTGCTTGATCCCGAGAAAACAATTGTGGTGACCGGCCCGGACATGCCCGAACTGGAAGAGGCTGTCCGCCCGCACGAAACAGTGATCCAGAAGAAACGCCTTGGCACGGGTGATGCGGTCATGGCGGCGCTTCCCGCTCTTGAAGGTTTTGACGGCCGGGTCCTGATCCTGATGGGTGACGAGCCATTGGTGCCATTTCAGGTGCTGGAGCAGATGGCGGCGGCTGATGCGCCGCTCGTCGTGCAGGGGCTATACATGGAAGACCCGGCAGGTCTTGGCCGCCTCATACAGGATGGCGATGGCAGCCTCCTCAAAATCGTCGAGGAAAAGGACTGCACCGATGAAGAGCTGGTTGTGCCGTTCTGCAATGCGGGCAATTATGCGGTTGACGCAGCTTCCTTGAAAAAATGGCTGCCGCAGGTCGGCAATGACAATGCGCAAGGGGAATATTACCTCACCGATATCGTCGGCATTGCGGTCAATGACGGTGCAAGGCCGCAAGTGATGGAGAGTTTCTCCGAGCATGTCTGGGGCGTGAATTCCCGCCTGCAACTGGCCGAACACGAAGCTATTGTCCAGATGCGCCTGCGCTACCAGGCGCTGGAAAACGGCACGACCCTGCAGGATCCGGGCAGTGTCTGTTTTTGCTGGGATACGAAAGTCGGGCAGGACGTCACCATCGGTGCGAATGTCGTCTTTGGCCCCGGCGTGGAAATCGAGGATAACGTCACCATCCTGCCCTTCTGCCATCTCGAGGGCGCGAAAATCAAAAGCGGCGCGGTCGTCGGTCCGTTCGCCCGCCTTCGCCCCGGCACGCTGCTGGAGGAAGACGCCAAAATCGGTAACTTCGTCGAGGTTAAAAACACCCGCGTCGGCAAAGGCTCCAAGGCCAGCCATCTCACCTATCTGGGAGATGCTGAAATAGGCGAAGGCTGCAATATCGGCGCTGGTACGATCTTTTGTAACTATGACGGTGCGAAAAAGCACAAAACCGAACTCGGCGACTCCGTCTTCATCGGCTCCAACTCCACCCTCATCGCCCCGATCACAATAGGTGACGGTGCCTATGTTGCGGCAGGAAGCGCCATCACCCAAAACGTCTCCCCCGACGCCCTCGCCGTCGCCCGCAACCGCCCGATCATTCGCGATGGCTGGGCAAAAGCGCGCCGTGAGAAGGCCAAAAAGGTCGGGTAAACCATTTTCCCGTCCCTCTTTCTATGTCATGCCCGCGGAGGCGGGCATCCAGACAAGTTCCCGAAACTTTGCTTATTGATGTTTGACCAGACCCCCGCCTCCGCGGGGGTGACAATCTGTTTGAAACATTCCGTAAAAATTCGTGATTTGGCCTTTATGGTGCCGCAATCCTAAGCTTATCCTCACCAACACACGAAATAAGAGGATCAGAGTAACATGTGCGGCATCATTGGCATTATAGGTGAAAAGGACGCAGCGCCCCTTTTGGTCGAGGGCCTGAAGCGCCTCGAGTATCGCGGCTATGACAGCGCGGGGGTGGCAACGCTCTCGAACGGGCATATCCAGCGTTGCCGGGCGGAAGGCAAGCTCGTCAATCTTGATGAAAAGCTACAGGCCGCACCGCTTTCCGGCACCATCGGCATCGGCCATACGCGCTGGGCTACCCATGGCGGGCCGACGGAAACCAACGCCCACCCGCATGCCACCGAAAAAGTTGCCGTCGTGCATAACGGCATCATCGAAAACTATGCGGAGCTTAAGCAGGAGCTGGAAAAGGCCCAGTGCCGCTTTGAAACCGACACCGACACCGAAGTTATCGCCCACCTCGTCACCCATAATTTAAAGCAGGGTATGAAGCCTCAGGAAGCCGCCAACGCCGCTTTCAAACGCCTCGAAGGAGCATACGCCGTTGTGCTGATTTTCGCAGGCGAGCACAACCTGATGATCGGTGCGCGTCAGGGCACACCGCTGGCGCTCGGTTTTGGTGAAGGCGAAATGTTCGTGGCTTCCGACTCATACGCTCTTGCCCCGCTCACGCAGAAAATCTGCTTCCTCGAAGACGGTGACCGCGTGACGGTGACCAGAGAAGGCGCCTCCATCTACATCAACGACAACGAGCCGGTCGAACGCCCCGTGCGCATCACCGCGCAATCCGGCGCCACCACCGGCAAGGGCCAGTATCCGCACTTCATGCTTAAAGAGATATACGAGCAGCCCGAAGTGATCGGCGATACGCTGAACTCTTTCGTCAACCCGGCCACGGGCGATATCACCCTGCCCGGGGACGTCATTGCAGCGCTTGAAAAAGCGCCCAAGATCACACTGGTGGCCTGCGGCACGGCTTTTTACGCCTGTACGGTCGGTAAATACTGGTTTGAAAAATTCGCCCGTATCCCTTGCGAAATCGATATCGCCTCCGAATTCCGCTACCGTGAGGCGCCGATGCGCGAAAACGGTCTGGCCATCTTCGTCTCCCAGTCCGGCGAAACGCTGGATACGCTCGAAGCGCTTCGCTACTGCAAGCGCGAAGGCCAGACGATCCTTTCCATCGTTAACACCATCGAAAGCACCATCGAGCGCGAGTCAGACCTTGTCCTGCACACGCTGGCCGGCCCGGAAATCGGCGTTGCCTCGACCAAGGCGTTTACCACCCAGATCACAACGCTTGCCTGTATGGCGCTCTCGCTCGCCTTCCGGCAGGGCAGGATCGCGGAGGCCGACCAGCCCGATTATGCCGACGCCCTGCGCGCTGTTCCCAAAATTGCCGCCGACATCCTGAACCATGACGGCGCCATTGCCGAAATCGCCCGTGAAATTTCAAAGGCGCGCGATATGCTCTTCCTTGGCCGCGGCGGCATGTATCCGCTGGCGCTCGAGGGCGCGCTCAAGATGAAGGAAATCTCCTACATTCACGCCGAAGGCTACGCCGCCGGTGAAATGAAACACGGCCCCATCGCCCTCATCGACGAGAATGTTCCCGTCGTTGTGGTAGCGCCCGGCAACGACCCGCTCTTCGAAAAAACCGCTTCGAACGTGCAGGAAACGATGGCCCGCGGCGGCAAGATCGTCCTCTTCTCGGACGAAGCAGGCATTGCCAAAATCCCCGAAGCTACATGGAGCGTGACATTAGGAGAAGTTCACCCTTACGTCGCACCAATCCTCTACGCCCTTCCGGTCCAGCTTCTGGCCTACCACGTTGCTGTCACCAAAGGCACCGATGTGGATCAGCCCAGAAATCTGGCGAAGAGCGTCACGGTGGAATAAGGCGTGGGAAGCAAAATCTCCGTGATCTTTTCGGTTCTTAACGCTATATAATAAGGATGACTCAAACTCCTCCGTTTCATTTCTTCTGGTGGCTCTGGCTTCCTCTTGCACTGATTGTTGTGCAGGCGGGACTGGAAGTTTTCCTGCCGACGAATATTCTGGCGGCGCTGCATTCAGAAGATGGCCCGCATGAATTTTTTGAGTTCCTGATTATTTTTGGCGCATTTATTGTGGCGGTAAAGATGCTTTTGCAGATGGATATCAGGGCACAAAAGTGGCTGGCGGCGTGGATCGCGCTGGCGGCTGTCTGCTCCTTGTATGTTGCCGGCGAAGAGATCAGCTGGGGCCAGCATTTCCTGAAATGGTCGACGCCGGATTACTGGGGCCATATCAACGACCAGCAGGAAACCAATCTGCACAATACGTCTTCATGGTTGGACCAAAAGCCGCGTTTAATTCTGATGCTCGGCGTTGTGGTTGGTGGCCTGATAATTCCGCTGCTGCAAAAACTGACCCCCGAATGGCTGCCGGAGCGATTCGCTCCCATCTATCCACCCAAAGAACTTGCCGTAACAGCGATTCTGGCTGTCTGTGTCAAAATCACGGAAAAAATCGACGAATCGGCCGACTTTGTCATCATGGAAAGGGCTAGCGAGGTCGAGGAACTGTATCTTTTTTACTTCGTTTTGCTCTATTTGATTGCTCTGCGGCGCCGGATTATAGAAACAAGAAATGCTTAAGAAGCTGCTACTTTAGAGAATCCAAAGGTTTTCAGGGAGATTTCGTAAGAATCTGAATTTACTATCAAAAGAAGCAGACAATATACAGAAAAAAGAATCAAAAAACAGTCTTGTTAGAAAAAAAGATTCCTATAAAAGTCGGTATTGTGTGTGGGTAGTAAAAAGAGGTCGGGAGGTCTTGATAGCCAAAACCAGCCATGACCAATTTAAAAAGCCCGTCAGGGGGGGATCACAGTCCGGGTCGGCCAGAGGAGTGCTGGCTCAGGACTGGCCTCCCTGCGGATGGAAGATGTTTTCGGGCGTATCTCAGGAACGGGGTGCGTCTGTTTTTTCAGATAAAGAAGCATCGAAGCTATCCGGCCTTTCTTACGAGATCCGGCCTGAAAAATCCTCCCTTTATCAGATACATATCGATTCCTGGCAGTACGATATTCATAACGGCCCTCAGGGCCGCCCGGTTCTTGAGTTTGTCTTTCAGGGTTTGCCGGACCCGGCCAAAGAGCCGGAAAAATCCGTCAGGTCGTTGAAAACGCTTGGGTGCCCGATAATACGGACGGAGCGCTCAATTCTCCGGGCGGCAATGGCGACCGTCTTCTTCATAAATCAGGTGCTGGCCCGCCAGGTTCCAGATGCGGAAAAAATCCTGCGGATGTACCGCATTCATCCCAGCCAGAACCGTTTGTACAGGCCGGATTAACGAAGGACGAGCGTTGTCCAGCCATCAAGGCTGATCGATTTTTCAGGCGTGAGCCCCTGCGCCTGATAGACGTCCAGAACCTTTTCAGCCTGTTTATCAAGCATGCCGGACAGGACCAGCCGCCCGGTTCCGGGGACCAGAGCGCCAGCCAGTTCTTCCGCCATGCCGGTCAGCGGTTCGGCAAGAATATTGGCAAGCACAAGATCATAGGGTCCCTTTGTAGCAATATCAGGACCATCAACACCATCGGCGGCAAGGCAGGAAATGGAATCTTCACACCCGTTCAGTGCGCAATGGTGCCGGGCGACCCGGACGGCTTCGGGATCGATATCGCTCGCCAGTACGGAGCAGTTCCAGAGCTTGTAGGCGGCGATGGCCAGAATGCCTGAGCCGGTGCCGACATCCAGAACAGAAACCGGTATAAATCCCTTCGTCTGAAGGTAGAGCATAGCTTCAAGGCATCCGGCAGTTGTCCCATGCTCGCCCGAACCAAAGGCGCTTGCCGCATCGATCTGCAGGCTGGTGGATTTTTCCGGCGGCATACCCTCATAATTGGATCCATAGATAAAGAGCGGGCCGATGCAAAAGGGCTGAAATCCTTTATAGCTGTAGGCCAGCCAGTCCCTGTCTGGCAGTTCCTCGATTTCGATATCTTCTGCTTTGGGGACCGGCGCGTCCGGCTCCGTTTCCTTTATTGCCCGAACCCATTGTTCGGGATCCGGAGCTTCCTCGCACAGCCAGTTCAGATCCCAGCATTGCCTGTCCTCATTGCGCCAGTACGAAGCCGACAAACAAAAATCGCCCGGCGCGGCACTGGCCCGGGCGATTTGTTCTTCGGTCAAACAGTCCGGCAGGGCAAGTTTGACGGTATACAGGAGAACCTCTTACAGGTCTTTGTCATCTTCATCGATATCGACGTCGATTTCGTCATCCAGATCGTCGTCGTCAATATCTTCGTCGATGTCATCTATATCATCGAGATTTTCATCAAGATCGAGATCGCCGTCTTCGTCGATGTCGTCGAGATCGGCGTCATCATCGCCTTCATCCGTCTCTTCGACGTCATCCAGGCTTACGATATCTTCTTCACCGGCAGCTTCTTCGTTGTCTTCTTCCTTGTTTTCCTTGCCTTCGGCTTCGGCCGTTGTCGCTTCACTGACTTTCTCATCGGCGTCATTGGCGACGCTGCGGCTGCGGCGGGACTTCACCTTGATCTCGCCGGTAAACTCGGTGTTGCAGTTCGGGCAGGTAATCGGGCGCTTGTTGAAATCGTAAAAGCGCGTTCCGCAATTCATGCAAATACGTTTAAAACCTTTTTCGGCGGGTTGTGCGGACACGGGGGCATTCTCCTTAGCTGAAATCTTTTTTCTCGGTGCTTTTAGTTGCTCCATTTTTTTGCCCGTGTCAAAAACAAATTGCAAGCACCGACATGGACCTGCGGCAAACATCCTTATAAAATAAAGATCCTGGTTCTATTTCTAGCGGAGAAAATCCATGCAAACACCTGTCGTCCTCTGTGGTTTCAAGCGTTCCCCGATGCATTTTGCCGGAAAAGGCGGGCTGGCGGGTGTCCGCCCAGATGATATGGCGGCGGCTGTAGTCAGGGCGCTGGTAGAGGAAACGGGCGTCAACCCGGAGGATATCGAAGATCTTCTGATGGGCTGTGCGTTCCCGGAAGCCGAACAGGGCTTTAACCTTGGCAAGATCGTTGTTCAGTTGACGGGCCTGCCAATATCGGTGGCGGGCGCGACCGTAAACCGGTTCTGCGGGTCCTCCATGACCTCCATCCATATCGCCGCCGGTAATATCCAGATGGGCGCGGGTAAGGCCTTTATTTGCGCCGGCGTCGAATCGATGTCCCGCATTCCGATGGGCGGTTTCAACCCGATGCCCAACCCGGCGCTGGGAAAAACCTATCCGCAGGCTTACATGTCGATGGGCGAGACGGCAGAGAATCTTGCCAGAAAATATGAGATTGCCCGCGAAGATCAGGAAAAATTCGCTCTGGCTTCTCATCAGAAAGCGGCCAAAGCAGCGGAAAGCGGTCATTTCAAGGACGAGATTGTCCCTATCGGCGATATCGCCGAAGACGGTACGATTCGTCCCGACAGCACACTCGAGGCGTTGGCGGGCCTGAAGCCCGCTTTTGCCGAGGACGGTACGGTAACGGCGGCCACGTCCTCGCCCCTGACGGACGGGGCGGCGGCCGTTCTGGTCTGTTCGGAAGACTATGCCGATAAAAACAACCTTCCCAAACTGGCGCGTATTAAATCCGTTTCTGTTGCCGGGTGCGGTGCCGAGATCATGGGCATCGGTCCGGTTCCGGCCACGAAGAAAGCGCTGGAGCGGGCCGGGGTTTTGCTGAACGATATCGACCTGATCGAACTGAACGAAGCCTTCGCTGCTCAGTCTCTTTCCGTTCTGAAAGAGCTTGGCATTGACGATTCCAAAGTCAACCTGGACGGCGGCGCGATAGCCCTTGGCCATCCGCTCGGCACGTCCGGCGCCCGCATCACCGGCAAGGCCGCATCGCTCCTGAAACGCGAAGGCAAAAAACTGGCGCTTGCCACCATGTGCATCGGCGGCGGGCAGGGCATTGCCACGGTGCTGGAGGCGGTCTAAGCCGATGGAGGATGATCTCCAGCCTATCCGGGAGCGAAATGCCCGCGTCGAGGCCGACAAGGCCTGGGAAACATCCTGGACGCGCAGGCTGGTGATTGCCGCAGGGACCTACCTGATTGTCGGGGTTTATCTTTGTTTTCTGGGCATTAAAGGAGCATGGCTGCATGCTGCGGTTCCTCCGGCCGCATTTTTGCTTTCAACCCTTACGCTATCTGTCCTGAAGAGCTTCTGGATCAAAAGGATATATTCTGCCAGATGTTAGGAGCTTTTTTAGGTTCAGTGCGTATACTATTGAATGATTCTATGGGGTTAGGGATATAACGTATGACGGCAAGTCCCATTCACGAAGCGCTGGAACTGCCTGCGGACGCCGATCTTTCGCAGGTCGAGCAGGCTTTCATGCAAAATATGAAAGAGCGCATCCAGAAGGTAGCGGAAAGCTATGACGAGGACGTGGTTCTGCAGGAAGAAAAAGAGCTGCGCAACCTCTTCGGCAAGTTTTTCAATTATACGATCGACTGGATTACCGAAGAGCTGAAAAAAACAAAAGGCGAGCCGAACCACGCCGAGGCTTCAAAGCTTAAAACCACAGCCCGCGACGTTCTGAAAGCCTTGCAGGATCAACTCGTGGTTTACGCGATTTCCTACATGCATATAAACCGCTGGATGACATTGGTTAGGGACGAGATCAAACAGGAATCTTTCGGCCTCAATATCAGTGGAGCAAAGATCGTATATACGTCCGATACCGGCACCATGCTGATGCGTCACAAAAAACGCAAACGGGAAATTCTTGAACACAATGTACGCCTGAACAAGGCAGCGGCGATCCTGAAACAGGCGGCGCCGTTTTATGATGCTTTCCGGGATGCCCTGATCCGTCTAGGCGGCAGGGAAGAGGGCGAAAAAGTTGTACGCAGTATTTCCTCGGCCTTGCGGATATCGGATGAAAGAAAATTAAAGCGTGCCTGTAAAACCATCGAGGAAATGAAAAAGAAAATCTCTGTCGATAAGAAAGGCGGCGATCAACTGCGCGCAGAAGCGGTTGATAATGTGAAAAAATTCGCGGCCATTATCAATCACAGTAAGGACATTCTTTCCAGCGATGACGGCAAGGTTTATCTCCATGCCCGTGAGATCAATGTTGTTCTGGGCGCGCACGAACGGGAAGTCACGCAGGCCAACAAATTCATTGCCAAATACAATCTGCCCTATATGGAGCACAAGTTGAAAACGCTCTACACCCAAAAAGACAAACTGCTGGTTCTGGGTTCTCTGGAAAGCCTGATGACCCTGTATCTGCGCCTGATCAAGGGAATCGCCAAACCGCTGGCCGATCTGCGCGAGTACGAAGCTGAAG
Organism: uncultured Pseudobdellovibrionaceae bacterium; assembly: GCA_964552285.1. Taxonomy (GTDB): domain Bacteria; phylum Pseudomonadota; class Alphaproteobacteria; order Micavibrionales; family Micavibrionaceae; genus CAZKGT01. Next base: position 23,481 of record CAZKGT010000004.1, on the reverse strand, counting down.
TGCTCGACCACGTCAAGTATCTCCTTGACGGCCGCTTTCAGGAAGTGCCCAAAATCCAGGCTCATGCCGAGAAAACGGTTAAGGAGTTCAGCAGGAACCTCAAGGAATACCGTGAACAGATCAAGCCGCTGCAGGAAAAGCTGCTGGAAGAGGATAAGGCCGCGGAAGGCGGATAGGCTTTTCCCTGTTTTCAGCCTTTAAATCTGCTATCCTTTTTACGAAGAGAGCCTGCCACGGGAGTCAAAAATCAATGCCAATCGAAAAAGTCGCCGTTATCGGAGCCGGGGTTATGGGGAGCGGGATTGCCGCGCAGGTCGCCAATGCGGGTGTGCCGGTGCTGCTGCTGGATATTGTGCCGCAAGAGGCGGGGAGCGGCAAAGCCGCGACAGGGAAAAATGAGTCCGCAGAGGACAGAAACGTTATCGCCAAAGGCGCGATTGAGAAAATGCTCAAAACCAATCCGGCGCCCTTCATGCATAAACGCAATGCAAAGCTGATCACGCCGGGAAATCTCGAAGACGATCTGGAATTGCTGAAAGAGTGCGACTGGATTATCGAGGTGGTACTGGAAGACCTTGCCATCAAACACGCGACCTACGAGAAGATTCAAAAACATCGCAAAAAAGGCTCGATCATCTCCTCCAACACTTCGACCATTCCACTGGCAAAACTCGCTGAAGGCCAGCCGGACGATTTCACCAAAGACTTTATGATTACCCACTTTTTTAATCCGCCGCGCTATATGCGCCTGCTGGAACTGGTGGCCGGCGACAAGACGGACAAAAAGGCTATCGAGACGATCACCGAATTCTGCGATATCCGTCTCGGCAAGGGCGTGGTGCCCTGTAACGATACGCCGGGTTTTATCGTGAATCGTCTTCTGGTGTTCTGGATGCAGGCCGCACTCAATGCGGCCGTTGACGGCAACGTCTCCATTGAGGTGGCTGATGCAGTGATGGGCCGTCCGGCGGGCATTCCCAAAACGGCTGTGTTCGGTCTGGTCGATCTTGTGGGCGTGGACCTGATGCCCTATCTGGCCAAATCGATGCTGGCGAGCCTTCCCGAAGACGACGAATACCGCAAAATCTACCGCGACTTCCCGTTCGTCCATCAGATGATCGAGGCGGGCTATGCGGGCCGCAAGGGCAAGGGCGGGTTCTACCGTCTCGATCCGGAAGCCAAGGGCGAAAAGGTTAAGCAGGCCTTGTCCATCGACCCGGACAAATTTGATGAAGCCATGTATACGAAGGCGGACAAGCCTTCGCTGGCCTCTGTCGCCGCCGGAAAAAAGGGCCTGCGCGCCGTTGTCGAAACCGATGACGAAGGCGGGCGCTATGCCTGGAAGGTTTTCTCGCAGACGCTGGCCTATGCCGCCTCCCTTATCCCGGATATTGCGGATAACATCCATCATTTCGACGAAGCCATGAAGCTCGGCACCAACTGGAAGAAGGGCCCGTTCGGTATGATCGACGATCTCGGCCCGGCCTGGTTTGCCGCCCGGCTGAAAGAGGAGGGGATTGCCGTCCCGCCGCTGCTGGAGCAGGTGGGCGAGGGAACGTTCTATAAGGTCGAGGACGGTCGCCTTCACTATTTTGGCGCGGACGGCAAATATCATCCTGTCGAGCGCCCGGACGGTGTCCTGCTGCTCTCCGATATCAAGCTGGCCTCCGAGCCTGTCATGAAGAACGGCTCGGCCAGTGTCTGGGATATCGGCGACGGTGTTTTGTGCTTCGAAAAAACCTCGAAGATGAACACGTTCGACGAGCAGATTTTCGAGCTTTTAAACAAAACCATTAAAACCATCGGCGACGGCTCCGGAGACTACAAGGCGCTCGTCGTTTACAACGAAGGCTCCAATTTCTCTGCCGGCGCCAATCTCGGCCTCGCCCTGTTTGCGATCAACATCGCCATGTGGCCGACTGTCGAAGGCTTCGTGGCGCTGGGCCAGAAAACCTTCCAGGCGCTCAAACACGCGCCCTTCCCGGTCGTCTCCGCGCCGAGCGGTCTTGCACTGGGGGGCGGCTGCGAGATCCTTCTCCACTCCGACCATGTTCAGGCCCATGCCGAAACCTATACCGGCCTTGTCGAGGTCGGTGTCGGGGTGATCCCCGGCTGGGGCGGCTGCAAGGAAATGCTGCTGCGGTTTCAGGACCGCGAAAAAGCGGCGCATAACGATATCTGGTTCTCCCCGGCCAACACCCCGATGGGCGCGACCCGCAAAGCTTTTGAAACTATCGGTCTGGCCAGCGTTGCAAAGTCGGCCGACGAGGCCAAAGACATCGGCTATTTCCGTGAAAGCGACGGCATCACCATGAATCGCGACCGCCTGTTGTTCGATGCCAGGCAAAAGGCGCTGGAGTTAATGAAAGGCTATGAAGCGCCTGAGGTACGCGAAGAAATACGCCTGCCCGGCCCGACCGGCAAGATGGCGCTCGACATGGCCGTGGGCGACCTGCGTAAATCCGGTAAGGCCACGCCGTATGATGTGGTGGTTTCCTCTCATTTGGCCAATGTTCTCTCCGGCGGTGAAAATGCCGACTGGACAAGGCCGGTGAACGAAAACGACATCCTGACGTTAGAGCGCGAAGCCTTCATGCACCTCCTGCGCGAAGAAGGTACGCTGGCCCGCATAGAATATATGCTGGATAACGGCAAACCGCTCAGGAATTAAGTCGTAAAACCTGCGCCATCTCCCATTTCGGCGAAGCCGGTATCATAGGGTTACAGCGCTTACCACAGAGTGCACAGAGGAAAAGATGAGGACACAGAGTTTATTTATTCCGCTTCTCCGTGTTCTCTGTGAAACTCTGTGATCTCTGTGGTGAAAAAATCTATAGATTCGGCTTTCGCCGAAATGAGGAGAAGACTGGCCCAATGCCAAAGAAATAAAAAAGGCGGACCCCGAAGTCCGCCTTTTTAAAATCTCTTTAGCCGAAAAAATTACTTGCGCATTTTTTCTTTGAAGACCGGCTCGGCGCTTTTGGTCATCGGCGCTTTTTTGGCGGGCTTCTTACAATCGGTTCCGTAAACGGCAACGCCTGTACCGGCTGTGCCTTCAGTTACGTAAGGCGGCTTGCCGTAATCTTCCTGGCCCATGGGGCAGGCGGTCGAGCATGCGGCCAGACCGGCAGCAACGCCGGCCAGCAGAATTGTTTTTACCAGAGTCCTCATAGCGATATCCTTTCGTCTTGCTTAGAGCTTTGCCGTTCCGCACCTTTGCGAAGATACAGTGTCTTAGAACAATGATCGCGTTCAGGCAAACAAATAAAGAAATCTTTTTCCCTCAATTATTTACCTCATATTCACCCAAACGACAAGTGAAATTATCGAAACGTATCCCATCCTTTTACACAGTCTTGCACACAATTTTTTACGCCGAACATCTGTATTTTTTCTACAAGCATGCGTAAAATGCACAGCGAATCGTAAAACAGGAGAAAATACATGATTACGGCACAACAGGTGCGGGCCGGTCGCGCCCTTTTAAACTGGAGCCAGAAAGAGCTTTCCGAGCATTCCGGCATATCGCTGAACGCCATCAACAATTTCGAGCGCGAGATCGTCGCGCCGCGTCAGGACACGCTGTTCGCTCTCAAGCGTACCCTTGAAGATAACGGTTTGGAGCTGATCGGAGAGACCGGCGTTAACAAAGCCCGTGGTCCGCTGCGGATTGAGGAATTCCAGGAAGGCGATTTCGCCAAGCTCCTGCTCGACGATATTATTGCCGCCGTTCGCCGCGGCCTGCAAACCGTTTCCTTTCACGGCATCGACCCGGCCGATCTGGCTGAGGCCGGACTGGACCGCTGGGAAGACGCCCGCCGCCAGGCCGGGGTGGAGGAGCAGGTTCTGCTGCCCTACGGCAACTTTTCTTTTGCATCCCGCGACAAGATCTACCGCTGGGTTTCCCGCGAAATGATCGGTGAGGTGCCGTTCGTTGCTTACGGCGAAAACCTGGCGCTGTTCCTGGGCAGCCCGCCATCGCGTCTGATTATCATCCGTTCCCGCGCCATCGCCAAGACCTTCGGCGACCAGTTCGAAATTCACTGGGCGGGCGCCAAGGAACCCAGCCCCGACCAGCACATCCGCGGCTGGGAGGAATTCCACGAAAGGGATTGGGAAGAGGCGGCTTAAATGTCCTACAAGGTCATCAACTGCCTTGGCGACTCCATTGCCAATGGTTATTGGGATGAGCGTGGCCACGGCTGGTTCGGGCGGCTTTGCGAGAAGCTGGCGACCAAACACCCGAAATCATTCGGTTTTAACAATCTGGCTCAGGACGGCGATCGCATTATCGACGTCTGGCACCGCCTGTGCAGCGAGGTAATATCCCGCCACCCGGACATCCTGCTGATCGCTGTTGGCGTTAACGACACGATCCGTTGGCATTCCCGGGAGGCGCCGATGGATATCAGTATTCAGGCGCGAAAAGAGTACTGGTTCAATATTCTGGATAAGGCGACAAAGACCATCGATACTGTAATTGTTTGTGGCCTGCTTCCGGTTCTGGAGGAAAAGTTTCCGCAACCAGGCGCCTACGATCAACTGCTCTATCACCGCAACGCGGATATTGATGAATATAATGACCTCCTTCGGGAATGGGCGGCAGAGCACAGTGTTCCCTATATTCCGCTTGCTGATGCATGGGAGGGATATGCGCAGGAAGATCTTGTTGCCGATTCCAGCCATCCCAACGGCAAAGGCCATGACCTGATCGCTGAATTCATGTACAATGAATTCAAACGATTGAGGATTTTGGACTGATGTTCGGACTGTTCGGCAAAAAGAAGAAAAAGCAAAAAGCATCTGCAAAGCCTTCGCGAGAACAGATCATCGCGCAGGCGCAGGCAAACGCCCGCAAGGCCCGCGAGGAGATCGGCGATGAAACCATCCAGAAGATAGCCAAGGCGCTTAGCAAAAAGGAAAATTCCGAATTCGAACAAGCCCGTCGCAAAATCAAATCCCTCGACGATGAACGCGTTGCCGATAATATCCGCTATATGATCGACGAGGAGCGCTGATCCGTTATAATATAAACAGGTATCTATTTATGACGGATGGTAAAAAATGCCTGTTTATACTCCCCCGCTCGACGATATTCGCTTTGTCCTCAATGACGTCCTGAACGCCCGAACGCTTTCCGGCCTGCCCGGTTACGAGGAAGCCAGCCCCGATCTCGTGGACCAGATCCTGGAAGAAGGCGGGCGCATCTGTGCCGAGGTGCTGTTCCCGGTCAACCAGAGCGGGGACGGGGAGGGCTGCACCTTCGATAACGGCGACGTCCGCACGCCCAAAGGATTCAAGGAAGCCTACGATACGTTTGCCGAAGGCGGCTGGTGCGGCCTGTCCGCCGACCCCGAATATGGCGGCATGGGGATGCCGGTGCTGGTCAACACGGTGATGCAGGAAATGATCTGCTCGGCCAATTTTTCTTTCGGCATGTATCCGGGGCTGTCGCAGGGGGCTTATGAGGCCCTTCATGAATTCGGCACGGACGAACAAAAGGAAACCTACCTGCCTAAACTTGTAACCGGCGAATGGTCGGGCACTATGTGCCTGACCGAGCCGCATTGCGGCACCGATCTCGGCCTGATTAAAACGAAAGCCGTGCCGGACGGCGACGGCTTTAAAATCACCGGCACGAAAATCTTTATCTCCGCGGGCGAGCACGATCTCACGGAAAACATCATCCACCTTGTGCTGGCCAGACTGCCCGATGCGCCGGAGGGGGTGAAGGGCATTTCCCTGTTCGTCGTGCCCAAATTCATGCCCGAAGACATGAGCCGCAACGCCGTGACTTGCGGGTCGATCGAACATAAGATGGGCATCAAGGCCTCCAGCACCGCCGTCCTCAATTTCGACGACGCCAAAGGTTGGCTGGTCGGCGCGCCGCATAAGGGGCTTCGCGCCATGTTCACAATGATGAACGCGGCCCGTCTGGGTGTGGCCATGCAGGGGCTGGGCATTGCCGAAGTGTCTTATCAGAACGCTGTAGCCTACGCGCAGGACCGTCTCCAGATGCGGGCGCTGGACGGGGCGAAAGCGCCGGACAAACCAGCTGATCCGATTATCGTCCACCCGGACGTGCGGCGTATGCTGTTGACCATGAAGGCCTTTACCGAAGGCGCAAGGGCGCTGTCTTTCTGGACCGGCATGAACCTCGATATCTCGCAAAAGCACCCGGACGAAAAGGTGCGGGCCGAAGCGGATGATCTTGTCGCGCTCCTCACTCCCGTCATCAAAGCCTACCAGACGGATATGGGCTTCGAATGCGCCTCCCTTGCCATGCAGGTCTATGGCGGTCACGGCTATATCTGGGAGCACGGCGTCGAGCAATATGCCCGCGACGCCCGTATCGCCATGATTTATGAAGGCACCAACGGCATCCAGGCGCTCGATCTCGTGGGCCGCAAGATGGCGCAAGGTTATGGCCGCCTGCTTCGCCGCTTTTTCCATCCGGTTTCAGAATTTATCGAAACGGAACAGGCCAATACCGACCTTCAGGAATTTATTTTCCCGCTGGCAAAATCCTTTGCCAAGCTCCAGCAGTCAAGCGCCTTCATCGCCCAGAACGGCCTGCGCGATCCCAACGAAGCCGGCGCGGCCAGCGTTGATTATCTGCGCCAGTTTGCGCTGGTGGCGCTGGCCTATATGTGGTGCCGGATGGTGAAGGTCGCCCTTGAAAAGAAAGACGAAAATCCGGCGTTCTATGAAAGCAAAATCCAGACCGCACGCTTTTTCATGCAGCGCATGCTCCCCGAAGCCGACTGGCGCTTCAAGGCCGTGATGGCCGGGGCGAGGAGTGTGATGGAGATGAAAGAATCAGCGCTTTAAAAGGGCTGAAAATATCGCCACGTTTCGATTCAATTTTATTGACATATTTTTTCAAAAATGATACCCGGTGCGCAAATATTTTTGCGTGGCGCTTTTATATTTTATAGAGGGTATTTTATTCATGGATGGCAGTGATTCTGCTGGGTTGGAAATTGACGAAGCCTCTCGCAGTGCTGACGTTGGAACAGCTCCCTCAATCGTGGTTAAGGGTGTCAATGTTTATTACGGGGGCGGCAAAATACATGCGCTCAGGGATGTGACGCTCAGCATTCCGTCACGCCAGGTCACAGCATTTATCGGGGCGTCGGGTTGCGGAAAATCATCATTGCTGCGTTGTTTTAACAGGATGAATGACATTATTCCCGATTTTAAAAAGACAGGATCAATAACAGTCAATGGCGCCGATATATACAGCAAAAATACGGACACAACAGAATTGCGGGCAAAAGTGGGAATGGTTTTTCAAAAAGCCAATCCTTTCGCAAAATCCATATACGAAAACGTGGCCTATGGTGTAAGGATCCATAGTTTAGCAAATAAAGATAGCGAAATTGATGAAGTTGTTAAAGCAAGCCTTGAGAGGGCAGGGCTATGGCCTGAGGTTCGCGACCGTTTGAGTGATCAGGCATCACGCTTATCAGGCGGCCAGCAACAACGTTTGTGCATCGCGCGGGCTATTGCCATGAATCCCGAGGTGCTGCTAATGGACGAGCCGTGCTCGGCGCTTGATCCGATCGCAACCGCCACAATTGAAGAGCTGATTGAAGAGTTAAAACAGGACATAACAATTGTCATTGTAACGCATAACATGCAGCAAGCTGCCCGGGTCAGCCAGCAGACGGCTTATTTCCATGTAGAGGGAGATGGAGAGAAACGGACCGGTTATCTGGCTGAAATAGGGGACACAGAACAGATTTTTACCGCTCCCCGGGAGGAAGTAACGCAAGGCTATATCACAGGCCGTTTCGGGTAGGCGGTCATGTCCTCTCTGGCTTCGGCAATTCCTTTAACAGCACCATGGTCCGCGGAAGATACAGCGGCGGACCGCTACGATCCTCCCTGCGTGATGGAGATTTTTAATCTCAAGGCATCCTATATCCACCAGATGGCCTGGCTGTATTTTGGGTTGAGAATACCAGTTCGGAAGGCACTGAGAGGCGTTTCATTGCAGGTGCCCAGAACAGGCATTATGGCTGTTGTCGGCCCATCGGGTTCGGGCAAATCGACCTTGTTGCGGTGTCTTGAGAAACCAAAAGCGAAGGGCCTTAGAATCAGCGGCGGCCCCGTTCAATATAATGGGCAGGATATCAATGCTCAGGATGCCAGGTGGAAAATTGTCAGGGGCTCCGATGACCGGACGAGCTTAAAGATTGAGAACTACCATTTCATTCTGGACCCCATTCATGCCAGTGGGATCGCTGAGAGAAAACTTTCGGACTCTTACAGCGTGATGAAGGAAATGCTCCAGTCGGTTGGTCTTTGGAGCGATAATGAAGGCTGGCTTTACAGACCGGTTGAGGTCTTATCCGGGGGACAAAGGCAACGCCTGTTCGTTGCGGCTGCTGCGGTTGTCGAGCCGGATGTCCTGTTGCTGGATGAACCGACAAGAGGACAGGATCCTGAGAATGCAGTGAGAATTGAATCCTTGATCAGGGAACGTGCCGGACATTCTGCTGTCGTTGTGGCTACGCATGATTTTAATCTGGTAAGGAACAGCGATGAACTCGTCCATATGGATAACGGAGAAATCGTTTTTCACGGCTCTATGGTGGATGTTGAACGCGGAAATGTGCCCGCAGAAACAAACAACTTCCTGTCACGTTTTCGTTTATAAGGCCCATCTGCTCATTGTCGTTTTTGCCCGTTGTGGCGCTTAGGTGAAATAGTTTTTTGGATTCTTCCGTAACCCTTGTCTGTCTGCTATCACTGACCGATGCCTGCGATTTCTGTTCAAAACCTTCATAAAACCTTTCGTGTCCGTCTCTCCGGCCACGGGTTCTCTGGCGCTCTCAAATCATTTTTTGCACCGGATTACCGCGATATCGAGGCGGTCAACGACCTCTCTTTTTCTCTTGAACCCGGCGAGCGCGTGGCTTTTGTTGGGCCGAACGGGGCGGGCAAGTCGACGACGATCAAGATTCTCTCTGGCATTCTGCATCCTTCGGCGGGCGAGGTTTCCGTGCTGGGCTATACGCCTTGGAAGGAACGGCGCAAACTGGCCTACCGCATAGGCACTGTCTTCGGCCAGCGCTCGCAGCTCTGGTATCACCTTCCGGCCTCGGACACGCTGGCTTTGCTGGCCAGTGCCTATGAAATTGAGCCGGATGTTTATAGGGCCCGCCGAGGCCACCTGACGGAAGTGTTCGATCTCGGTCCGCTGCTTGAAAAGCCGGTGCGGCAGTTGTCGCTCGGCGAGCGCATGCGCTGCGAAATTGCCGCCAGCCTTTTGCACAAACCGGAAGTGCTGTTTTTGGATGAACCCACGGTTGGTCTTGATGTGGCCGCCAAAGGCGCGATCCGTGATCTGATCCGCACGGCTTCCGAAGAAGACGGTACGACGGTGCTTCTCACCTCGCATGATACAGGCGACATGGAGCGTGTGTGCGACCGGGTGATTGTCATCGACCGGGGCGCGCTGGTTGTCGACCAGCCGATTACGGAGCTTCGGGCCGGTTATATTCAGCGCAAGGTCATCACGCTCGCCATGAAAGAGGAGGAAATCTCACTGTCCCCAAAGGGCCTGACGATCCTCGAACAAAGGCCCTATGCCATGAAGCTGGAAGTCGATGTCAGTCGCCGCGCCGTTGAAAACGTCATCCAGGAGGCGATGAAAAAAACGCCTCTGCGCGATATCACTGTCGAGGATCCGCCGATGGAAGAGATCATCAAAATGATTTACCGGCAAAACAGGGAGGCGGCATGAAAGGAATCCGCCGTTATTCCGCCTTTGCCAAAATCGCCTTCCGCGATCTCATGAAAAACCGGATACGTTTTTTTGCCCGTTTTTGCTCGTATCTCTTTTTTGCCTTTGTCTTTATTGAGCTTTGGAAACTGATCGCACGGGAGGGCATTATCGAATTACCGTATCCGGAGGCCGATCTGCTCTGGTATTGCTCGCTCACCCAGATGATGCTGTTCCTCTCCCCGCGCCTTTTCATGGTGATCGACGATGATATGCGCTCGGGCAATATCGCCTATTTCCTGAACCGCCCGATCCCTTATTTGTGGATGCGCATATCCGAGGGCCTTGGCGCGATGAGCGCTCATGTGCTGGTCTACTACACAGCCGGAACGGCGGCGCTTTATCTTTATATAGGTGAGTGGCCTTCCGTGCCGTCCTCGCTGCTGGTAACGCTCGGCATGCTCTATCTCGGCTCCTTCCTTCACCTGCTGTTCCAGATGTCGGCGGGCATTACAGCGCTCTGGCTCCACGACGCCGATACGCTCTACCGCATCTACCAGAAATTCCTCATTGTGCTGGGCGGGCTTTACCTGCCCCTTACTATGTACCCGGAGTGGGTGCAGGGCATCGCAAACTTCACCCCGTTTCCGGCCATGCTGTACGCCCCGGTTTCAGCCGTGCTGGCGGGCAATGATCTGAACGTTCCCGAAACGCTGGCTCTGCTGGGCGGCTGGATTGTTTTTGCCGTTTGCCTGATGTACGGCGTCTTCGCCCTATGTATGCGGAGGATCGAAATCAATGGCGGCTGACCTGCGCTATTTCTGGATTCTTCTGAAGGTTAACATGAAGGCCGCGCTGGCCCTGCGTGTGGCCTATGTCATTCGCGCCCTGTTTTCGATTGTCACCCATCTCGTCTATATCCTCGTCTGGTTTGTTTTCTTCAAGGCCGTGCCCAGCATCGGCGGCTGGCAGCTTCCCCATATCCTGCTGGCTTACGGTATTGCGATTGCAGCCTGGGGGGTCGTTTCCTTTCTGGCCTATGGCTTTCGCACCCTGCCGCAGCAGATCGATTACGGGGAACTGGATACCTACCTCACCCAGCCCAGGCCGGTCTTGCTCAACGTGGCGATGGGCTCCTCCAAGGCCAGTGGTCCGGGCGAAACCATTTTCGGCATTGGCGTTGTTCTTTATGCCGCTACGCTGATCGATGTGTCGGTTCCGGCGGTGTTGCTGGTTATGGTCTGTGCCTCTATCGTTTTTGCGAGCCTCATTCTGTCAACGGCAACGCTCGGTTTCTGGCTCCGGAATTTCCACGGCGTGGCAGAGGAACTTTATTTCAACTTCAATATTCTGGCTTCGCGCCCGGGACCGCTCTTTTCCGGCTGGCTGAAAATCATTGTTCTGACGATCATTCCTGTATCTTTCATGACCCATATCCCGCTTGAGTGGTTGATTGAACACGATATGCAGGCCCTGCTTTGGACGCTGGCCGGAACCGTGATTTTCAGCGTCTTAAGCGCTTGGCTGTTCGGCTTTGGCCTGCGATACTATGAATCAGGCAACCGTTTTGGTGTAAGGGGGTAAGCATGAGCCTTGAAAGCGCGACCGAACAGATCAGACAGAAAATGTCCTACGCATCGCAGATCGATGCCAAAATAAAATTCAACTTCGGCGGGGACGGCCTGATTTTCATCGACGCCACGCAAAATCCGCCGCTGGTCAGCCATGAAGACGAAGAGGCCGACTGCACGCTTTCCCTTTCGCTGGAGACATTTGAAGGCTTGCTCGACGGCACGCAGGACCCGAACATCGCCTTCATGATGGGCAAGCTGAAGGTCGAAGGCTCGGTCGGCATTGCGATGAAGCTGAATAGCATTCTTGAAGACTAATGAATCTCTATATTCGTGTTCTGATTGTCCTTGTTGCTTCTTTTTTCAAGCCTCGTATTACGGATCTTCTGACGCCTGTCCGGCTCCGATTAAGGGTCCTGCCGAACGATCTGGATTTTCACGGCCATATGAATAACGGGCGCTACCTGACCGTTATGGACCTTGGACGTTTCGATCTCATCCTGCGCTCCGGCCTGTTTGCCATGAGTCTCAGGCAAAAAAGCGTGCCGACCCTGGCGGCCGTCAAGGTCCGCTACCGTATTCCTCTGCGGCCTTTCCAGCCGTTCGATATTGAAACGCGCATTGTCTGCTGGGATGAAAAATGGATATACATGGAACAGCGCTGCATCATCGCCAAAGGAAAACGTGCCGGGGCGGTTGCAGCTATCGCACTCCTCAAGGCCAGCTATGTCGACCGCAAAGCCAAAAAGACCGTTCCCACGGAACAGTTGATGCAAACGCTTGGTATTGACTCGCAAAGCCCGTCCATGCCTGAATACATGGCCGACTGGCTCAAAGCCGAGGAAAAGTTGCGGGAAGCTACGAAATAAAAATATTTACATAAGAAAAGAAACTGTGTATAAGAAAAACCGTTATGTATAAAGGAAAATGTAAAAAAGCGGTAAACGGCGCGGCCACAGGGGATCAAAGCGCATCGGATCAGCCATTTGTTTTTACAAATGGCAACTGCTGCATAAACAGGATCGTAAAATTCAGAAACCCCCAAAAATTAAGAGAAGCCTCCAGAAGCGGAACTCTGGGTCTTGATAATGATTTTGAGTATGGAATTCTGATAGGTGTAAAACGTAATGTGCAGCGAGACATTGTTTCTGCTCGTTTTATGCCGATTACAATGAATGGGCAGCAACCTGTGGCAGAGCTGGAAAAATCGCAACGGCAGACAATAACAGAAAACCGACAACTTGAAGCGATGGGCATGGAAGAAGGCCGTAGCGGCAAACGACACGTCGTCATTCTTGCAGACTATGAGATTGTTGTTGCCAATGAGGCACATAATTATGAAGACCACAGGGTTGACGGCAGACCGGTATTCCTTCCTGAGCAATTGAAAAAAGTGATAGAAAGAAAAAGAAATACGGCACTTGAAAATACCGATCATCGCGTTATCGGCTGTAATATGACGGATCCAGAGACGCGTAGAAATCTGGGCAGCGGCAGACAGGGCAGAAAATCTCCAGCAGATTGGGCGGCCGTTTCAGTTAGAATCTAAAACCTGTACCTTATACCGGCAGACACAATTCCCACGCTTGGACCTTTCGTCCGTCCGTTAATCTCAACGGTGCCGGTCGAAAAGGTCGGGCTGAGGTTAATATCCTCTTCCTTGATCATGATATAGGTTGCCGCGAGATCGAGCGTAATGTGCTCGTTCAGATCGTAGGACATACCGGTGGCAAACCATTGCCGGTCACCGTCGGGCGTGCGGGTGGTGCGGAAATTATCCTTTGTCGGCGTTTTATCGAACTGGTATCCGGCGCGCAGGGTCCAGTCGTTTCTCATCCGGTACTGCACACCGGCAGCAAGCGCGTAGGAATCGTCGTAATTCTGCTCAATCGTTGAGGTCGCTCCCGTGGCCAGCCGGATATTGATTGCATCGAAATCCGACCAGCCGAACCATGTCGCATGCCCCAGCAGCCTCAGCCTGTCCGTCACGTCATGGGCCACGGCCACAGAAGCAATGTCCGGAAATTTCACCACGGCCTCCGCGCCCGTGCTTGTGGCTACGCCGCCGATAACGGGAATATCCAGCGGGTTAATGACAATCGCCCGTCCTTCGATCTTGTGATTGACCGAGGACCGGTAGGTCACTCCGATATTTGTTGAACTCGTCGGCTGGTAGAGGAGGCCGGCATTGAAACCTGTTTCGATGCTTCGTCCGGAAAGGTCCTGCAATCCGTCCGTGGCCGGCATCGGACCCCCAGCCGTTGCCGGTGAAGGGAGGGCCTTTTCAAGTTTGCCGTGCACGAACTGCAGATTCAACCCGCCCCCGATGGAGAATTTTTCATTGATTTTCCAGGCGATGGAGGGCGCAAAATCGTGCGTTCTCAGGTCACTCTCGGTTGAATCGTAGCGTCCGAACCAGCCGTTATTATATTCGTTGCTAAGTCCGAACGGGGCCGTAATCCCAAGACCAACCCACCAGTCGCCATCTTCGCTGACCGGCAGGGCGGCATAAAAATTCGGGATGTTTTCAATATCGTATGGGTTTGTGCCGTTGCTGCCGCTGTAAGGAATCGATGTGCCGCCCGTTGCGGCAGTGGCAGCTGTAGAGTTCTCGTTTTTTACTTCAAGCTCAAGAAACAAGGCATGATTACTGACACTGATTTCCGGCCCGTCCAGCTCCGTCATCCCGGCCGGGTTGAAATAGATCGTGCTGGCGTCCTGCGGGTTGGCGGCGATGCCCGCAAAGGCGCTGCCAAGGCCGGTTACGGATTGCTCCTGAATATAAAACCCAGCCGCCTGAGCTGTGCCGGATAAAAGGAATAATGCCGGGAAGATCGTCCAGAAAAATCTCATACATTATTCATACGCGTGGGCGATCCGCTTGCCAATATCCTTTGCAATATCGGCGGCGGCATCCTGCATTTTGTAGATGGCGATGGGTTTATCCTCCGGGCTCATCAGATAGATGTAAGAGGAATGATCCATCGTGTATTCGCTCATCTCAGGATCTTCCACCCGCGCGGCATAGACGCGGTAGGTTTTTATGACATCGTCTATCTGTGCCCGGCTGCCGGTAAGACCGGTGAGCCGCGGATGGAACAGCTCCACATACTGGCGCATGACCTCTATTGTATCACGCTCCGGATCGACGGTGATAAAGAGCGGCTGGATTTTCCTGCCCTCTTCCCCCAGCGCGTCCATTACGACCGCCATTTTCTGGAGTTCCGTCGGGCAGATCGCCGGGCAGAAGGTAAAGCCGAAATAAATCAGTTTGTAATGGCCTGCGTAGTCAGCCTGCGTGACCGTTTTTCCGTTGTGGTCGACCAACGTAAACGGCCCGCCGATGGCAGCGCCCGCCATCGGTGCGGGAGGTGCCGGTTCAGCCTTGTTGTTTTGCCGTGACACAAAAGCAAACGCCAGCACCAGCGCGACAACAGACAAAACGGCAATTCGGATCATACGTGCTTTGTTCATCGATTCTTCCTATATTTGCTTCCTATATAAGCTTCCTGTCCTTCATTGTCATCCCGAGCGAAGTCGAGGGATCTTTCCCAGTGTCGTCTTGGTAAGATCCCTCGACTTCGCTCGGGATGACAGCAAAAAGCAAAAAAATTATTTCAACTGAAATTTTTGATCTATAACCGTCACCATATAAGTTATAGGTAATATAAGGCGTGTAATAAAGAGGAGTGTGTCCCATGAAAATCGGTATTGTAGGTTGCGGACAGGTCGGTTCGGCAAGCGCCTATGCGTGCGTCATGCGCGGCATAGGATCGGAGATCGTCATGGTCGACCGCAACGAGGCGCTGGCGAGGGCGCAGGCGCAGGATATTTTGCATGCGACCCCTTTCAATTACCAGATTCCTGTGCGTAGCGGCGGCTTCAAGGACCTGAAAGGCGCGGGGATCGTCATGATCGCTGCGGGCGTGGCCAAGAAGGCGCCGGGCGAAACACGCCTTGATCTCCTGAAACACAACCGCAGCGTCTTCGAGCAGATCATTCCCAAAATCATTGCCGCCGCCCCGGCCGCCATCCTGGTCGTGGCCAGCAATCCGGTCGATGTCATGACCCACATGGCCGCCCGGATTGCCGACGAATATTGCGGCATGCCCGAGGGCCGCGTTATAGGCTCCGGCACTATTCTGGATACCGCCCGTTTCCGTTCGCTTCTGGCCGAACAGCTCGGCGTTTCCAGCCAGTCGGTCCATGGTTACGTGATCGGCGAGCATGGCAATTCGGAGGTCATTCTCTGGTCCGGCACGCAGATCGGCAACCTGCCGCTCAACACGTTTGCCGACCAGATCAATATCGACATTCCGACCGATTTCCGCAGCTATGTCGACGATCAGGTCATCAACGCGGCGACCTACATCATCGAGGGCAAGGGCGCGACCTGGTACGGCATTGGCGGCGCGATGGCCCGCCTGTGCGAGGCGATTATCGAGGACCAGCACGTCATCCTGACCTGCTGCACCCGTACCGCGAATGTTGAAGGCGTAGAGGATGTCTGCCTGTCCCTGCCCCGAATTGTCTCCGCCGAAGGCGTCGAAAAAACCTTCCTGCCCGAAATGAACGAAGAAGAACGCAACGCCCTGCAGGCCAGCGCGGAGATCTTGAAGGGGTATATTGAGCCGTTGCAGGAAGGAATTTAACAGTTTATTTGGCTTGCCTCTATGGTTGTATATTGCTTTATGAGAAGTAACAGTAGTCTATTTTTTGAGGTGTCCTATGAAACGATTTTTTCTGCTTTCTTGCTTTTCAATCATGCTTTCCGCCTGTGCATATACACCACAGAAAGCGACGTTAGAAGTTACGCCTGAAATTCTAGAGTCTAACCTCGGACGAGGCAGAACGATTGCTGTCAACATTATGGATGAAAGACCTGACAAAGGACTTGGTCACAGGGGTGGTGTATATGGAAGAGGCGCCGAAATTACGACCGATCAGGACATTACAGAAATCATCCTTGATGCGCTTTATGAGGGATTGACCACGAAGGGCTTCAAGCCAGTATCAGGCGGACAAAAATCAGATAAAAAACTGGATGCGGAGTTCAGACATTTTGAATATTACACATCAACAGGAGCTTTTACGGGGGGAGTCCACGTCAAGGCCGCAATGAAGGTGCGTGCTAAAGGTAAAGTTGAGTACGAGAACATGTACCGTGTTGAAAAAGAGAATCGTGTTGTATTCGTTCCAGGAGCAGAATCGAATGAGAAACTATTGAACGAAACGCTCACAGAAATGGTTGAAAGAGTTTTTCAGGATGAAGACTTGTTGCATACTCTGAGTCAATAGCAAAGTAAGAGGATGGAGATTGAACTTATTGATATAAAATAACAATTTAAAACATCACAATTTTATATAGTCAGTACAGGAACTGATGCGACTTAACTTTTCTCTCTTGACAGACCCTTTACAACATAGGAATATATGCCCATAAACGCCAAAAATCCATAGATTTATATTTTCATAGTTCCATCCCCTTTGAGATGGGAGGATGCATTCTAAATCTGTAGTATAGCGCCAGCCAGATAAAACGATTCAAAACCGTCATTGCGAGGAGGCAACGCCGACGAAGCAATCCAGCGACGGGCTTGGATTGCCGCGCTTCCGGTGGTCGCTTGCAATGCCGTAATTCATGATCATTTTATGTGAGCTGGACTATACCTTGAACAAAAATAATGCTACACAGTTTCGCCATTCCCGACTTCGCCCGGTATGGCAGGACAGGAAAGCGAAAAAACCGGACTAAGTCCGGTTTTCGGGTCCACTTTTTTAAAGCACATCCAGCATTTCTGCGACCAGCGGGTGGCGGACGATATCGCCCTGGCCGAGCCGGATCACGGCGACGTTTTCCAGCTTATCCAGTCTATCGGCCACCTGGTCCAGCCCGGACATGCCGTCCAGCAGGTCGGATTGCGCCGGATCGCCCGTGACCACCATTGTCGAATGCCACCCTAAACGCGAGAGCAGCATCTTGAGCTGGCCGTAGGTACAGTTCTGCGCTTCGTCGATGACCACGAAGGCGTTGTTCAGCGTACGTCCGCGCATGAAACCGACCGGGGCGATCTCGATGGTGCCGTCATCCATATACTGCCGCACCTTTTTGCCGCCCAGCCGGTCGCCGAGACAGTCATAAAGCGGGCGCAGGTACGGCGCCATTTTCTCGTTCATATCGCCGGGCAGGTAGCCGAGAGATTCCCCGGCTTCCATGGCGGGGCGGGAGAGAATGATCCGTTCGACTTTGCCTTCATCAAGCGCTTCAACGGCGGCGGCGATGGCGAGATAAGTTTTCCCGGTTCCGGCCGGGCCGATGGCAAGCGTCAGGTGATAATTCTGGATCGCTTCCATCAGGATGCCTTGACCCTCGGAACGCGGTTTGATCTTTTTCATGTATCGCTGGTCGCGCCGCCCATCGATTTTTTCGTCCAGTGGATGCCAGTCCGTATCGTCGAAAGCGGGATGAACGACGTTGTTAACAGCCTTCAGATTACGTGACTTGCGCGTTTTCTTGGACATGGCAGGCTCCTTTTGCTGGGGGGACAAAACAAAACGCCCGCGCGGGTGAAAGCGGCGGGCGGCGGGAAAAACGGTGACAGGACTTCATGCGGGCGAATGGCTCGAAATCGCCGGGAGGACTGGATTTGTCATGAACGTCGATGGGGACCAAAGGGAATCCTTTGTTTGTGCGTTCTATGAGCAATCATACCAGAATCGGGCAGTCTTTTCTATGTGAATGTTTTCTTATGCAGCCATTTTGCGCATGCGCCGTGCATCGGATTCGAACTTCCACCAGGCGATTTTTGCGGCCAGTTTATAGCCGATGCTCTGCGGCCGGAATCCGCAGGCTTTGAAGATCATCGAGACAATACGGTCGACTTCCGGTCTTTGGTAATAGCTGTAGGCCCGGCTCAGGTAAGCCCGGCAGAATTTTTCCCGGTCGTACGGCTCGTCTTCCTGCGCGTTGGCGGCATAATAGGCGTAGGCCAGTTCGTCATCCTCGCTCTCCGCGATCCGGGACAGCGCGACCTTAAGGCGGCCCAGCCGGCCAAGACCTTCCTTTTCAAGGTAACGGTTCAGGTAATCGTAGAAAAGCTTGTAATGGCGGAATTCGTCGCCGGCGATGTTCTTGCAGATTTGTTTCAGCACCGGCTCGTCAATGGAATTTCCGATGGCCGTGTAATAGGAGCTGGTTCCCGTTTCCACCATACAGCGCGCGAC
Organism: uncultured Pseudobdellovibrionaceae bacterium; assembly: GCA_964552285.1. GTDB lineage: Bacteria > Pseudomonadota > Alphaproteobacteria > Micavibrionales > Micavibrionaceae > CAZKGT01. Next base: position 4,953 of record CAZKGT010000004.1, on the reverse strand, counting down.
CAGTTCCCCGGCCCGGCTGCCGCGTACGGAGTTGTCATTGGCGAAGTGCTCGATCTTGTACCCGGCGCGAAAACGGGCCATGGCCTTTTCGAAATTCCAGTCCGGATCAATTTTTTCCGCCCATGATCCAAGCGCTTGCCCGTGCTGGACTTCTTCGAGCGCCCACTGCCGGACGGCATCCTGAAGCTCACTGTCGCCTTCAAAGACCCGGCAAAGATAATCGGCGTAGCTTTCCGCATTATACTCCACCAGTGCCGCTGCCTTGGCGATGCTGAGCAGATCGGCATCAACCTTTTCCGGTGCGATCCGGTCCCAGGGAAGTCCTTCGATTGTCCAGTGTTCGTAACTCATTGCAGTTTCTTATTACGCCCCGTCACCGAAAGTCAACCACGCTTCCCGCGCCCGTCCGAACGCCGTAAGCCAGCAGACAAGGCCGAACAGCACGGCGATCCAGGAAAACGCCGCCGGGAACAGGCAGATCAACAACAAGGCGGCAATGGTCTCCGTTCCTTCCGCCAGCCCGCCGAGGTGATAAAAAGATTTGGCGCCCCGCATCTCCGTTTCCTCCCCGCGCTTGACGGCAATAACGGCATAGGCCAGAAAGGTGCTGGCCGATCCGATAAAGCTGAAGATCAGAAAGGCGGCGGGAAGGGCCTGCTCCGGCCTGCCAAGAGCAAAGAAAAACGGCACGCCCGCATAAAAAATAAAGTCGGTAACGATATCCAGAAAACCACCGAGATCCGTCCCGCCGCCATGTGCCCGTGCCACCGGTCCGTCGAGCCCATCCATCAGACGGTTTACGCAGATGAAGAGCGCCGCAGCGAAATATTGCTGAAAAGCCAGCAGGACAAAAACAATCCCGGCTACGCCGAACCCGGCAAGAGTGACCGTATTGGCGCTTATACCCTTTTGTTCCATGAGCCTGCCGGCGGCGTTCAGAGGCGGGTCGATATAGGGGCGGATGATGTGGTCGAGCATGGCGGGGTATTCTCTGAAATGATGTTGCCGGCTATGATAAAGCCATTTGGTCAAACACCCAAACCAATCCAGAGATGTCATCCCCGCGGAGGCGGGGATCCGGACAAATATCTGTTATCTCGTCTGTTGAAAGTTGACCAGATCCCCGCCTCCGCGGGGATGACAGAGAGAAGAGGTGCGGTAAAAACCCCCATAAAATGCCACCTGTTATTTCCCTCTTTTTAACGTCATCCGCGCTAAAATCATAAGAGGTATGAAGAAGTTAATCGCGGTAACAGGGATTTGCAGCGTGCTGCTCGGCGCGTCCGTCGGGGCGGCGATTCATTTCATGCCGGAACTGAAACTTCCCAAACTGGAAGTCAATATTGAAGCCGAAGAAGTGGTTACTTACTTCAGTGAGCAGACCGGATCGCTGGTTGCAATGACGACTTTTGGAGATCGCGACGGGATCAAAATCAAGCATGAGCACATCATTATCCGTGAGGATCCTCATCAGAGGAAAATCAAACATCGCTATGTTGTCGACCCGGAGGGCAACAAATTCACCCTGAAGGCAAAGTTTGATTTCCGTGCCCGCATTCTCTCGCGCAAGCGTTATAACGTGGATCATTTCAGTGACGTTGCACCGATCGATTTCGCCATTGGCTGGGGACCGATGTCCGATCCGAAGGTACTGAAGACCATGGATCTATGGCAAACCAGGCGCTGGTTTTATTACCAGTATTCAAACAGGACACCTGCCACACGCATGGAAATTATCACCCACCTTGCCAACGTCCATATGGTCCCGGCCGACGAGCGTGTCCGCAAAGACCTGATGCTGGTGGAGGAAGGCGACATCGTGAGCGTGAAGGGCTATCTCATCAATGTCTACTCCCGCGACGGGTGGCAAAAATTAAGCTCGGAAATTCGTACCGACACAGGCGACGGGGCCTGTGAAATCGTTTACGTCGAGGAAGTCGAGATTGAGACTTAACGTCCTTGTTACTCTGAAGCGCTGCCTACCCCGCCGATCTTGCCGCCTTCCGTGTTCTCGGCGAACAGGTTGGCTTCGAAGACTTCTTCCCACGAGCCCTGCGTTGAGGCTTTGGAGTATTCCGTGGCGCGGTTTTCGAAGAAATTGACGTGCTCGGCCCCGTTCAGCATTTCGTCCATCCACGGCAGCGGGTTGGCGCCGGCATCGTAAATAGGATTGAGGTTGAGCTGTTGCAGGCGCCGGTCGGCGATATAGCGGATATAATCCTTCACCTCCTGCGGCGTCAGCCCTTCGATTGCGCCCATCTCAAAGCACAAATCGATAAAGGCGTCCTCGAACCCGACAATAGTCTCGCAGCATTCGGTAATCTCGGCCTTCAGTTCATCATCCCAGATATCCGGGTTTTCCTGAATGAAGGTATTGAACAGCTTCATCATCGACAGGCAATGAAGCGTTTCATCGCGCACTGACCACGTTATGATCTGGCCCATGCCCTTCATCTTGTTGAAGCGCGGGAAGTTCATCAGGATCGCGAACGAGGCGAAGAGTTGCAGTCCTTCTGTGAAGCCGCTGAACATGGCCATCGTTTTGGCAATGTCCCGGCGGGAATTCATCGAGGCGGTCTGCATGTAATCGTACTTGTCTTTCATCTCCTTGTATTTGAGAAAGGCCTGGTATTCGACTTCCGGCATCCCCAGCGTATCGAGCAGGTGCGCGTAAGCGGCAATATGAATGGTTTCGATGTTGGAAAAGGCCGAGAGCATCATCTGCACTTCGACCGGCCCGAAGACCCTGGAATAGTGCTTCATATAGCAGTTATTGACCTCGACGTCCGACTGCGTAAAGAAGCGGAAAATCTGGGTCATCAGGTGGCGCTCGGAGTCGCTCAGCTTCTTTTTCCAGTCGCGCACGTCCTCGGCCATCGGCACTTCCTCGGGCAACCAGTGCACCCGCTGCTGCGTCAGCCATGCATCGTAACACCACGGATAAAGGAACGGCTTATAGACATGCCGTTCGATCAGCAGGGGGGAATCGCAATTCGTGACATCGTCCAGTTCGGCAACCAGCGCAGCCTCGGCCATTTTCATACTCCTTTTGCAGCTATTTTTGAATCTTTGAATAGGAAAGTAGGGACTTGCTCAGGAAAAAGCGAGTCGTAAAAAAGAATACTACAAATTGTGCCAACGTAAAAAAGAATATACCATATATGGTGTATTCTTCACACTTTTGTTCGATAGCCTGATTATTGTACGACTTTCGGGAAGGTGTATACGCTCCGGTTTCCTGCCGGAATCAGACCGTTTATCTCGCCAATAAACTGGTCCATAGTCAGGCCGTGTCTTTTGCCAACCTCGCCGGCAAAATTGCAGACGAGCCGCATTTCCCGTTCGGCAAAAGTCGGTTCCTGCCCGATATGCTGGACCCATTCTTTGGCGTACTCTTCGGACGTCGGATCGATAATAATCATCTTGCTGCCGGGATTGAACTGGGAGCCGGTCAGGTCGACAAAGCCATATTCCTCGAAAGTGGCAAAGTTTGCTGCGATATCATCCAGGGCTTCCCGCTGAGCCTCGCGGACCTGCTGCGGGTCGTTGACGTCATCACAATACTTGTGGGCATCTTTCCAGAAAATGAAATGCGGTACTTTACCCGCTTCCGGATCGTCTACATGCATCATCAAAAGGGCGCCGCCTTCATAAATTTGATTGAGAAGGCTCGCCGTTACCAGACATTGCAGAAATTCCGGCTTTGGCCTTTCGGCTTCATTCACATCGATCCAGCTCTGCCGCAGGTCCGGACATTCCGCGCTTCCATCACCGGGATAGGCCGTGTCTTCATCCCAGGCAATATTTTGAAGGATGGGCAGAACTCTTGGATCGATAGCGTCAGGATTAAGTTTTTCGGACAGCTCGCAATCAAGAGGAATCCGGGAAACGGACTGGTCACTCATAATATACCCCACACAAATGAATGTTCACACAAGGGCAACCATAGCCATAATTTATCAGGATACAACCAAAAAACATGTTCATTTTATGAAGCCGGGCTTTTTATAAAAAACAGATTGTAAATGGAATACATCTGTTTTATGGCTGGCGGGTGTGTTTTTGTGTGGAGGTACGCTATGTTAGGAATTTCATGCCCTACCCGGCAGGGAGTCTACGATTTTGCCACGTGTTTTTATGCTGAAACGCGGGGATATCTGGAAGAATCGGCTCTCGAGGAAAAGCATCAGATTGCGCGGGTCGTTGCCCGCATGGCCGAAGCTTTCAGAAATCAGGGCTATCTTTTCGGCACGGGCGAAAAACTTCATCTTCTCGATCCGGGTTGCGGGGAGGGGTCCTCGACACTGAAATATATAACGCAGATGAAGCCCTTTCATGATCCGGGTTTTGTCATTCACGGCTCGGACATTATGCCGGGTTCTGCTGACAAGGCGCGTGCGCTTTACGAAGAAAATGGAATCGAAGTCGCAAGGCTTGAGGTTCAGGATGCCTTCGAACGCGCGGCACTGGCCGCCGGGGAATGCGATATCGCTCTTTTCTCGCATATGGTCTATCACGCGCAAAGGATCTTTGAGGCGGAAAAGCTGGATCGAAATGCCATAGGGCGGCGCGTCGATATCCTGTTTGGCAATGCCGTGGACGGCCTGAAGGACGATGGCATGATCATTACCCTGCATGAATGCGGCAAATCCCACCTGTCCGGGACGATGGGAAGAAAATTCGGTTTCGGCCTGCCGGACGCGGCCGAGCATGTGGAAGAAGCGGCGATACGGGCGGAATACGGTTTTGCTACGCTCGAGCTCCACCCGCGGCTTTTTTTCCCGGAACTTTCCGATGCGGATTTGCAGGCCTTTGAGGATGTCGGTAACTGGAAAAATTATGAGCCGGGTTCCGACCAGATCAGCTGGCTGAATAAATTTCTATTTGCCACCCAGCTCCGGCCTGTCGGCGATAGACCGGGCGGGGCGCGGGAACTGGCGGCGCAGGGCAGGC
>CAZKGT010000003.1:32919-39368 GCA_964552285.1 uncultured Pseudobdellovibrionaceae bacterium | reverse complement strand
GTTCAGATCAGATGCATCGCCCTCTGGGCTAATATCTTGTGACTACACTATCTAGAGCATAGTAGTACGTTAAAATGCAACAAACGTCAAGTTATTTTTCATAATTAATTAAGCTTCCCGTCAAATACAAGGATCCGCAGATTAAAATCCGTCCTGCCGCCTCGCCATTCGCTTTCTGGCATTGCCTGATCGCGTCCTCAATATTCTCCGCCGGAATGCCGCTACCGGCCGCCGCCACAATTTCCGCCGGGCTGAAGGATTGCGGCTCATCCGGGATCGGAATGGCGGCGAGGCTGGCGGCATGGGGCAGGAGCGGCGCCAGAAACGCCTGCGGATCTTTGGTGTTCATCATACCGACGATCAGGTGGAGCGGTTTGCCGTCCGTTTGCTCCCAGCTTTTTGCCTGCTCCGCCAAAACCCGGCCCGCCCCTTCATTGTGCCCGCCGTCAAGCCACAGCTCCCAGCCGTCCGGCAGCAGATCGTAGAGCGAACCTTGTTTGATTTGCTGCAAACGGCCCGGCCAGCGGATGGACTGAAGGCCCTGCCGGATCGCCCCCTCCGGCGAATCAAAGCCTTCCAGAATATTGAGAACCGCAAGGGCCGTGTTGGCATTTCCAACCTGATGCGGGCCGGCAAGGTTCGGCACCGGCATGGCCGCATCCCATTCCCGGGCCGCATAAACAAGCGGGATATCCAGCTCTTTTGCCCGGCCCTCAAAGACCGGAAAAACGCTCTCATCTGCCTGAGGACCAATCACACAGGGCGCGCCCGGCTTCATAATCCCGGCCTTTTCCGCGGCGATCTCAGGCAGGGTTTCGCCGAGATACTCCATATGGTCGTAGCCAATGGCCGTTATCGCTGTGGCCAGCGGATTTTCAATGATGTTGGTGCAATCAAGCCGCCCGCCAAGCCCGACCTCCAGCAGCAAAATATCGGCAGGCGTACGGGAAAAAGCAGCAAAGGCCAGCGCCGTGGTAATCTCAAAAAACGTCACCGCGCGACTTTCATTCAGCGCCACGACCTCGTCCAGCAACGCCTCCAGAGCGTCATCCTCAATATCCTGTCCGGCCAGATAAATCCGTTCGTTAAATTTTGCCAGATGCGGCGAAGTGTACGCGTGCACCTTATAGCCTGCGGCCTCGAATACCGCGCGCAACATGGCAATCACGGACCCCTTGCCGTTGGTCCCGGCCACATGGATCACCGGCGGCAGCGACAGATGCGGGTTGCCGAGCGCCTCCAGCAATTGCAGGTAAGGCGGCCGGAAACCGAGATCGACCGTCTTGTCACGGTTCAGCGTATAAAGCGCCTGAAGCTTTCCTTCGAGGGTAGCATTCGGATGAGCGGCATCAGCAGCGTACATCGGGAGAAATCACCGGCCTGCCTTCTTGCGGCGCGGTGCGGCCGCCCGGGCATTGGCCGGCTCCTGTGAATTGGCCGGTTTTGGCAGCTTCTTGACCTTGGCCACGGTCCGCGCCGCATTGGCCGCTGTTTTCACATCGGTCTTGCCCGTTTGCTGTTTACCTGCGGCAGCATTCCCGGGCCCTTTGCCTTTCTTGCCCTTGAAGCCGTTCTCCCTGACCGGATTCAGCAGCATATCCAGCAGCCGGATCAGCGTGTCCCTGTGCTCGGCACGCGGCACGACCATATCGACCATACCGTGCTCCAGAAGGTATTCCGCCGTCTGGAAGCCTTCGGGAAGCTTCTCGCGGATGGTTTCCTCAATCACCCGCTTGCCCGCAAAACCAACCATCGCGCCCGGCTCGGCTATATGGACGTCACCGACCATGGCAAAAGAAGCGCTGACCCCGCCCGTCGTTGGATCGGTCAGGAGAACGACATAGGGAAGCCCCGCTGCCTTGACCTGCTCGACAGCGATAATGGAGCGTGGCATCTGCATCAGTGAAATCATCCCCTCCTGCATTCGCGCACCGCCGGACGCCGGAATCGCAATCAGCGCCGCGCCCTGCTTTACCGCAGCCTCTGCTGCGCAAACCAGCCCCTCGCCGACGGCAGCGCCCATCGATCCGCCCATAAAAGAAAAATCGAAACAGGCAATAACAACCTTCAGCCCGCCCATCGTGCCGGAAACGACCTGGATGGCATCATCCTTGCCGGTTTTGTTCTGGGTATCGCGCAGCCGCTCGGAATATTTCTTGCGGTCTTTGAACTTCAGCGGGTCGTGCGGCACACCCGGCACAGCGATCTTCGCATACTTACCGTCATCCAGCAGTATCTCAAGCCGCTCGGCCACGGAAATCTTCAGGTGATGGCCGCAGTGATAACAGACATTGAGATTGGATTTCAGATCCCGGTGAAACAGCATGCTCTCGCAGGCCGGGCATTTCTGCCACAGATTATCGGGAACCTCTTTCTGCTGTTCGACAAAGGAACGGATACGCGGACGGATAAAATTGCTAAGCCAGTTCATATCTCACTAGATGCCGTTTTTTCTACAAGGCGATATTCATCCCGCACATAAGGTCAAAAGTCAAGAAAACCGCCCCATAATTTAACATAATTGATAATTGGAGGATTGTTGTGTATAACCGTATCTGTTTTGAATAACCAACGGCAATACTGAAATGGTCAACTTGCAGCGCATAAGCTCAATTGCGATCGTCGGCACACTGATTGCGCCCTTGCTCGGCGCATGCACAATGCGCGTAAATGGCGATGATCTACCGGTCGTAGAGGCCGACACGACCAAAGTATCGGCACCGGATCCGGCTGAAAAAAAGAAAATGGAGCGGGACGAAAGGCGCCTCCTGACATTGATTGCCCCTGCCATTATCGAAGACAGGAATCCCCACTTTCCCGTAGTCGACAGCCTCATAAAAGCCGGAGCCCGTAATATTGGAAGATCGAATACAACCGAGGTCAGGCATATCGGATTATCAGAAGAGTTCGAGAACGCCCTTAACAAGGCCAGAAAGAAACTGGGCCTTGGAACGGACTATCTCAAATTGAAAGACAACAAACACTACCCTGCATACGGCCTTTCAACGATAACTCTGGACAGCCGTTCCATTGCCTATCACCCGAGCCCTTTCCTTGATATGCCGGTGAAAAATCCCTGTATCCATTTAACAATTAAATTAAAAAGCACACATACAGGAAGCACGCACAGTCAGACAGTAAAGGCCTGCATGACGCCTGATTTTGAAAAAGAATGGCGCAAAGCCATCAAAGACCCTGCAAACACGATACCAGGACCGTCATACTGGGAATATGGCGGAGCGACAGGCCCGGTTACAACTTCAATATCAACCGGCCCCGGCCTTTAACCTGGAAGAATTTGCAAGCGAATCTGCAAGAGCGCTCACCTGCGCGCTCACTGCGGCAACCACTTTTTCGGTCCCTGCCCCGGCATTCTGCTCAACCGTCTGAACAATCGCTGAACCAACCACGACAGCATCGGCAGTTTCCGCCATGGCAGCCGCATCAGCAGGCGTCTTAATGCCAAAACCGACCGCAAGAGGAAGATCCGATTCAGCACGAATACGGTTCAGATGATCCGATACTGCACTGATATTGGCGCTGGCCGCGCCTGTCACCCCGGTGATCGAAACATAGTAGAGGAACCCACCCGCGCCCTGCAGGACCGTCTGCAAACGATCCCCTCCGGTTGTCGGCGTCACCAAACGGATAACATCAAGCCCGGCTTTACCCGCCGCGGCCCGCAGCCCAGAATCTTCTTCCGGCGGAAGATCAACAATGATCAGCCCGTCAACACCCGCCTCCGATGCGTCCTTTACAAAGGCGTCAAGCCCATAAGCAAACACCGGATTGAAATAACCCATCAAAATCAGCGGGGTATCTTTTTCGCCAGCCCTGAAATCCCTTACCATTTGCAGGGTGACATCCATACATCCGCCCGCCTCCAGCGCGCGCAGACCCGCCGCCTGAATCGCCGGACCGTCCGCCATCGGATCGGTAAAAGGCATGCCGATCTCAATCAGGTCCGCCCCGGCACCGGGCAGCGATTTCAAAATTTCAGTGCTGGTTTCAATATCCGGGTCACCGGCCATAACAAACGTCACCAACGCCTTTCGGCCCTGCGCCTTATATTCAGCCAAACGGTTTTCAATACGGCTCACAGCGTCACCCCTAACTTATCCGCCACCGTAAAAATATCCTTGTCCCCGCGCCCGCACAAATTCATCACAATGATGTGATCTTTCGGCAGATCGCTGGCAATTTTGCACACGTGGGCAAACGCGTGCGACGGCTCAAGCGCCGGAAGAATACCCTCGAGCTTTGCCATTAGCTGAAACGCATCAAGCGCCTCCTGATCGGTTACCGACACATAATCGACCCGATCCTGATCGAACAGCCAGGCATGTTCCGGGCCGATACCGGGATAATCCAGCCCGGCAGAAATCGAATGCGCCTCGGTAATTTGCCCGTCTTCATTTTGCAGGAAATAACTCTGCATGCCGTGCAGAACACCCGGCGTCCCACCGGTCAGGGAGGCCGCATGCTTGTCCGTATCAACGCCAAGCCCGCCGGCCTCAACACCGATAATGTTCACATCGGCATCATCTAAAAACGGGTGAAACAGCCCCATTGCGTTCGATCCGCCGCCAATGCACGCAACCAGCGTATCCGGCAACCGCCCTTCCTTTTCCATGATCTGTTCGCGGGTTTCCTTGCCGATCACCGACTGGAAATCACGCACCATCGCCGGATAGGGATGCGGTCCCGCCACCGTACCGATCAGGTAATAAGTGTCGTGCACGTTCGTCACCCAGTCACGCAGCGCCTCGTTCATCGCATCCTTCAGTGTCGCGGACCCGGACGTCACCGGCCGCACTTCCGCGCCCAACAACTTCATCCGGAACACATTCGGCTTCTGGCGCTCGATATCCTCCGCGCCCATAAAAACCGTACAGGGAATATCGAACAGCGCGCACACCGTGGCCGTTGCCACCCCGTGCTGACCCGCACCGGTTTCAGCGATAATCCGGGTCTTGCCCATCCGCCTTGCCAGCAGGACCTGTCCGATACAGTGGTTGATCTTGTGCGCGCCGGTATGGTTCAGCTCGTCGCGCTTGAAATAAATCTTCGCCCCGCCGAAATGCTCCGTCGCCGCCTTCGCAAAATAAAGCGGACTGGGCCGCCCGATATAATCCTTCGCCAGATCGTCAAACTCGGCCCAGAAGGCCGGATCATCCTTTGCGGCGTTCCATGCCTCTTCAACGCTTAAAATCAACGGCATCAGCGTTTCCGCCACATACCGCCCGCCATAAGGGCCGAAATGTCCGCGCTCATCGGGTCCGGATCGCAGGGTGTTTGGTTTGCTCATGCGCTTTTTACCGCTTCAATAAAGGCTCTGATTTTCTCCGGGTCTTTTTGTCCCGGTGCCGTTTCCACGCCGGATGATACATCCACCGCGTCCGGTTTCAAGAAAGAAAGGGCCACACCGACATTTTCCGGCGTTAACCCGCCGGCCAGCATCCAGGATTTTGTGGGTCTGAAATTTTTCAGCAACGACCAGTCGAACGTCTGCCCGGTACCACCAGGCAATATCTCCCTCTCCCCTGTGGAGGGTTTTGAGTCCAGCAGCAACCAGTCACACACCGGTTCAAACGAACCCACATGATCCAGATCGTCTATCGTCGCGATACGAAGCGCCTTCATAACCGAAATTCCAGTCATTTTAATGACTTCAGAAACGCGTTCAGGCGTCTCAGAACCATGAAGCTGGATCATATCAGGCGCAGTTTGCTCCAATGTGAACCGCAAAAGATCATCGTCGGGGTCGACAAACAATCCAACCTTGCGCACCCCTTCAGGTAGCATAGCCGAGAGCTTAGCAGCTCTGTCCGGATCGATATAACGGGGGGAAGGCAAATAAAAATTGAACCCGACAAAATCCGCCCCCGCATCAATCGCCGCCTGCAGGGTTTCCGGGGTTTTCAAGCCGCATATCTTGACGTTAACCATTGCCGATTTCTGCCAGAATAGCTTTCGCCGCCGCGGCCGGATCATCCGCCTGCGTAATCGGACGGCCGATCACCAGATGGCTGGCCCCTTTATCAAGTGCGTCAGAAGGCGTCATAATCCGTTTCTGGTCCTGCGCCGCCGCACCGGCCGGGCGTATACCTGGCACCATCAGCGCAAAATCCGGCCCGCAGGCCGCCCGCAGCCGTTCAATCTCATGCGCCGAACAGACAACACCGTCAAGCCCGGCTTCCCTGGCCAACAGGGCCAGCCGTTCCACCTGCTCACCCGCAGGTGTTTTCTGACCCACGCGCTCAAGTGACGCATCGTCCAGACTGGTCAGCACCGTCACAGCCAGTAATTTTGTCCCCGGCGCACAAGCATCCTTTGCCGCCTGCATCATCTCAAACCCACCGGAAGCATGTACATTGAGATAAAATGGAGAAACCCGCCCGCAGACAGCGCGCACAGCGCCTGCAACCGTGTTCGGAATATCGTGGAAT
>CAZKGT010000003.1:21466-32909 GCA_964552285.1 uncultured Pseudobdellovibrionaceae bacterium | reverse complement strand
CCGCCGCGATCCCTTCCGGCCCGTACGAATTAAAAAACTCGAGGCCCAGCTTGATCCCACCGGTAACCGGTGCGATGGCTTTCACAAGCGCCTTCGCCTCATCCATGTCGGCGGTATCGACAGCGCAAAAAATTTTCGGGCTCATTTCCTTTGATCCTTTAGTAGCGGCAAGGTGGAGCGATGCGCATTCTCATTGGCCGTTTGTGCCTGCTCCTTCTTCAGACGGTTGACTTCCCTGCTTTTTTCCCGGGATTTACGGCCCAGCGGCCCGTTATTCAGCCAGACCATAAACCCGCCCGCCATAAACCCGGCGACAAAAACGATCAGGCACAGCGCCGCCAGCGGCATTTCCGCCGGAGCATGAAGCGGGCTCCAGACAACTGAAACCCGCTCGATATTCGCTGCTGAAAAAATAATGACAGCCAGAACAACCGGAATACTAATGATCCAGCGCAGGACAGCCATGTCACTCGTCGTTCAGGCGCTCACGCAGGGCCTTACCCGTTTTGAAGAACGGAAGACGCTTGGCATCAACATGAACGGTTTCCCCGGTCCGTGGATTACGGCCAACCCGGGCATCGCGTTCCTTAACAGAAAATGCGCCAAAACCGCGCAGTTCAACCCGGTCGCCTTCAACCAGCGCCTGGGTAATCTCGTCAAAAACCTTGTCGACAATCTTCTCAACGTCGCGCAAATACAGATGCGGATTCTTTTCTGCCAGACGCTGGATCAATTCGGACTTTGTCATTCCTGTTCCCTCATGCTGAAAATCAAATAACACCGGCCATTTCTAAAGCCGTCTATCGTGAATCCTGTCCCACGTGTTGTAATAAAAATAAAATGCATCATTTCGCGTATGATCGTCAAGGAAAACCCATTGATCGCAAAGGATTTTTTTACAGGGTGTTTTGAGGTTTATGCTTCCTCTCCCCTTCACCCGGATATTGCCAAAACATTATCCAGAAAGTCATTCCCGCGAAGGCGGGAATCTACTTATCAGCTTTCACGAAGAAACAAGGCTTGATTCCCGCCTTCGCGGGAATCACTTCAAAAAAGAGAAACAAAAAGAACGCATAAAAAAAACCGGGCGCATCGGCGCCCGGTCTCCAAAACTTCTATGCCGGGAAGATTATTCCTTGCTTTCGGCCTCATCTGCTTTTGCCTCCTCAGCAGGCGATTCCTCAGCTTCAGCCGCGGCATCCGCCTTGACTTCCTCTTCGGCCTCGGCCTTCTTCTTGGGTGCGGCTTTTTTCTTGGGCTTTTCTTCTTTGGCTGCCTCGGCCTCGGCAGGGGCTCCTTCGCCCTGCTCCTGAAGCGCAGCACCAAGAATATCGCCCAGAGAAGCACCGCTCTCCGTCGAACCGAAAGCTTCCATAGCGGCCTTGTCTTCGTCGATTTCGCGGGCCTTGATGGAAAGCGACAGCTTCCGGCTCTTCTTCTCAATCGACATAACCTTGGCATCGACCTTTTCACCGACGGCAAACCGGTCCGGACGCTGCTCGGAGCGTTCGCGGGACAGATCACCCTTCTTAATGAAGCCGGTCACGCCATCGCCGATCCCGACCTCAACGCCGCCGGAATTAACTTCCGTAACGGTGCCGGTCACGACAGCGCCCTTGGCAATGCCCTTCATGGCGCCTTCGAACGGATCGTCGGTCAGTTGCTTGACACCAAGCGCCACGCGTTCTTTTTCCGGATCAATATCCAGGATTTTGACTTTGATGACCTGGCCTTTTTCGAAGTCCTTGAGAGCTTCTTCGGTCTGGTCTTCCCAAGAAACGTCGGAAAGGTGAACCATCCCGTCAATATCGCCCGGCAGGCCGACAAACAGGCCGAACTCCGTAAGGTTGCGGATCTCGCCCTCCAGTTCCTGTCCGACCTTGTGGCTGTCCGCGAACTGTTGCCACGGATTTTCCTGGCATTGTTTCAGGCCAAGGGAAATCCGGCGCTTGTCACCGTCCACATCGAGGACCATAACCTCCACTTCCTGAGAGGTGGAAACGATTTTGCCCGGATGGGCGTTCTTCTTGGTCCAAGACATTTCGGAAACGTGCACCAGCCCTTCGATCCCCGGTTCCAGCTCGACGAACGCGCCATAATCGGTGATGTTCGTGACCCGGCCCTTAAAGCGGGCTTCCGGCGGATACTTGGACTCAACACCACCCCACGGATCGGTTTCAAGTTGTTTCATTCCAAGGGATATACGCTGGTTGTCCTCATTGTAGCGGATCACCTGCACCTCGACGCTCTGGCCGATTTGCAGAACTTCTGAAGGATGATTGACGCGCTTCCACGAAATATCGGTCACGTGAAGCAGACCATCGACACCGCCAAGATCCACGAACGCACCGTAATCGGTGATGTTCTTAACCACACCGGTCAGAACCTGGCCTTCCTTGAGGTTTTCCAGCAGGTCGGACCGTGCTTCCTCGCGGCTTTCCTCCAGAACAGCACGTCGGGAAACAACGATGTTGCCCCGGCTGCGGTCCATTTTAAGGATATGGAACGGCTGTGGCGTACCCATCAGCGGGGAAACGTCGCGTACCGGACGGATATCAACCTGAGAGCCCGGCAGAAACGCTACGGCTCCGCCCAGATCGACGGTAAACCCACCCTTGACCCGGCCAAAGATAACGCCCGTAACGCGCTCGCCTTTTTCCGAAGCTTTCTCAAGATCAATCCAGACCTCCTCGCGGCGAGCTTTCTCTCGGGACAGAACGGCATCGCCGTTACGGTCCTCGACACGGTCGACGTAAACCTCGACCTCGTCATCAATACGAAGTTCCGGGTCCTGTCCCGGCGTGGTGAATTCCCGGAACGGGATCCGCCCTTCGGATTTAAGACCGACATCAACAATCACGAAATCATCTTCGATATCGATAATTTTGCCTTTAACGACGGTCCCTTCAAATGAATTCTGCTTTCCGAGTGTTTCTTCCAGAAGTGCAGCAAACTCCGTGGATTCGGTATTGTCTTTTAGATTTGCGGCTGCATGTGCCATGTTATTTAGTTCCTTTCAGATAGTCTGTCGGCAACCAAAGAGCATCTGTTTTTCCAGCCCCCTTAAACAAGTCAGGCCGCAGATGATGGCTACCGTGTACGGACGAATTCCAGTGCTTTTTCAAGGACCTGATCCATATCGAGATCAGATGTATCAAGTACGAAAGCATCGTCCGCTGCCCGTAAGGGGGCCGTATCCCGGCCCTGATCGCGAGCATCGCGTTGGCGCATTTCCGCCAAAACGGCCTCATATGTAACGTCTATCCCCTTGGATTGCAACTCTTTCGTACGCCTTTGCGCCCTGACTTCCGTGCTGGCGGTAATATAGAGCTTCACTGGCGCATCCGGACACACCACTGTCCCGATATCCCGCCCGTCAAGAACGGCACCCTTTTTGCCGTCCGGCGGGTTCAGAGCAAAACTGCGTTGCAGGTCGAACAGAGCCATTCTTACATCAGGAACCACGGCTACCTTTGAAGCCGCCTGCCCGGCCTTATCAGTGAGCAAAACCGGATCTGCAAGCCATTTCACATCAAACTCATCCCGCAACAACTCGGCAGCCCGAATAGCGGCCCGTGCATTTTGCGGATTTTTTCCGGCCTCAAGAACCCGCACCCCCACCGCCCGGTACAGCTTGCCGGTATCGAGATACGCGTACCCCAGCACCTCCGCCAGCTTTCTGGCCAGCGTGCCCTTGCCGCTAGCGGCCGGTCCGTCAATAGCGATAATCAAAGCGATAACTCCAGTACGTTTCCATCTTCTCCCCCGATCCGCGCGCCGAGATCGTTCATCAGATCGACAAAACCGGGAAAGCTGGTAGCAACAGGGCGAATGTCATCAATTTCGACAGGCTCTTCTGTTGCCATACCAAGAACGAGAAAGCTCATAGCAATGCGGTGATCTAGATGTGTTTCGATGGTGGCCGCGCCTTTTGGCGGCTTACCTGTACCCCTGATCATAAGGGAATCTTCGCCAACCTCCAGATCAACACCGCAGGCCCGCAGCCCTTCCGCAACGACGGCCAGCCTGTCGCATTCCTTGACCCGCAGCTCTGCAAGTCCGCTCATGCGCGTTGTACCGTTCGCACAGGCCGCCGCCATGGCCAGTGCGGGAAACTCATCAATCATGGAGGGAACACGCGCCGGCGGCACATTGACGCCCTTCAGCGGCCCCGCACCCTTTACAACCAGATCCGCCACAGGCTCACCTGCCTCCGTCCGCTCGTTTTCAAAGGAGATCTCCGCGCCCATTTCCCCCAGCGTTTCAAAAAGCCCGGTCCGGCGTGCATTCATCCCGATCCGCGGTAGTCTGATTTCCGACCCTTCCACCAGCAACGCCGCCACAACCGGAAAAGCGGCAGAACTTGGATCTCCCGGCACATCGACGGCGCAGCCCTGTAAATCCTTCTGTCCGGTAATACTGACGGCTTGGCCGTCTTTGGTATCCTCAACGCCCACTTCCATGCCGAAATGCCGGAGCATATTTTCCGTGTGATCGCGGGTAGGCACAGGCTCGATCACGGTCGTCATCCCCGGCGCATTCAGCCCCGCCAGCATGACACAGGATTTCACCTGTGCCGAGGCGACCGGCAGCCTGTACTCGATCGGCAGGAGGTCTTCCGGCCCCCGCACCCCCAGCGGCAAACGTCCGCCCTCCCGGGCCATAAAGCGCACGCCCATCAGCTCGAGCGGCGTCATCACCCGCTTCATCGGCCGTTTGACCAGAGACGCATCTCCCGTAAAAAACGTGGAAATCGGATGCCCGCCCGCAAGCCCGATCAGAAGCCGCGCCGCCGTACCACTATTGCCCATATCAAGAACACCGGCCGGCTCACGCAGGCCGCCAATCCCGGTCCCGAAAGCATGCCACAGCCCGTCATCGCTTTTGTGAATTTTTGCCCCAAGCGCCCGCATGGCCTCGGCAGTCGCCAGCACATCCTCGCCCTCAAGCAATCCGCTGATCATCGTCTCGCCAACGGCAAGCCCGCCAAGAATAAGGGCCCGGTGCGAAATCGACTTGTCGCCGGGAACCTTCGCCGTCCCGGAAAATGAAACCGTCTTCGAGGATTTGATCGCATGGGGATATGTCATGGCCTCTTGATAGCCGAAGCCCCCGCCTCTGGCAATCCTGAAATACTCCCCTATTTCGGTGACAGGATACAAATTACGCGTGTAATTTGTATCCTGTCACCGAAATAGGGGGGGGGCCGAAATAGGGGAGAGTCCTAGCCGAAGCTGGACAGGTCGCCGTTATAGGTTTTGAGGAAATTCAGGAAGTCGTCATGAGGAATCGGCTTCGAATAGCGGAAACCCTGCACCTCGTCACAACCTTCAGCGCGCAGGAAGTTCTCATGGTCCTTGGTCTCAACGCCCTCAGCGATAACTTTGAGGTTCAAAGAATGGCCAAGCGTTACGATCGTGCGTGCAATCGATGCATCATCCGGGTTGTTCAGCGCATTACGAATGAAGGACTGGTCAATCTTCAACCGGTCGATCGGGAACTGGCGCAGGTATGAAAGCGAGGAATAACCCGTCCCGAAATCGTCAATCGCCAGCTCAACGCCCAACTTGTGCAGACTTTGCAGAATCTCGATCGTGTTCTGGATATCATCCATAAACACGCTTTCCGTGACCTCCAGCTCCAGCCGGTGCGGCGCCAGCCCGGTTTCCTGCAACACGCGTTCAGTAAAGCTTACGATATCGCTCTGGTGAAACTGGGCACCGGAAACGTTCACAGCGATCCGTATATCATTGCCGCCATGCTTGGCGGCCTCCATTGCCGTTTCACAGGCCACCTTCATAACCCATTCGCCAATCGGCACAATCAGGCCGGATTGCTCGGCAATCGGCACAAACTCGCCCGGCGAGATAAACATGCCGCCTTCCTTGCTGTTGTCCGGCTTCCACCAGCGCAGCAGCGCCTCGGCCCCGATCAGCTTTCCTGTCGCCAGATCAAGCTGGGGCTGGTAATAAAGGTCAAGCTGCTCATGCTCGAGTGCATCCCGCAGATCACGCAGCATCTGGAAGCGAAGCTGCACGGCCTTGTCAAAGTCTTCCGAGTATTCTTTCAGCGTATCGCGGCCTTCTTCCTTGGCACGGTTCAGGGCGATATCGGCATTTTTCAGCACCTGGTCAGGATCGATCGCATCATCCGGAAAAGTTGAAACACCGATGGAGGCCCGGATCTGGAAGTTCTCGTTAAACACCTTGAACGGCTCGGAACGGATCACGCCCAGAACCCGCTCGCCGACATTGCGCGCCATCATCGCATCACTGGTCAGCGGCATCATAATCGCAAACTCATCCTCCCCGGAGCGGGCGACAACAGCCGTTTCCGGCAGAGCGGCGCGCAATCTCTTTCCGACAGCACGCAAAATGGCATCCCCGACATTGTGCCCCATGGAATCGTTAATATCCTTGAAGTGGTCAAGGTCGATGGTCACAACGGCAAACTTGCTCTGAATCTCTCCATCTGTCGAACGCGTACGCTCGGAAAGCTGCTGCAAAAACTGAGTCCTGTTAGGCAGGCCGGTCAGCGTATCGTAATAGGCCAGCTTGTGAATCTGGTCCTCGGCCGCGCTCTTGATCCGGCGTATGTTCTCGGCATTCTGCTTGATCAGCCTTTGCGCAATATCGATCGCGCCGCCGATCTCGTCATTCGGGTCGAACGGCGAATTCTGGATCTGGGGATTTTCAGGATCATGCGAAGCCGCAACAAGATTATTGCGCATAAACAGGATCGGCTCCAGGAGCCAGTGTCCAAGGGCTGCCATCAGAACAGACGTTACGAACAGCGACATCAGCATCATCACAAGAATGGTCTGCTCAACATAAGCATAGACCTGATCACCAACCTCGGAGGAATCAAGACGCGCAACGATGGCATAGGGCTTGCTGAGATCGCTCGGCTTGAAAACAACCTCATAGGCAGAACCGTCACCGCTAAGGTAGGTCCTGGAAAGATGATCCCTGTTCAGCATAACCAGCGCAACAGGATCGCCATAGGTGCGGATCAGATTTATATCCGTGGTGGAATATGTCGAGTATACCGCCATACCGTCAATAACCGTCGTCTCAATAAGACGTTTTGCGGCCTTGTCGCTAAAAGGCGGAAGAAGCAGATCCTTGATCTCAGGCTCGATCAGCGGAACAACGGCCGAACGCGCAAGCTCCACCAGTTCGCCATAGCGCTCGTTCTCATAATCCCTGAGTGTAACACTGAGAATACCGACCTGAACGGTCAGAATCGTAAGGAAGACGGCAAAAGCAATCCGCCAGCTGATCTTGCTTTTCCAGATCTGCGCCGGGGAGCTTGTGAGCAGTCTGCTCAAAGACTTTGTTTTGACAGTTTTGTCCTGTTTCTTAGTGTCCACGCTGACTGACCAGTCTGAAGATTTCCGAGTTGGTACCGATCTCATTTTTGTCACTTATTGTATTGCCCTTCCCCATAGGCCGTAAATACGCGCTTTTAAAAAAGCATAACCTCATCTACGCATGCATTTACATATTATATATAAAATCCTTAATAAGGGCTTTAATTTCCACAAAAAATATGGTGGAAATTGAACCCGGATATTTTTTCAACCGATTGATATAAAACGTAATTTTATGGAACATTCAAAAATGCTAAAATTAAAAACAATAAAATCTTAAAGTTCTGAAAAATGCGAATCTTTCGCAAACAAGCTGGGGATAAGAAGAAAGATTTCAGGCTGTTGCAGCAAAAGAATTACTCATGGCTGAAATCAAGCGTTCCGTCCGGAAGAACGCGCCGGTAAAAACAGCTCCGGCGTCCCGTATGACAGGCCCCCTTCCCGCGCTGGTTCACCTTTACCCATAGACTGTCCTGATCGCAGTCCGTGAGAATCTCGACAACGTCCTGAATATCGCCGCTGGTGCCGCCCTTCAGCCAGAGTTCCTGGCGGGACCGGCTCCAGTAATGGACTTTTCCGGTTTCAAGGGTTTTATCCAGCGCCTCCCGATTCATCCATGCCTGCATCAGAACCTTGCCTGTCCCGGCATCCGTCGTGACAACGGCGATCAGCCCGTCCCGGTTAAAAAGCGGGGCGAATACCGTGCTCTCTTCGCGTTCGGGATCACTGGCCATACATATAAGGATGCGGGCTGGAAAAGCCTACTTTTCTTTCTTTTCTTCTGACTCGGGTCCGTCCTGCAGCTTCTTGATTTTCTGTTCGTTCAGCTTGTTGAAATAATCCTCTTCGTTAAGGCTGGTCGAACCTTTTTTGCTGCTAGCCTTGCCTTTTTCGTTACCACCAAGAACCATTTTGACCTCCAGAAATTAATATCAATGCCATGATAGCATTTTCCTTTTCCTGCCGCTACGAAAACCATTAACCTTTTCAGTCAGCTGGCAGAAACGCTATACCGACAGCCATCAATAACAGGCATGAAACGCGCCACACCAAAAGCCGGTCCACGCTCACGCGATCAAAGCAGGCCGGGATGATCAAGGCGCCAATCCAGCTATAAATAAACACGAGCGCAACCTGAAAAGTTTCCACCGCGCTGACGAGCGCCGCAGCGGGCGCAAGCGATAAAGCCAGCGTATGACAGGCTGTCCCGGCAGCGTCCGAAAACTCGATCAGGACGCTCAGCCCCAGAACACCTTTGCGATTTTTGGAAACGACCTCGAAAAGCCCTTTGCGCCACGAAGAAATGAAAAGACCCGCCAGCCCGAAAAAAACAAAACCCGCGCCCTGCCAGACCCAGACCGTGAGCCATTCCTCCGTCTGCGTGGCGGCACGCAGACCCAGCGTATAAAACACCAGACAAACAGTCGTAATCGCCATAAGCCAGACCGTGCGCCAGCCGAAAACGCCTGTTTTTACATTCAGCGACATGCCCAAAGCGCCGACAATAACGGCTAGCCCCGCCAGCGCCTGCCAGGGCGTGACCGTCTCCCCAAGGATCAGCCAGCCAAAAACCAGCACAAGAACCGGCCCAAGCTGAAAAATAGAAACCGATACGCCGGCCTCATCGCCCTGCAGGGCCGTCACATAAGGGATAAAGCAGGCGATATATAAAGCCCCCAGGCCGCTATACGCCAGTGCCTGCAAGACCGAGACATCAAAAACTTCCGGATTGAGTACAAAAAACAGCCCCGCCACCGGTATGTTGACGAGACCGCTCAGGACGATCAAAGACGGCCCGCTGCCATGAAAATGAATCTTTGCCAGATACTGGTCTATCACGTTGTTAAGCGCCCAGAACGAGGCGGCACATAATGCAAACCAGAACCACGCCATAAAGATTTTCCTTTGCCGGAAGGTCGGTTAAACCGCCAAAAAATTAATAAAAATCAAAGACTTTTTATACTGAATATTAATGCTTTTCGCAAATAATAGGGGCAGGTACACGGGAAAGATACGTAAGACAGGTAGGGAGCGGATGAAGGCGGTTCAGGAGAGCGCTGAACATCATTTTCTGTCCATGCTGGAAAAATGCAGGAAGGACCCGGAATGCTGGTTCGCCATGCATTTTGCGCTTTCGCGCAAACTAGACCATGAAAATCTGGTATCCGACCTCAAGCTGATACCGCGCAAGCTCGAAGATGCGCGCAAAACCAGCGGTGCCTTCTTTGACGAACTGAAAGAAAAAGCCGCCGTTGACGACGGGGTTATCTACCAGTTTACCGACAACGATATCGTTCTGCTCTGCCAGGCAAGGACCGACGGCGAAAAAGCCTATCTGGAAACCGTCTACAAGGAAGTCTCCGGCCAGTTGCGCAAGGATATGCATGAAATGTTCCCTCTGGCGACCGCCATGTACAACGCGCAAAAACTGTCCGATGCCAAATTCCTGTCAGCAAAGCGCATGAATGCTTACCGCCTCATGACGGACAATAACAAAACCGGCAGCATTTCCCTGCGCCGCAAGCGCCGCGAGGACCCGGTTGTGCTGATCGTCGAGGACGACCGTTTTACGGCCTCCTACGCGGCCAACATTCTCAACAAGGATTACGACATGGTCCACGCCAAGAACGGCGAGGAAGCCATCACGGCGCACATTGAAAACGCCCCGGACATCGTTTTCCTGGACATCCACCTGCCCGGCATCAGCGGCCACCAGACCCTGAAAGCCATCAAGCAGGTCGACCCGGAAGCCTTCGTGATCATACTGAGCGTCGACACCGGAAGAACGAACGTGGTCTCGGCGACAAAAAACGGCGCCCACGGCTTCCTCAAAAAGCCCTTTTCAAGGGAACGCCTGCTGGCCACGGTCGCCAAATCCCCCTTCGTCCGCCGCTCAAAATCCGAAAGCGTCTCCCAGACAAATTTCCACTAACCCCTATTTCGGTGACAGGATACAAATTACGCACGTAATTTGTATCCTGTCACCGAAATAGGGGGGCGGATTATTTTGCCTGAACGAGATCAAGGAAACGCCGCTGCACGGCCGGGTCGTCTTTGAATATGCCGGAAAACATGCTGGTCACGGTCGCCGAGGCCGGCTTGAAAACCCCGCGCGTGCTCATACACTGGTGCGCTGCGCTGATCATGACAGCCGCGCCTCTGGGCTTGAGTGTCCGGTCAATAGCATCGCGTATTTCCCGCGTCATGTTTTCCTGTGAAATCAGGCGTTTTGCGTAGACATCGACAACCCGCGCCAGCTTGCTGATCCCCACCACGCGCGCCGAGGGCCAGTAAGCCACATGCGCCCTGCCCATAATCGGCACCATGTGGTGCTCGCAATGGGAGATAAAGTCGATATCCCGTACAATCACCATATCGTCATACCCGGCGATATCCTCAAACGTCTTGCCGAGAACGCCGTCGGCATCCTGCTCATAGCCCTCAAAAAACTCATCATAAGCCCGGATCACCCGCGCAGGCGTCTCCCGCAGGCCCTCACGATCGGGCCGCTCGCCGATATAGCGCAGCAATGTTTCAACTGCCTTCTCCGCTTCCTCGCGGGAGGGACGGTCAACGTTTTTGTTTACAGCCATGTGAACCGGTTTTATGGTCATGGGCACTGGATATAGAGCAATTCCGGCAATTTTCCAACTGTTTTGAGAACCATGGAACTAAAACTATACAATTCACTGGGGCGGAACAAAGAGGTCTTTACGCCGGTTGAACCGGATCATGTGCGGATGTATGTCTGCGGGCCGACAGTTTACAACTATGCCCATATAGGAAACGCAAGGCCGGCCGTAGTCTTTGATGTTCTCTCGCGCCTGCTGCGTACGCTTTACCCAAACGTAACGTACGCCTCCAACATCACCGACGTCGAGGACAAGATCATCAAAGCTGCGCAGGAGACCGGCCAGCCGATTGATGCCGTCACAAAAAAATTCACGGATATCTACCATCAGGACATGAGCGCACTTGGCGTACGCGCGCCGGACATTGAGCCTTACGCCACACAGCACATCCCGGAAATGATCGCCCTGATCGAGGCGCTGGTCGAAAAGGGACACGCCT
>CAZKGT010000003.1:17912-21456 GCA_964552285.1 uncultured Pseudobdellovibrionaceae bacterium | reverse complement strand
GTGTTGTTTAACGTGCCTTCCTTCAAAGGCTATGGCGGCCTGTCGGGCCGCAACCGCGATGAACAGATTGCCGGTGCCCGCGTCGAGGTCGCCCCGTATAAAAAAGACGCCGCCGATTTCGTTCTCTGGAAACCGAGTGACGACGATATCCCGGGATGGGACAGCCCGTGGGGCCGCGGCCGCCCCGGCTGGCACATCGAATGCTCGGCCATGAGCGAAAAGCATCTGGGCCTGCCTTTCGATATTCACGGCGGCGGCATTGACCTGACCTTCCCCCACCACGAAAACGAGATCGCCCAGAGCTGCTGCGCCCACGGCCATGAAAACGATTTGAAGGCATTCTCCCGTTACTGGATGCATAACGGTTACCTGATGGTCGAGGGCGAGAAAATGTCGAAATCCCTCGGCAATGTCCTGCTCGTCCATGACATGCTGAAGGAATTTCCGGGCGAGGCGATCCGCTACACCCTGCTCTCGACCCATTACCGCCAGCCCTTCGACTGGACGGAAGAGGGCGTACGCCAATCTAAACGCACACTCGACCGCATGTACCAGCATTTGCGCGATCTCGATGATGTGCCGGAGCCGGAAGTGGACGAACGCGAGGTCCCCGAAACCGTCCTGGAAGCGCTCTGCGATGACCTGAACACACCGAAGGCGCTCTCGGCTCTCAACATGCTCGCCAAGGTCGCCGCCGAAGCGGATAACTGGGACGACCGCCAGCGCCTAAAAGGACAGCTCCTGGCCGCAGGCGATGTTCTGGGCCTGCTCCACCAGAGCCCGGAAGTATGGCTCGGTTACGGTCAGGCCACGGACGATGTTGACGTTGCCAAAATTGAAACCCTGCTGGAAGAGCGCCAACAGGCCCGGCAATCCAAAGACTTCGCCCGCGCCGACGAAATCCGTGCCGAACTGACCGCCATGGGCATCACCATCGAGGACACCCCCGAAGGCCCCAAATGGAAAGCCGCCAATTAACCCTATTTCGGTGACAGGATACAAATTACGCGTGTAATTTGTATCCTGTCACCGAAACAGGGGGGAAGTTTTTAAGCGGATTTGGGACCGCGTTTGCGGGGGCGGACGGTAGAGCCATAGACATGCTCCAGCGTATCGAGAAACGCGTCCGAGCCAAGCGGGCGGCCATTCCTGATATGGCTTTCCAGCGTCTTGATTTGTGCCGATTCCGGCCTGCTTTTTACAAAGGCTTCCCAGTCATTGACCATGCCGAGCAAGGCGGCGCTCTTAAGAATACCGTCTTCCTTGCCCAGAATATGCGCCCTTGCACTGCTCCAGAGATAGGATTCCGGCGTCTTCACGATCCCGGCCGCCACAGGATTGTTCTCAATATAGCGTGCTGCCATCAGCGTATGCGGCTCGTCCATCGGGCAGGAGAAAAACCGGTCCTGCCACAAATGCCCCTGCCAGCCCATGCGCGCATTTATCGCCTTCGTATAGCGCCGGTGCGCCTCGCCTATCGCAAGCCCCAGCCCCTCTGTGTCCCGCGGCACGGCAATGAAATGCACATGATTGGTCATCAGACAGTATGACCAGATATCAACGCCGTTCTTTTCGCACTGTTCGGAGAGCAGGTCGAGATAAAGCCGGAAGTCTTCCTTTTGAAAAAATACGTTCTCGCCCCGGTTCCCGCGCTGGGTCACGTGATGCGGCATTTCAGGAACAACGATGCGGGCACGGCGTGTCATCCCCTTATTGGAATCCCAAACCCCGCCCAAGTCAACCCTATTTCGGTGACAGGATACAAATTACGCGCGTAATTTGTATCCTGTCACCGAAATAGGGTTGACTTGGGCGGGGTTTGGGATTCCAATAAGGGGATGACACGCCGTGCCCGCATCGTTGTTCCTGAAATGCCGCATCACGTGACCCAGCGCGGGAACCGGGGCGAGAACGTATTTTTTCAAAAGGAAGACTTCCGGCTTTATCTCGACCTGCTCTCCGAACAGTGCGAAAAGAACGGCGTTGATATCTGGTCATACTGTCTGATGACCAATCATGTGCATTTCATTGCCGTGCCGCGGGACACAGAGGGGCTGGGGCTTGCGATAGGCGAGGCGCACCGGCGCTATACGAAGGCGATAAATGCGCGCATGGGCTGGCAGGGGCATTTGTGGCAGGACCGGTTTTTCTCCTGCCCGATGGACGAGCCGCATACGCTGATGGCAGCACGCTATATTGAGAACAATCCTGTGGCGGCCGGGATCGTGAAGACGCCGGAATCCTATCTCTGGAGCAGTGCAAGGGCGCATATTCTGGGCAAGGAAGACGGTATTCTTAAGAGCGCCGCCTTGCTCGGCATGGTCAATGACTGGGAAGCCTTTGTAAAAAGCAGGCCGGAATCGGCACAAATCAAGACGCTGGAAAGCCATATCAGGAATGGCCGCCCGCTTGGCTCGGACGCGTTTCTCGATACGCTGGAGCATGTCTATGGCTCTACCGTCCGCCCCCGCAAACGCGGTCCCAAATCCGCTTAAAAACTTCCCCCCTGTTTCGGTGACAGGATACAAATTACACGCGTAATTTGTATCCTGTCACCGAAATAGGGTTAATTGGCGGCTTTCCATTTGGGGCCTTCGGGGGTGTCCTCGATGGTGATGCCCATGGCGGTCAGTTCGGCACGGATTTCGTCGGCGCGGGCGAAGTCTTTGGATTGCCGGGCCTGTTGGCGCTCTTCCAGCAGGGTTTCAATTTTGGCAACGTCAACATCGTCCGTGGCCTGACCGTAACCGAGCCATACTTCCGGGCTCTGGTGGAGCAGGCCCAGAACATCGCCTGCGGCCAGGAGCTGTCCTTTTAGGCGCTGGCGGTCGTCCCAGTTATCCGCTTCGGCGGCGACCTTGGCGAGCATGTTGAGAGCCGAGAGCGCCTTCGGTGTGTTCAGGTCATCGCAGAGCGCTTCCAGGACGGTTTCGGGGACCTCGCGTTCGTCCACTTCCGGCTCCGGCACATCATCGAGATCGCGCAAATGCTGGTACATGCGGTCGAGTGTGCGTTTAGATTGGCGTACGCCCTCTTCCGTCCAGTCGAAGGGCTGGCGGTAATGGGTCGAGAGCAGGGTGTAGCGGATCGCCTCGCCCGGAAATTCCTTCAGCATGTCATGGACGAGCAGGACATTGCCGAGGGATTTCGACATTTTCTCGCCCTCGACCATCAGGTAACCGTTATGCATCCAGTAACGGGAGAATGCCTTCAAATCGTTTTCATGGCCGTGGGCGCAGCAGCTCTGGGCGATCTCGTTTTCGTGGTGGGGGAAGGTCAGGTCAATGCCGCCGCCGTGAATATCGAAAGGCAGGCCCAGATGCTTTTCGCTCATGGCCGAGCATTCGATGTGCCAGCCGGGGCGGCCGCGGCCCCACGGGCTGTCCCATCCCGGGATATCGTCGTCACTCGGTTTCCAGAGAACGAAATCGGCGGCGTCTTTTTTATACGGGGCGACCTCGACGCGGGCACCGGCAATCTGTTCATCGCGGTTGCGGCCCGACAGGCCGCCATAGCCTTTGAAGGAAGGCACGTTAAACAACAC
>CAZKGT010000003.1:6459-17902 GCA_964552285.1 uncultured Pseudobdellovibrionaceae bacterium | reverse complement strand
AGGCGTGTCCCTTTTCGACCAGCGCCTCGATCAGGGCGATCATTTCCGGGATGTGCTGTGTGGCGTAAGGCTCAATGTCCGGCGCGCGTACGCCAAGTGCGCTCATGTCCTGATGGTAGATATCCGTGAATTTTTTTGTGACGGCATCAATCGGCTGGCCGGTCTCCTGCGCAGCTTTGATGATCTTGTCCTCGACGTCGGTGATGTTGGAGGCGTACGTTACGTTTGGGTAAAGCGTACGCAGCAGGCGCGAGAGAACATCAAAGACTACGGCCGGCCTTGCGTTTCCTATATGGGCATAGTTGTAAACTGTCGGCCCGCAGACATACATCCGCACATGATCCGGTTCAACCGGCGTAAAGACCTCTTTGTTCCGCCCCAGTGAATTGTATAGTTTTAGTTCCATGGTTCTCAAAACAGTTGGAAAATTGCCGGAATTGCTCTATATCCAGTGCCCATGACCATAAAACCGGTTCACATGGCTGTAAACAAAAACGTTGACCGTCCCTCCCGCGAGGAAGCGGAGAAGGCAGTTGAAACATTGCTGCGCTATATCGGCGAGCGGCCCGATCGTGAGGGCCTGCGGGAGACGCCTGCGCGGGTGATCCGGGCTTATGATGAGTTTTTTGAGGGCTATGAGCAGGATGCCGACGGCGTTCTCGGCAAGACGTTTGAGGATATCGCCGGGTATGACGATATGGTGATTGTACGGGATATCGACTTTATCTCCCATTGCGAGCACCACATGGTGCCGATTATGGGCAGGGCGCATGTGGCTTACTGGCCCTCGGCGCGCGTGGTGGGGATCAGCAAGCTGGCGCGGGTTGTCGATGTCTACGCAAAACGCCTGATTTCACAGGAAAACATGACGCGGGAAATACGCGATGCTATTGACCGGACACTCAAGCCCAGAGGCGCGGCTGTCATGATCAGCGCAGCGCACCAGTGTATGAGCACGCGCGGGGTTTTCAAGCCGGCCTCGGCGACCGTGACCAGCATGTTTTCCGGCATATTCAAAGACGACCCGGCCGTGCAGCGGCGTTTCCTTGATCTCGTTCAGGCAAAATAATCCGCCCCCCTATTTCGGTGACAGGATACAAATTACGTGCGTAATTTGTATCCTGTCACCGAAATAGGGGTTAGTGGAAATTTGTCTGGGAGACGCTTTCGGATTTTGAGCGGCGGACGAAGGGGGATTTGGCGACCGTGGCCAGCAGGCGTTCCCTTGAAAAGGGCTTTTTGAGGAAGCCGTGGGCGCCGTTTTTTGTCGCCGAGACCACGTTCGTTCTTCCGGTGTCGACGCTCAGTATGATCACGAAGGCTTCCGGGTCGACCTGCTTGATGGCTTTCAGGGTCTGGTGGCCGCTGATGCCGGGCAGGTGGATGTCCAGGAAAACGATGTCCGGGGCGTTTTCAATGTGCGCCGTGATGGCTTCCTCGCCGTTCTTGGCGTGGACCATGTCGTAATCCTTGTTGAGAATGTTGGCCGCGTAGGAGGCCGTAAAACGGTCGTCCTCGACGATCAGCACAACCGGGTCCTCGCGGCGCTTGCGGCGCAGGGAAATGCTGCCGGTTTTGTTATTGTCCGTCATGAGGCGGTAAGCATTCATGCGCTTTGCTGACAGGAATTTGGCATCGGACAGTTTTTGCGCGTTGTACATGGCGGTCGCCAGAGGGAACATTTCATGCATATCCTTGCGCAACTGGCCGGAGACTTCCTTGTAGACGGTTTCCAGATAGGCTTTTTCGCCGTCGGTCCTTGCCTGGCAGAGCAGAACGATATCGTTGTCGGTAAACTGGTAGATAACCCCGTCGTCAACGGCGGCTTTTTCTTTCAGTTCGTCAAAGAAGGCACCGCTGGTTTTGCGCGCATCTTCGAGCTTGCGCGGTATCAGCTTGAGGTCGGATACCAGATTTTCATGGTCTAGTTTGCGCGAAAGCGCAAAATGCATGGCGAACCAGCATTCCGGGTCCTTCCTGCATTTTTCCAGCATGGACAGAAAATGATGTTCAGCGCTCTCCTGAACCGCCTTCATCCGCTCCCTACCTGTCTTACGTATCTTTCCCGTGTACCTGCCCCTATTATTTGCGAAAAGCATTAATATTCAGTATAAAAAGTCTTTGATTTTTATTAATTTTTTGGCGGTTTAACCGACCTTCCGGCAAAGGAAAATCTTTATGGCGTGGTTCTGGTTTGCATTATGTGCCGCCTCGTTCTGGGCGCTTAACAACGTGATAGACCAGTATCTGGCAAAGATTCATTTTCATGGCAGCGGGCCGTCTTTGATCGTCCTGAGCGGTCTCGTCAACATACCGGTGGCGGGGCTGTTTTTTGTACTCAATCCGGAAGTTTTTGATGTCTCGGTCTTGCAGGCACTGGCGTATAGCGGCCTGGGGGCTTTATATATCGCCTGCTTTATCCCTTATGTGACGGCCCTGCAGGGCGATGAGGCCGGCGTATCGGTTTCTATTTTTCAGCTTGGGCCGGTTCTTGTGCTGGTTTTTGGCTGGCTGATCCTTGGGGAGACGGTCACGCCCTGGCAGGCGCTGGCGGGGCTAGCCGTTATTGTCGGCGCTTTGGGCATGTCGCTGAATGTAAAAACAGGCGTTTTCGGCTGGCGCACGGTCTGGCTTATGGCGATTACGACTGTTTGTCTGGTGTTTTATACGCTGGGTCTGCGTGCCGCCACGCAGACGGAGGAATGGCTCACGGTCTGGGTCTGGCAGGGCGCGGGTTTTGTTTTTTTCGGGCTGGCGGGTCTTTTCATTTCTTCGTGGCGCAAAGGGCTTTTCGAGGTCGTTTCCAAAAATCGCAAAGGTGTTCTGGGGCTGAGCGTCCTGATCGAGTTTTCGGACGCTGCCGGGACAGCCTGTCATACGCTGGCTTTATCGCTTGCGCCCGCTGCGGCGCTCGTCAGCGCGGTGGAAACTTTTCAGGTTGCGCTCGTGTTTATTTATAGCTGGATTGGCGCCTTGATCATCCCGGCCTGCTTTGATCGCGTGAGCGTGGACCGGCTTTTGGTGTGGCGCGTTTCATGCCTGTTATTGATGGCTGTCGGTATAGCGTTTCTGCCAGCTGACTGAAAAGGTTAATGGTTTTCGTAGCGGCAGGAAAAGGAAAATGCTATCATGGCATTGATATTAATTTCTGGAGGTCAAAATGGTTCTTGGTGGTAACGAAAAAGGCAAGGCTAGCAGCAAAAAAGGTTCGACCAGCCTTAACGAAGAGGATTATTTCAACAAGCTGAACGAACAGAAAATCAAGAAGCTGCAGGACGGACCCGAGTCAGAAGAAAAGAAAGAAAAGTAGGCTTTTCCAGCCCGCATCCTTATATGTATGGCCAGTGATCCCGAACGCGAAGAGAGCACGGTATTCGCCCCGCTTTTTAACCGGGACGGGCTGATCGCCGTTGTCACGACGGATGCCGGGACAGGCAAGGTTCTGATGCAGGCATGGATGAATCGGGAGGCGCTGGATAAAACCCTTGAAACCGGAAAAGTCCATTACTGGAGCCGGTCCCGCCAGGAACTCTGGCTGAAGGGCGGCACCAGCGGCGATATTCAGGACGTTGTCGAGATTCTCACGGACTGCGATCAGGACAGTCTATGGGTAAAGGTGAACCAGCGCGGGAAGGGGGCCTGTCATACGGGACGCCGGAGCTGTTTTTACCGGCGCGTTCTTCCGGACGGAACGCTTGATTTCAGCCATGAGTAATTCTTTTGCTGCAACAGCCTGAAATCTTTCTTCTTATCCCCAGCTTGTTTGCGAAAGATTCGCATTTTTCAGAACTTTAAGATTTTATTGTTTTTAATTTTAGCATTTTTGAATGTTCCATAAAATTACGTTTTATATCAATCGGTTGAAAAAATATCCGGGTTCAATTTCCACCATATTTTTTGTGGAAATTAAAGCCCTTATTAAGGATTTTATATATAATATGTAAATGCATGCGTAGATGAGGTTATGCTTTTTTAAAAGCGCGTATTTACGGCCTATGGGGAAGGGCAATACAATAAGTGACAAAAATGAGATCGGTACCAACTCGGAAATCTTCAGACTGGTCAGTCAGCGTGGACACTAAGAAACAGGACAAAACTGTCAAAACAAAGTCTTTGAGCAGACTGCTCACAAGCTCCCCGGCGCAGATCTGGAAAAGCAAGATCAGCTGGCGGATTGCTTTTGCCGTCTTCCTTACGATTCTGACCGTTCAGGTCGGTATTCTCAGTGTTACACTCAGGGATTATGAGAACGAGCGCTATGGCGAACTGGTGGAGCTTGCGCGTTCGGCCGTTGTTCCGCTGATCGAGCCTGAGATCAAGGATCTGCTTCTTCCGCCTTTTAGCGACAAGGCCGCAAAACGTCTTATTGAGACGACGGTTATTGACGGTATGGCGGTATACTCGACATATTCCACCACGGATATAAATCTGATCCGCACCTATGGCGATCCTGTTGCGCTGGTTATGCTGAACAGGGATCATCTTTCCAGGACCTACCTTAGCGGTGACGGTTCTGCCTATGAGGTTGTTTTCAAGCCGAGCGATCTCAGCAAGCCCTATGCCATCGTTGCGCGTCTTGATTCCTCCGAGGTTGGTGATCAGGTCTATGCTTATGTTGAGCAGACCATTCTTGTGATGATGCTGATGTCGCTGTTCGTAACGTCTGTTCTGATGGCAGCCCTTGGACACTGGCTCCTGGAGCCGATCCTGTTTATGCGCAATAATCTTGTTGCGGCTTCGCATGATCCTGAAAATCCCCAGATCCAGAATTCGCCGTTCGACCCGAATGACGAGATCGGCGGCGCGATCGATATTGCGCAAAGGCTGATCAAGCAGAATGCCGAGAACATACGCCGGATCAAGAGCGCGGCCGAGGACCAGATTCACAAGCTGGCCTATTACGATACGCTGACCGGCCTGCCTAACAGGACTCAGTTTTTGCAGCAGCTTTCCGAGCGTACGCGTTCGACAGATGGAGAGATTCAGAGCAAGTTTGCCGTTGTGACCATCGACCTTGACCACTTCAAGGATATTAACGATTCCATGGGGCACAATGTCGGGGATGCCATTTTGCGTGCTGTCGGAAAGAGATTGCGCGCCGCTCTGCCGGAAACGGCTGTTGTCGCCCGCTCCGGGGAGGATGAGTTTGCGATTATGATGCCGCTGACCAGTGATGCGATGATGGCGCGCAATGTCGGCGAGCGGGTTCTGGGCGTGATCCGTTCCGAGCCGTTCAAGGTGTTTAACGAGAACTTCCAGATCCGGGCCTCCATCGGTGTTTCAACTTTTCCGGATGATGCGATCGATCCTGACCAGGTGCTGAAAAATGCCGATATCGCCCTGAACCGTGCCAAGGAAGAAGGCCGCGATACGCTGAAAGAATACTCGGAAGACTTTGACAAGGCCGTGCAGCTTCGCTTCCAGATGCTGCGTGATCTGCGGGATGCACTCGAGCATGAGCAGCTTGACCTTTATTACCAGCCCCAGCTTGATCTGGCGACAGGAAAGCTGATCGGGGCCGAGGCGCTGCTGCGCTGGTGGAAGCCGGACAACAGCAAGGAAGGCGGCATGTTTATCTCGCCGGGCGAGTTTGTGCCGATTGCCGAGCAATCCGGCCTGATTGTGCCGATTGGCGAATGGGTTATGAAGGTGGCCTGTGAAACGGCAATGGAGGCCGCCAAGCATGGCGGCAATGATATACGGATCGCTGTGAACGTTTCCGGTGCCCAGTTTCACCAGAGCGATATCGTAAGCTTTACTGAACGCGTGTTGCAGGAAACCGGGCTGGCGCCGCACCGGCTGGAGCTGGAGGTCACGGAAAGCGTGTTTATGGATGATATCCAGAACACGATCGAGATTCTGCAAAGTCTGCACAAGTTGGGCGTTGAGCTGGCGATTGACGATTTCGGGACGGGTTATTCCTCGCTTTCATACCTGCGCCAGTTCCCGATCGACCGGTTGAAGATTGACCAGTCCTTCATTCGTAATGCGCTGAACAACCCGGATGATGCATCGATTGCACGCACGATCGTAACGCTTGGCCATTCTTTGAACCTCAAAGTTATCGCTGAGGGCGTTGAGACCAAGGACCATGAGAACTTCCTGCGCGCTGAAGGTTGTGACGAGGTGCAGGGTTTCCGCTATTCGAAGCCGATTCCTCATGACGACTTCCTGAATTTCCTCAAAACCTATAACGGCGACCTGTCCAGCTTCGGCTAGGACTCTCCCCTATTTCGGCCCCCCCCCTATTTCGGTGACAGGATACAAATTACACGCGTAATTTGTATCCTGTCACCGAAATAGGGGAGTATTTCAGGATTGCCAGAGGCGGGGGCTTCGGCTATCAAGAGGCCATGACATATCCCCATGCGATCAAATCCTCGAAGACGGTTTCATTTTCCGGGACGGCGAAGGTTCCCGGCGACAAGTCGATTTCGCACCGGGCCCTTATTCTTGGCGGGCTTGCCGTTGGCGAGACGATGATCAGCGGATTGCTTGAGGGCGAGGATGTGCTGGCGACTGCCGAGGCCATGCGGGCGCTTGGGGCAAAAATTCACAAAAGCGATGACGGGCTGTGGCATGCTTTCGGGACCGGGATTGGCGGCCTGCGTGAGCCGGCCGGTGTTCTTGATATGGGCAATAGTGGTACGGCGGCGCGGCTTCTGATCGGGCTTGCGGGCGGGCATCCGATTTCCACGTTTTTTACGGGAGATGCGTCTCTGGTCAAACGGCCGATGAAGCGGGTGATGACGCCGCTCGAGCTGATGGGCGTGCGCTTTATGGCCCGGGAGGGCGGACGTTTGCCGCTGGGGGTGCGGGGGCCGGAAGACCTCCTGCCGATCGAGTACAGGCTGCCGGTCGCCTCGGCACAGGTGAAATCCTGTGTCATGCTGGCGGGGCTGAATGCGCCGGGGATGACGACCGTGATCGAGCCTGTGCCTACCCGCGATCACACGGAAAATATGCTCCGGCATTTCGGCATGGAAGTGGGCGTTGAGGATACCAAAGACGGCCAAGCCGTCAGTATTACCGGACAGAAGGATTTACAGGGCTGCGCCGTCGATGTGCCGGGAGATCCAAGTTCTGCCGCTTTTCCGGTTGTGGCGGCGTTGCTGGTGGAAGGGTCGGAAATCAGACTACCGCGGATCGGGATGAATGCACGCCGGACCGGGCTTTTTGAAACGCTGGGGGAAATGGGCGCGGAGATCTCCTTTGAAAACGAGCGGACGGAGGCAGGTGAGCCTGTGGCGGATCTGGTTGTAAAGGGTGCGGGGCCGCTGAAGGGCGTCAATGTGCCGCCGGCGCGTGTTCCCTCCATGATTGATGAGTTTCCCGCACTGGCCATGGCGGCGGCCTGTGCGAACGGTACAACGCGCATGAGCGGACTTGCAGAGCTGCGGGTCAAGGAATGCGACAGGCTGGCCGTCGTTGCGGAAGGGCTGCGGGCCTGCGGTGTTGATCTGGAGGTTGGCGAAGATTCCCTTATGATCAGGGGTACAGGTAAGCCGCCAAAAGGCGCGGCCACCATCGAAACACATCTAGATCACCGCATTGCTATGAGCTTTCTCGTTCTTGGTATGGCAACAGAAGAGCCTGTCGAAATTGATGACATTCGCCCTGTTGCTACCAGCTTTCCCGGTTTTGTCGATCTGATGAACGATCTCGGCGCGCGGATCGGGGGAGAAGATGGAAACGTACTGGAGTTATCGCTTTGATTATCGCTATTGACGGACCGGCCGCTAGCGGCAAGGGCACGCTGGCCAGAAAGCTGGCGGAGGTGCTGGGGTACGCGTATCTCGATACCGGCAAGCTGTACCGGGCGGTGGGGGTGCGGGTTCTTGAGGCCGGAAAAAATCCGCAAAATGCACGGGCCGCTATTCGGGCTGCCGAGTTGTTGCGGGATGAGTTTGATGTGAAATGGCTTGCAGATCCGGTTTTGCTCACTGATAAGGCCGGGCAGGCGGCTTCAAAGGTAGCCGTGGTTCCTGATGTAAGAATGGCTCTGTTCGACCTGCAACGCAGTTTTGCTCTGAACCCGCCGGACGGCAAAAAGGGTGCCGTTCTTGACGGGCGGGATATCGGGACAGTGGTGTGTCCGGATGCGCCAGTGAAGCTCTATATTACCGCCAGCACGGAAGTCAGGGCGCAAAGGCGTACGAAAGAGTTGCAATCCAAGGGGATAGACGTTACATATGAGGCCGTTTTGGCGGAAATGCGCCAACGCGATGCTCGCGATCAGGGCCGGGATACGGCCCCCTTACGGGCAGCGGACGATGCTTTCGTACTTGATACATCTGATCTCGATATGGATCAGGTCCTTGAAAAAGCACTGGAATTCGTCCGTACACGGTAGCCATCATCTGCGGCCTGACTTGTTTAAGGGGGCTGGAAAAACAGATGCTCTTTGGTTGCCGACAGACTATCTGAAAGGAACTAAATAACATGGCACATGCAGCCGCAAATCTAAAAGACAATACCGAATCCACGGAGTTTGCTGCACTTCTGGAAGAAACACTCGGAAAGCAGAATTCATTTGAAGGGACCGTCGTTAAAGGCAAAATTATCGATATCGAAGATGATTTCGTGATTGTTGATGTCGGTCTTAAATCCGAAGGGCGGATCCCGTTCCGGGAATTCACCACGCCGGGACAGGACCCGGAACTTCGTATTGATGACGAGGTCGAGGTTTACGTCGACCGTGTCGAGGACCGTAACGGCGATGCCGTTCTGTCCCGAGAGAAAGCTCGCCGCGAGGAGGTCTGGATTGATCTTGAGAAAGCTTCGGAAAAAGGCGAGCGCGTTACGGGCGTTATCTTTGGCCGGGTCAAGGGTGGGTTTACCGTCGATCTGGGCGGAGCCGTAGCGTTTCTGCCGGGCTCTCAGGTTGATATCCGTCCGGTACGCGACGTTTCCCCGCTGATGGGTACGCCACAGCCGTTCCATATCCTTAAAATGGACCGCAGCCGGGGCAACATCGTTGTTTCCCGACGTGCTGTTCTGGAGGAAAGCCGCGAGGAAGCACGGTCCGACCTGCTGGAAAACCTCAAGGAAGGCCAGGTTCTGACCGGTGTGGTTAAGAACATCACCGATTACGGTGCGTTCGTGGATCTTGGCGGTGTCGATGGTCTGCTTCACGTGACCGATATTTCGTGGAAGCGCGTCAATCATCCTTCAGAAGTTCTGCAAATCGGCCAGAGCGTCGAGGTGCAGGTGATCCGCTACAATGAGGACAACCAGCGTATATCCCTTGGAATGAAACAACTTGAAACCGATCCGTGGGGTGGTGTTGAGTCCAAGTATCCGCCGGAAGCCCGCTTTAAGGGCCGGGTCACGAACATCACCGATTATGGCGCGTTCGTCGAGCTGGAACCGGGGATCGAAGGGCTGGTGCACGTTTCCGAAATGTCTTGGACCAAGAAGAACGCCCATCCGGGCAAAATCGTTTCCACCTCTCAGGAAGTGGAGGTTATGGTCCTCGATGTGGACGGTGACAAGCGCCGGATTTCCCTTGGCCTGAAACAATGCCAGGAAAATCCGTGGCAACAGTTCGCGGACAGCCACAAGGTCGGACAGGAACTGGAGGGCGAGATCCGCAACCTTACGGAGTTCGGCCTGTTTGTCGGCCTGCCGGGCGATATTGACGGGATGGTTCACCTTTCCGACGTTTCTTGGGAAGACCAGACCGAAGAAGCTCTCAAGGACTTCGAAAAAGGCCAGGTCATCAAAGTCAAAATCCTGGATATTGATCCGGAAAAAGAACGCGTGGCGCTTGGTGTCAAGCAACTGACCGACGATCCGTTCGAAGGCGCCATGAAGGGCATTGCCAAGGGCGCTGTCGTGACCGGCACCGTTACGGAAGTTAATTCCGGCGGCGTTGAGGTCGGGATCGGCGATGGCGTGACCGGCTTCATTAAGAAGGGTGATCTGTCCCGCGAACGCTCCGAGCAGCGTCCGGACCGGTTTGCCGTCGGTGAAAAGGTCGATGCCAAGGTTATGTCGATTGAGAAGAAGAGCCGGAAGCTGTCGCTTTCCATCAAGGCCCGCGAAATCGACGAAGACAAGGCCGCTATGGAAGCTTTCGGTTCGACGGAGAGCGGTGCTTCTCTGGGCGATATTCTTGGTGCTGCGCTTCAGGAGCAGGGCGAAGGAGCCCCTGCCGAGGCCGAGGCAGCCAAAGAAGAAAAGCCCAAGAAAAAAGCCGCACCCAAGAAGAAGGCCGAGGCCGAAGAGGAAGTCAAGGCGGATGCCGCGGCTGAAGCTGAGGAATCGCCTGCTGAGGAGGCAAAAGCAGATGAGGCCGAAAGCAAGGAATAATCTTCCCGGCATAGAAGTTTTGGAGACCGGGCGCCGATGCGCCCGGTTTTTTTTATGCGTTCTTTTTGTTTCTCTTTTTTGAAGTGATTCCCGCGAAGGCGGGAATCAAGCCTTGTTTCTTCGTGAAAGCTGATAAGTAGATTCCCGCCTTCGCGGGAATGACTTTCTGGATAATGTTTTGGCAATATCCGGGTGAAGGGGAGAGGAAGCATAAACCTCAAAACACCCTGTAAAAAAATCCTTTGCGATCAATGGGTTTTCCTTGACGATCATACGCGAAATGATGCATTTTATTTTTATTACAACACGTGGGACAGGATTCACGATAGACGGCTTTAGAAATGGCCGGTGTTATTTGATTTTCAGCATGAGGGAACAGGAATGACAAAGTCCGAATTGATCCAGCGTCTGGCAGAAAAGAATCCGCATCTGTATTTGCGCGACGTTGAGAAGATTGTCGACAAGGTTTTTGACGAGATTACCCAGGCGCTGGTTGAAGGCGACCGGGTTGAACTGCGCGGTTTTGGCGCATTTTCTGTTAAGGAACGCGATGCCCGGGTTGGCCGTAATCCACGGACCGGGGAAACCGTTCATGTTGATGCCAAGCGTCTTCCGTTCTTCAAAACGGGTAAGGCCCTGCGTGAGCGCCTGAACGACGAGTGACATGGCTGTCCTGCGCTGGATCATTAGTATTCCGGTTGTTCTGGCTGTCATTATTTTTTCAGCAGCGAATATCGAGCGGGTTTCAGTTGTCTGGAGCCCGCTTCATGCTCCGGCGGAAATGCCGCTGGCGGCGCTGTGCCTGATCGTTTTTGTCGCCGGGTTTATGGCGGGCGGGTTTATGGTCTGGCTGAATAACGGGCCGCTGGGCCGTAAATCCCGGGAAAAAAGCAGGGAAGTCAACCGTCTGAAGAAGGAGCAGGCACAAACGGCCAATGAGAATGCGCATCGCTCCACCTTGCCGCTACTAAAGGATCAAAGGAAATGAGCCCGAAAATTTTTTGCGCTGTCGATACCGCCGACATGGATGAGGCGAAGGCGCTTGTGAAAGCCATCGCACCGGTTACCGGTGGGATCAAGCTGGGCCTCGAGTTTTTTAATTCGTACGGGCCGGAAGGGATCGCGGCGG
>CAZKGT010000003.1:0-6449 GCA_964552285.1 uncultured Pseudobdellovibrionaceae bacterium | reverse complement strand
ATTCCACGATATTCCGAACACGGTTGCAGGCGCTGTGCGCGCTGTCTGCGGGCGGGTTTCTCCATTTTATCTCAATGTACATGCTTCCGGTGGGTTTGAGATGATGCAGGCGGCAAAGGATGCTTGTGCGCCGGGGACAAAATTACTGGCTGTGACGGTGCTGACCAGTCTGGACGATGCGTCACTTGAGCGCGTGGGTCAGAAAACACCTGCGGGTGAGCAGGTGGAACGGCTGGCCCTGTTGGCCAGGGAAGCCGGGCTTGACGGTGTTGTCTGTTCGGCGCATGAGATTGAACGGCTGCGGGCGGCCTGCGGGCCGGATTTTGCGCTGATGGTGCCAGGTATACGCCCGGCCGGTGCGGCGGCGCAGGACCAGAAACGGATTATGACGCCTTCTGACGCACTTGATAAAGGGGCCAGCCATCTGGTGATCGGCCGTCCGATTACGCAGGCGGATGATCCGGCCGCGGCGGCGAAAGCTATTCTGGCAGAAATCGGCAATGGTTAACGTCAAGATATGCGGCTTGAAAACCCCGGAAACCCTGCAGGCGGCGATTGATGCGGGGGCGGATTTTGTCGGGTTCAATTTTTATTTGCCTTCCCCCCGTTATATCGATCCGGACAGAGCTGCTAAGCTCTCGGCTATGCTACCTGAAGGGGTGCGCAAGGTTGGATTGTTTGTCGACCCCGACGATGATCTTTTGCGGTTCACATTGGAGCAAACTGCGCCTGATATGATCCAGCTTCATGGTTCTGAGACGCCTGAACGCGTTTCTGAAGTCATTAAAATGACTGGAATTTCGGTTATGAAGGCGCTTCGTATCGCGACGATAGACGATCTGGATCATGTGGGTTCGTTTGAACCGGTGTGTGACTGGTTGCTGCTGGACTCAAAACCCTCCACAGGGGAGAGGGAGATATTGCCTGGTGGTACCGGGCAGACGTTCGACTGGTCGTTGCTGAAAAATTTCAGACCCACAAAATCCTGGATGCTGGCCGGCGGGTTAACGCCGGAAAATGTCGGTGTGGCCCTTTCTTTCTTGAAACCGGACGCGGTGGATGTATCATCCGGCGTGGAAACGGCACCGGGACAAAAAGACCCGGAGAAAATCAGAGCCTTTATTGAAGCGGTAAAAAGCGCATGAGCAAACCAAACACCCTGCGATCCGGACCCGATGAGCGCGGACATTTCGGCCCTTATGGCGGGCGGTATGTGGCGGAAACGCTGATGCCGTTGATTTTAAGCGTTGAAGAGGCATGGAACGCCGCAAAGGATGATCCGGCCTTCTGGGCCGAGTTTGACGATCTGGCGAAGGATTATATCGGGCGGCCCAGTCCGCTTTATTTTGCGAAGGCGGCGACGGAGCATTTCGGCGGGGCGAAGATTTATTTCAAGCGCGACGAGCTGAACCATACCGGCGCGCACAAGATCAACCACTGTATCGGACAGGTCCTGCTGGCAAGGC
The DNA here is from genome assembly GCA_964552285.1 of uncultured Pseudobdellovibrionaceae bacterium. Classification (GTDB taxonomy): domain Bacteria; phylum Pseudomonadota; class Alphaproteobacteria; order Micavibrionales; family Micavibrionaceae; genus CAZKGT01. The sequence continues at coordinate 4,983 of CAZKGT010000003.1, read as the reverse complement.
GGATGGGCAAGACCCGGATTATCGCTGAAACCGGTGCGGGTCAGCACGGGGTGGCAACGGCCACGGTGTGCGCGCTGTTCGATATTCCCTGTACGGTTTTTATGGGCGCGGAGGATATCGAGCGCCAGAAGCCGAATGTGTTCCGGATGAAGTTGTTGGGCGCGGAAGTGCGGCCGGTGACGTCCGGGTCCGCGACACTGAAGGATGCGATGAACGAGGCGCTGCGTGACTGGGTGACGAACGTGCACGACACTTATTACCTGATCGGTACGGTGGCGGGACCGCATCCCTATCCGGCGATGGTGCGTGATTTCCAGTCGGTGATCGGCAAGGAAACCCGCGAACAGATCATGGAAAAGGAAGGGCGGTTGCCGGATACGCTGGTTGCGTGCATTGGCGGCGGATCGAACGCAATGGGGCTGTTTCACCCGTTTTTAGATGATGCCGATGTGAACATTATCGGTGTTGAGGCCGGCGGGCTTGGCGTTGATACGGACAAGCATGCGGCCTCCCTGACCGGTGGGACGCCGGGTGTTCTGCACGGCATGCAGAGTTATTTCCTGCAAAATGAAGACGGGCAAATTACCGAGGCGCATTCGATTTCTGCCGGGCTGGATTATCCCGGTATCGGCCCGGAACATGCCTGGCTGTTCGATCAGGATCGGGTCGATTATGTGTCGGTAACCGATCAGGAGGCGCTTGATGCGTTTCAGCTAATGGCAAAGCTCGAGGGTATTCTTCCGGCGCTTGAGCCGTCGCACGCGTTTGCCCACGTGTGCAAAATTGCCAGCGATCTGCCGAAAGATCACATCATTGTGATGAATTTGTGCGGGCGCGGGGACAAGGATATTTTTACGGTGGCGGATAAGTTAGGGGTGACGCTGTGAGCCGTATTGAAAACCGTTTGGCTGAATATAAGGCGCAGGGCCGAAAGGCGTTGGTGACGTTTGTTATGGCCGGTGACCCGGATATTGAAACCAGCACTGAAATTTTGAAATCGCTGCCCGGTGCCGGGGCGGACCTGATTGAGATCGGCATGCCTTTTACCGATCCGATGGCGGACGGTCCGGCGATTCAGGCGGCGGGTCTGCGCGCGCTGGAGGCGGGCGGATGTATGGATGTCACCCTGCAAATGGTAAGGGATTTCAGGGCTGGCGAAAAAGATACCCCGCTGATTTTGATGGGTTATTTCAATCCGGTGTTTGCTTATGGGCTTGACGCCTTTGTAAAGGACGCATCGGAGGCGGGTGTTGACGGGCTGATCATTGTTGATCTTCCGCCGGAAGAAGATTCTGGGCTGCGGGCCGCGGCGGGTAAAGCCGGGCTTGATGTTATCCGTTTGGTGACGCCGACAACCGGAGGGGATCGTTTGCAGACGGTCCTGCAGGGCGCGGGTGGGTTCCTCTACTATGTTTCGATCACCGGGGTGACAGGCGCGGCCAGCGCCAATATCAGTGCAGTATCGGATCATCTGAACCGTATTCGTGCTGAATCGGATCTTCCTCTTGCGGTCGGTTTTGGCATTAAGACGCCTGCTGATGCGGCTGCCATGGCGGAAACTGCCGATGCTGTCGTGGTTGGTTCAGCGATTGTTCAGACGGTTGAGCAGAATGCCGGGGCAGGGACCGAAAAAGTGGTTGCCGCAGTGAGCGCGCAGGTGAGCGCTCTTGCAGATTCGCTTGCAAATTCTTCCAGGTTAAAGGCCGGGGCCGGTTGATATTGAAGTTGTAACCGGGCCTGTCGCTCCGCCATATTCCCAGTATGACGGTCCTGGTATCGTGTTTGCAGGGTCTTTGATGGCTTTGCGCCATTCTTTTTCAAAATCAGGCGTCATGCAGGCCTTTACTGTCTGACTGTGCGTGCTTCCTGTATGTGTGCTTTTTAATTTAATTGTTAAATGGATACAGGGATTTTTCACCGGCATATCAAGGAAAGGGCTCGGGTGATAGGCAATGGAACGGCTGTCCAGAGTTATCGTTGAAAGGCCGTATGCAGGGTAGTGTTTGTTGTCTTTCAATTTGAGATAGTCCGTTCCAAGGCCCAGTTTCTTTCTGGCCTTGTTAAGGGCGTTCTCGAACTCTTCTGATAATCCGATATGCCTGACCTCGGTTGTATTCGATCTTCCAATATTACGGGCTCCGGCTTTTATGAGGCTGTCGACTACGGGAAAGTGGGGATTCCTGTCTTCGATAATGGCAGGGGCAATCAATGTCAGGAGGCGCCTTTCGTCCCGCTCCATTTTCTTTTTTTCAGCCGGATCCGGTGCCGATACTTTGGTCGTGTCGGCCTCTACGACCGGTAGATCATCGCCATTTACGCGCATTGTGCATGCGCCGAGCAAGGGCGCAATCAGTGTGCCGACGATCGCAATTGAGCTTATGCGCTGCAAGTTGACCATTTCAGTATTGCCGTTGGTTATTCAAAACAGATACGGTTATACACAACAATCCTCCAATTATCAATTATGTTAAATTATGGGGCGGTTTTCTTGACTTTTGACCTTATGTGCGGGATGAATATCGCCTTGTAGAAAAAACGGCATCTAGTGAGATATGAACTGGCTTAGCAATTTTATCCGTCCGCGTATCCGTTCCTTTGTCGAACAGCAGAAAGAGGTTCCCGATAATCTGTGGCAGAAATGCCCGGCCTGCGAGAGCATGCTGTTTCACCGGGATCTGAAATCCAATCTCAATGTCTGTTATCACTGCGGCCATCACCTGAAGATTTCCGTGGCCGAGCGGCTTGAGATACTGCTGGATGACGGTAAGTATGCGAAGATCGCTGTGCCGGGTGTGCCGCACGACCCGCTGAAGTTCAAAGACCGCAAGAAATATTCCGAGCGGCTGCGCGATACCCAGAACAAAACCGGCAAGGATGATGCCATCCAGGTCGTTTCCGGCACGATGGGCGGGCTGAAGGTTGTTATTGCCTGTTTCGATTTTTCTTTTATGGGCGGATCGATGGGCGCTGCCGTCGGCGAGGGGCTGGTTTGCGCAGCAGAGGCTGCGGTAAAGCAGGGCGCGGCGCTGATTGCGATTCCGGCGTCCGGCGGTGCGCGAATGCAGGAGGGGATGATTTCACTGATGCAGATGCCACGCTCCATTATCGCTGTCGAGCAGGTCAAGGCAGCGGGGCTTCCCTATGTCGTTCTCCTGACCGATCCAACGACGGGCGGGGTCAGCGCTTCTTTTGCCATGGTCGGTGACGTCCATATAGCCGAGCCGGGCGCGATGGTTGGTTTTGCGGGCAAGCGGGTGATTGAGGAAACCATCCGCGAGAAGCTTCCCGAAGGCTTCCAGACGGCGGAATACCTTCTGGAGCACGGTATGGTCGATATGGTCGTGCCGCGTGCCGAGCACAGGGACACGCTGATCCGGCTGCTGGATATGCTGCTGAATCCGGTCAGGGAGAACGGCTTCAAGGGCAAGAAAGGCAAAGGGCCCGGGAATGCTGCCGCAGGTAAACAGCAAACGGGCAAGACCGATGTGAAAACAGCGGCCAATGCGGCGCGGACCGTGGCCAAGGTCAAGAAGCTGCCAAAACCGGCCAATTCACAGGAGCCGGCCAATGCCCGGGCGGCCGCACCGCGCCGCAAGAAGGCAGGCCGGTGATTTCTCCCGATGTACGCTGCTGATGCCGCTCATCCGAATGCTACCCTCGAAGGAAAGCTTCAGGCGCTTTATACGCTGAACCGTGACAAGACGGTCGATCTCGGTTTCCGGCCGCCTTACCTGCAATTGCTGGAGGCGCTCGGCAACCCGCATCTGTCGCTGCCGCCGGTGATCCATGTGGCCGGGACCAACGGCAAGGGGTCCGTGATTGCCATGTTGCGCGCGGTATTCGAGGCCGCAGGCTATAAGGTGCACGCGTACACTTCGCCGCATCTGGCAAAATTTAACGAACGGATTTATCTGGCCGGACAGGATATTGAGGATGACGCTCTGGAGGCGTTGCTGGACGAGGTCGTGGCGCTGAATGAAAGTCGCGCGGTGACGTTTTTTGAGATTACCACGGCGCTGGCCTTTGCTGCTTTTTCCCGTACGCCTGCCGATATTTTGCTGCTGGAGGTCGGGCTTGGCGGGCGGCTTGATTGCACCAACATCATTGAAAATCCGCTGGCCACAGCGATAACGGCCATTGGCTACGACCATATGGAGTATCTCGGCGAAACCCTGCCTGAGATCGCCGCGGAAAAGGCCGGGATTATGAAGCCGGGCGCGCCCTGTGTGATTGGTCCTCAGGCAGATGAGAGCGTTTTTCCGGTCTTTGAGGGCCGGGCAAAAGAGCTGGATATCCCGCTTGTTTATGCGGCCCGGGAATGGGATGCGGCCATGCCGGTGCCGAACCTTGCCGGCCCGCATCAGGTTGGAAATGCCAACACGGCCCTTGCGGTTCTCAATATTCTGGAAGGCTTTGATTCGCCGGAGGGGGCGATCCGGCAGGGCCTTCAGTCCATCCGCTGGCCGGGCCGTTTGCAGCAAATCAAACAAGGTTCGCTCTACGATCTGCTGCCGGACGGCTGGGAGCTGTGGCTTGACGGCGGGCACAATGAAGGGGCGGGCCGGGTTTTGGCGGAGCAGGCAAAAAGCTGGGAGCAAACGGACGGCAAACCGCTCCACCTGATCGTCGGTATGATGAACACCAAAGATCCGCAGGCGTTTCTGGCGCCGCTCCTGCCCCATGCCGCCAGCCTCGCCGCCATTCCGATCCCGGATGAGCCGCAATCCTTCAGCCCGGCGGAAATTGTGGCGGCGGCCGGTAGCGGCATTCCGGCGGAGAATATTGAGGACGCGATCAGGCAATGCCAGAAAGCGAATGGCGAGGCGGCAGGACGGATTTTAATCTGCGGATCCTTGTATTTGACGGGAAGCTTAATTAATTATGAAAAATAACTTGACGTTTGTTGCATTTTAACGTACTACTATGCTCTAGATAGTGTAGTCACAAGATATTAGCCCAGAGGGCGATGCATCTGATCTGAAC
>CAZKGT010000002.1:0-42174 GCA_964552285.1 uncultured Pseudobdellovibrionaceae bacterium | reverse complement strand
GGTCCGGGAGGCCGGACCTGTGGCCGCCGCAAGGAATGTGGAGGAGATTCCCGGAAAAGGCCTTAAGACCGGGAAGGTTCTTCTTGGCAGTGCAGATTTTTGCGGAATCAAAAATCCTGAATCACCCGCTGCGAATATCACAGAACTCTGGTTTCTGGACGCGCAAAAGGATCCGGTTAGTTTCAGTTTTGCCGACTCCCTGCGCGGGGATGCGCAGGAAACCGTTTCTGCTTTCCAGCTTGCCGGGCAGGAAACCATACTGCTATCAGGCGACAAGGAAGAAATAGTGAGGGATACCGCAAAACAAACAGGGATTAAAAACTGGCATGCAGCCCTCTCGCCGGAAGAGAAATACCGGCATATCCGCGCGCTTCAGGAAAAAGGCCATAAAGTTCTGATGCTGGGGGACGGGATCAATGACGCCCCTGCCCTTGCGCTTGCCGATGTCAGTATGAGTTTTGGCAGCGCCAGTATGCTTTCCCAACTAACGGCCGATATCGTCTTGCAGGGAGAACACCTGAAACCGGCCTTCCTTTGCTGGAAAACAGCCAAACGCGCCATTGCCGCAATTCGGCAGAACTTTGCCCTTTCGGTGGCCTATAATGCCGTGGCCGTGCCGTTGGCTATGGCGGGGTTCATCACGCCTCTGTTTGCCGCACTCTTCATGTCGGCCTCATCCTTGACGGTCATGCTGAATGCCCTCAAAGTGGGCAGACAATGAACGTTCTCGCCTTTCTGATACCGATCGCCCTGTTTCTTGGCCTGCTTGGCCTTGCGGCCTTTATCTGGGCGCTCAAAAGCAAACAGTTTGAAGATCTGGACGGAGCGGCCAGCCGTATTTTATTCGATGAAGATGAAGATCAAACCGACTGATCGATAACCGGTTTGGTATTACCGTCGCCAACGATTTCCGAAAGTTCACGCAAAAGATCGAGGAAGGGCTGCGGGAACGGTTTATCAATACCGAATTTCTCCAGAAACTGCGCCGCAAGATTGGTGAACTCCTGCGTCACGGCACCGAGTTCACTGACGAGATCGGCATAACCTCCGCCATTCTCACCAACAACGAGCGTTTGTTCCTGACTTACGGAATCCTGCGCCACCACCAGATCGGTTTGCTGTGTTGTTTTCTCAACGGAAACACCATCCTCATCTTTTGTAACGGACAGCGTTTCTTCACTAAAGGAAACCTTCAGGAAACTGAATTCAACATTGAGGCTTTCGCGGTAAGCGGCAAAGTCACCGCCTGCGGCCTGTGAGGCCAGCGCGTTAAACTCCGAGGAAAACTGTCCCTGAACCAGTTCAACCGAGACGCTCTGCTGCGTACGGGAGATCGAAAAATCAATCTGGTTGGCAACGCTATCAAGCGTTGAGCCTATATCTTCAATGCTGCCGCGCAGCGCCTCGGCCTGATCCGGCCCGGCCTTACTGAGAAGAGAGCCGGCAATTTTGATCTGCTCACGGACCTGCTCCAGACGTTTGAAGGCGAATTCTATCTCCTTGCGAATCAGTTCAGCCTGTCCGTCTTCCAGCGACTCGAGCACCTTCCGCGATTCATCGAGCTGGCGCAGTGCATCTTCCGACAGATCAACAAGATCATCAAAACCGCCTTGCGGCTTCTCGGCAGCGCTTAAAATATTCTGATTTGATTGATTTTTTCCGGGAACAAGTAAGCGCGACTGCTCGCCCAGAATGCTCTGGACGCGTGCGGCTATTTCTGCCAATGGCGTTCCTGCTGTGGATAACATAGCATTTCCTCCTGAAATGCGGCGATCAGTATCCTACTCACCAAAATTATACCATCCCATATATTAAAAATTTACTGAAAAATAGTTAACAGAGGAAGAATTATTGCAGCGCAGACGTCACAACCTTGTGGAGAAGGTCGAAATCTACAGGCTTCTTAAGGTATGCTGCCGGATTGAGATCCTCTACGGCTCTGACATGGCTCTCTTCAGTAAGAGCCGACAGGAAGATAAAAGGAACGCCGCCATACTGGGGGTAAACCCCGCGGAGTCTTTCCAGCAGCTGATGCCCGCTCATCTGCGGCATCACGCGGTCGCAAATCACCAGGTCGGGTTCGTATTCCTGAATTTTTTCAAGGCCTTCCATACCATTTGCGGCCGTGACAACGTGATAGCCAAGCTCCGACAACTCGTCCTGAAGGATCTCTGCGAGGTCTTCTTCGTCTTCAATGACAAGTATCGTTTTCACGTAATCCATTTTTATTGCCGGGAACATAATTAAATCAATATCATACGAAGGAAATCTAACGCAAATTTTCATCATTCGATCGGTAAAAGAACTGTAAAAACAGTACCTTTGTCGATATTGCTCACAACCGATATTTTACCGCCCTGTAATTCAGTCAGATCCCTTACGAGACTAAGCCCCAGTCCGGAGCCTGGAATACCCGCCGAAGACGATGCCCGGAAATACGGATCGAAGACGGAATCCAGCTCATCTTCCGGAATTCCAATACCGTTATCTGTCACGCGGATTTTAACAGAGCCATCCTCGGCCACAGCCTCTACCTTGATCTGTGGGGTCTCCCGCGTAAATTTGACGGCATTGGTGATCAGATTGGAGACAATCAGGACGGTCATTTTCCTGTCCAGATTTACGGTTTCGGGCACACCGACCGTATCGCACCTGAATTTGTGACTGGGCGCGAGCTCTGCATGTTCGTTTACCAGTTCGTCAATCAACTCGCATAAATCGAATATCTCCCGCGTTACTTCCAGTTCACCCGTCTTCAGCATATTGGAAGACAAAACGCCTTCCATCATCTGGACGAGACGGGACACGGCCTTGCGAACCGTCCGGCAACGTTTGAACACATCTTCAGGCGTGACCTTGTCCTGCCTGCGCTCAAGATACTGGGCGCAGCCGTCTATAATACTGAGCGGCGTGCGGAATTCATGGCTGACCATATTGATAAACTGCTTCTGGATTGCGCTTGCCTCCAGCTCTTTTCTGAGCGATTCCTCCAATTGCTGCGATTTTGTTTCCAGCAATTTCTTCTGCTCAACATAGTCCGTAATGTCTGTCGTCGAAGTAATCGTTCCACGCCCGTCTGCAAGCTTGCCCGCCGTAACCCGGACGGATTTTCCGTTATTGGCCGTGAATTCAACCTGCCCTGTAAGATTGTGCCAGTATTCTTTCAGCGGCTCATAGCGCGGATCGCCCGGGACAACACCGTGTTCCGCACTGCACATTTCAAAGGCATCGTCGACATGAAGTCCCGGAACCAGCTTATGGGCGCTTTTCGGATAGGCGCGTTTGTAATGCTCGCTGCAAAAAAACAGTTCGTCATTCTCATCGAAGATAATAAACGCATCCGGACTGGCTTCCATGGCGGACTGGAAGCGCTCAAAAGCCTCATCCCTGACCTTGCGCCTGATCCGTTGCTGACCTTTGCGAAACTTGTTGTTGAGAATAATACCGAAATCATCCTGCTGGAGGGTTTCAAGCATAAAAACACCATCGAATCCGTGCGCCATGATGGAGGTCCGTTCGCTATGGCCGATTTTCCCGCCGACAGCAATGACGTCGCAGACAATTGAGGCATCCCGCATCAGGGTTTCAGCAATCTCGCAGGAGTGCTCATGATCCTCATCAATTCCGATCAGTGCAATGGCGCTCTTCCTGCAGGCCCTGACAAGGTGTTCTTCGCTGTCCGGCTGGAGAATATTCAGGCGCTTACCCGCCATATGCGACCAGACGGCCTTTGATATATCATTCACCGCCGTATCGTGATAAATCACAATCGAATGGGAGTTCTTGCGATGGTCGTCCGTTTGCATTTTCTTTTACTCTTAACGCAGTCTCTTTCTTGACAGAATAGCGTATTTGTGTATATTCCGCACGTTTACAGCTAAGAAACGGTTTACGAAAAATGTTTGCAGTTATACGTACAGGCGGAAAACAGTACAAGGTCGCCAAAGACGATAAGATCACGGTTGAAAAGCTGGAAGGCGACGCAGGCGCCAAGCTCAGCCTTGATGACGTCCTGTTGTTCAACGATGGCAAGGCCACCAAAGTCGGCAATGCGGTCGCCAAGGTCACCGCTACGATCGTCGAACAAACACGCGGCCCCAAGATCACGGTCTTCAAAAAGAAGCGCCGTCAGAACTACCGCCGCAAAAAAGGTCATCGTCAGGATCTGACAACGATTCAGATTACAGACATCAAGGCAGCTTAAGTCGCATAAAAAGGAGTTTTTGAAATGGCACACAAAAAAGCAGGCGGTAGCTCACGGAACGGACGTGATACAGCGGGCCGTCGTCTTGGCGTCAAGAAATACGGTGGCGAAATTGTACTGGCCGGCAATATCATTGTCCGTCAGCGCGGCACCAAATATGTCCCCGGCCATAATGTCGGCCTTGGCAAAGATCACACGATCTTCGCGCTCGTCGACGGTCAGGTCAAGTTCTCCAAGGGCAAGAACGGCAAGCCGTTTGTCCACGTTGAGCCAGCCAACGACCTCCCGGTAGCAGCAGAATAATTCGCTCTTTCGCTGATGCGCTGATTCGCAGAAGCGAAACAGCGAAGAGGCGAAACAGCGAACCATGAAATTCCTCGATCTCGCAAAAATCTATCTCAAGAGTGGCAACGGCGGCGCAGGTTGCCTGTCGTTCCGGCGCGAGAAATATATTGAATATGGCGGTCCGGACGGCGGTAACGGCGGTAAGGGTGGTGATGTCATTTTCGAATCTGTCGATACGCTGAACACCCTGATTGATTTCCGCTACCAGCAACATTTCAAGGCAGAGACGGGTAAAGGCGGCGCCGGTCGCAACAAAACAGGAGCCCACGGCAAAGACTGTATTATCAAGGTGCCCACGGGAACGGAAATTCTGGCCGAAGATCAGGACACCGTTCTGGCCGACCTTACCGAACCCGGCCAGAGGATTGTATTCCTGAAGGGCGGCGATGGTGGCTTTGGCAACGCCCATTACAAAAGCCCTACCAATCAGGCTCCGCGCAAAACTACCCCCGGCTGGGAAGGCCAGGAAATGGCCGTCTGGCTGCGCCTGAAACTGATTGCCGATGCCGGACTTGCCGGATTGCCCAATGCAGGCAAATCAACTTTTCTGGCCGCCTGTTCCCGTGCCAAGCCGAAGATTGCCGATTACCCTTTCACAACACTGCACCCTAATCTCGGCGTCGTAAAAATCGGCGATTTCGATTTCGTACTGGCCGATATTCCCGGCCTGATTGAAGGCGCACATGAAGGCCGCGGCCTCGGCGACCGCTTCCTTGGCCATATCGAGCGCACTGCAGTTCTGCTGCATCTGGTGGACGGCACGCAGGACAACGTGGGACAGGTCTATCAAACGATCCGTCATGAACTTGAATCTTACGGTGCAGGTCTGGCTGAAAAGGCCGAAATAGTGGCCCTCAATAAATGCGATGCATTGGGATCGGAACTCGCCGCCGAACAGAAGAAAGAACTGGAAAGGGCAACAGGAAAACCTGTTTACTGCATATCTGCCGTATCTGGTGAAGGCGTGCAGGATGTGCTGTTTGCCCTGGCACAGGAAATCAAAACCTACAGGGCCGAAGAAAGCGCCGCATGACCCACTCATCCGCCGACACAATCAACGACGCCCGCCGGATCGTTATCAAGATCGGCTCGGCGCTTGTTACGGATGAAAAGAAGGGAGCGGCCCGTTCTGAATGGCTGGAAACGCTGGCCGCAGATATTGCCGCGCTGCAGGCAGAAAACAAGCAGGTCGTTATCGTTACATCCGGCGCGATTGCTCTCGGCCGTGAAGCGCTTGGCATTTCAAAAGCCGTTGCCCCCTCCTCCATCCCGCTGGATATGAAACAGGCTGCCGCATCGATAGGCCAGATCGCTCTGTCCCGTGCCTATCACGATGCATTTGGCAAACACGGCATTTCCGTCGCCCAGTTGTTATTATCCCCTTCCGATACGGAGAACCGGCGCGCTCACCTCAATGCCCGCTCGACCATGCAGGCGCTTTTGGATCACGGCGTCGTTCCGGTCATCAATGAAAACGATACCGTTTCCACCCATGAAATCCGCTTTGGCGACAATGACCGTCTCGCCGCCCGCGTGTCCCAGATGATCGAGGCTGACCTTTTGATCCTGCTTTCGACGACGGACGGTCTTTATACGGCCGATCCTTCACGCAGGGACGACGCGCAGCATATCCCGGTTGTTGAATCCTTAAACGAGGATCATTTCAACATGGCAGGCGATGCACCCGAGGGCCTGTCGACTGGCGGCATGAAATCAAAGCTGGAAGCGGCGAGAATTGCTGTCGGATCTGCCGTTTCAATGATCATTTCCGATGGGACGGTTTCCTGTCCGGTCAGTGCCATTCAAAACAAAAAATCAACGCTGTTCGTCGCGCAGGGCTCGCCGGCCAATGCCAGAAAACGCTGGATTCTGGCTCATGTTGATCCGAAGGGTGCGCTCGTAATCGACGAAGGCGCCTGCAATGCCCTGAGAAGCGGAAAAAGCCTCCTGCCGATTGGCGTCAGTGCTGTCGAGGGGGAATTTTACCGCGGCGATGCCGTCCGTATCAAAACAAAAAACGGCAAGGTTCTGGGTATAGGACTTGTCGCTTATAACACCGATGACGCCCGTAAAATCAGCGGCCATAAAAGCACTGAACTTGAAGCCATTCTCGGCTACGCCGGGCGCAATGAAATCATCCACCGCGACGATTTGGTCTTGCAGGGATAGGGCCCGCATGCCACTTTCTTTGGATGAGAACAGACACGCCCAAAACAATTTACCTGAAAAATTATGAACCCCCTGCCTATCAGGTGGATCATATTGAATTGACCTTCCAGATATTCGAAGGCCGCACGGTCGTCCATAACCAGATGCGCCTGCGCACCGAACAAGGCGGCGAGGATGTAAAACTGGATGGTGAAAACCTGGAGCTGAAAAAAGTTGCCCTCGACGGCAAGGTGCTGAGTGAAAGCGAATACACGCTCACCGAACACAGCCTGACAATCCCCTGCCCCGGCAAACCCGAATTCACGATCGATATTGAAACCGAAATCGTTCCGGAAAAAAACACGGCACTCGAAGGCCTGTACATGTCCGGCGGCAATTATTGCACCCAGTGCGAACCGCACGGTTTCCGCCGCATCACCTATTACCTTGACCGCCCGGACGTTTTGGGCGTCTTTACCACACGCATTGAGGCTGACCGGGAAAAATGCCCGGTCCTGCTGTCGAACGGCAACAAGATCGCCGAAGGCCAGCTTGACGATGGCCGTCATTACGCCACATGGGAAGATCCGTTTCCAAAACCTTGTTATCTCTTTGCGCTCGTCGCAGGCGACCTCGTGCACATCCACGATACCTTCACCACCATGTCCGGCAAGGATGTCGATTTATACATCTACGTTCGCGGTGGTGATGAAGACCAGTGCTGGCACGCCATGGAATCGCTCAAAAAATCGATGAAGTGGGACGAGGAGGTTTACGGGCGCGAATACGACCTCAATCTCTACAATATCGTCGCCGTCAGTGATTTCAACATGGGCGCGATGGAAAACAAATCGCTGAACATTTTCAACACCGCCCTGACGCTGGCGCATCCGGAAACCGCAACCGATAACGATTTCCTGCGCGTCGAAGGCGTGATCGCCCACGAATATTTCCACAACTGGACAGGCAACCGGATCACCTGCCGCGACTGGTTCCAGCTTTCCCTGAAGGAAGGCCTCACCGTTTTCCGGGACCAGGAATTCAGCGCCGATATGAACTCCCGCGCCGTCCAACGCATCGATGATGTAACATTGCTGCGCCGGATGCAGTTCGCGGAAGATGAGGGCCCCCTCGCCCATCCGGTACGCCCGGATAATTACATCGAGATCAATAATTTCTACACCGTCACCGTTTACGACAAGGGCGCGGAAGTCATCCGCATGATGCACACGCTGATGGGCCCGGAAACTTACCGCAAGGCAACCGATCTCTATTTCAACCGCCATGACGGCCAGGCCGTAACCTGCGAGGATTTTGCGCAATGTATGCAGGATGCCTCCGGCATCGACCTGACACAATTTCGTCTCTGGTACGAACAGGCCGGCACCCCGGAAGTTGAGGCCGAGGGCGCTTACGACGAGGAGACAAAAACCTATACGCTGAACCTGAAACAAACCGTTCCGGCCACAGCGGGCCAGCCGAAGAAAAAGCCGATGCATATTCCTGTGGCGGTTGGACTTATCGGACCAAACGGTGAAGATATTATCGGCACCGAGGTTCTCAGTCTGACACAAGAGGAACAGATTTTTACCTTTGAAGGGGTTGCCTTGAAACCCATCCCCTCCATCCTGCGCAATTTCTCCGCACCGGTAAAACTGAAGACCAACCAGAGTGATGACGATCTGCGTTTCCTGATGGTCCATGACAGCGACGGGTTTAACCGCTGGGAGGCAGGACAAACGTTGGCCTTACGCATGTTCGGCACCATGCTGGATGTTCTGGAACAGGGTGGTAAGCCGCTCACAGACCCGGCCTTTATCGACAGCTTTTCCAATCTGCTGGATCAGGTCACAGGCGATACGGACAAATATCTTCTGGCCCGCTCACTTGGCCTGCCCGGCGTTCAGATCATTGGCCAGCAGCGCCGTCATATAGACCCGACCGCCATTTATGACGTCCGCATGCAGGTTATTAACGACCTCGCCCATGCCTGTGGCGAAAAGATGTTGGCAGCTTATGAAGAGTTCCACAGCTCGGCCACCTTCAGCGTCGAGCCGGAAGCAATAGCATGGCGCTGCCTGAAGAACACGATGCTGAGCTACCTTGCCTTCCACCCGGAAAATCCTTTCTACAACCTGATGAAGGCACAGTATGACGGCGCCACAAACATGACCGATCGCGTGGCGGCACTTGCTTTAATGCTGGAGACGGATTCGCCGGGATGGCAGGAAGCGCTGGCCGACTATTATGAACGCTTCAAAGAGCACCAGCTCGTCGTCGACAAATGGTTCTCGCTCCAGGCCATGACAACGCGCCCGGATGCAATTATGCGCGTGCGTGAATTGCGTGACCACCCGGAATTCAACATCCGCAACCCGAACCGTGTACGTTCCCTGTACGCGGCTTTTGCCATGAATAATCCGGTTTGCTTCCATGACCCAAACGGCACAGGCTATGATTTTCTCTGTGAAGCTGTCATGGAGTTGAATGATATCAATCCGCAAATCGCCGCCCGGATGCTTACGCCGATGCGAGAGTGGCGCCGCTACACGCCGGACCGTCAGGAAAAAATGAAAGCAGCGCTACAAAAAATCGTAGCGCTGGAAAATCTGTCTCCGGATGTCTATGAGGTCGTCAGCAAGAGCCTTGCCTGATATCCGGACAATATACTGAAAATAAAGTTTCTTTTCAATCTGGAAAGTGAAGATAATTCCCTGTATCTGGGTGTTGTGTGTGCAACATTCTCAATGTGAGGATTCTTGAAAAATCTGGGTGTGGTCAGTGCTGTTTCGGCGCTTGTAATGTTAACCTTGACGGCGTGTGATGAGGATAATTCGGCGCTGGACCTAGAATCCAACCGAACAGCGACACAAATATCTGCCAATACAATGGATATATGCCAAAACCCGCCCTCCACAGGAACCGATCTGCACACACAGGTCTTCTGGTCTGTAAAAAGCGTCATCATGAAAAGTATGTCAGGGCCCAATATTCAGACTTTTCTGGATAAGTTTGCAGAGGCTGAGGGGATCTTTATCCCTGCTGAAAACGGCTCACACAAAGCCGTTTATAAGCCTGACCTTAACAATGGGAAACCTGCCATCCTATTTCCTGCACCCCTGAAGCCCGGATATTCAATTCAGGCTCGCCCAGCTCTTGTGGGCCTGCTGGCAAAAATAATTGATCCGAAAGAAAATGAATTGCCGATTATGCAGATTGAATATGAGGAGGAGCCAAAGGAAGTCGGGCAAGGTTACAGGCGCAAAATTCCTACAATGCCAGCGCAGCAATGCGATGGCCTCACACCTTTTAGCTAAACATGCTTGCTACAGATTTGGGCGCTGCTAGGATTAAGGAATGAAGCACCGAACCTGCCCCGATCTCTCAATTGAAAACACCAATAACGGAATTGTCTGCGGCCTTGATGAAGCAGGTCGCGCGCCCCTTGCTGGCCCCGTCGTGGCGGCCTGCGTCCATATTCCGGAGAAAGTGCAGGAGCTGGAATTCTGGGCTTTTGTTAATGACAGCAAAAAGCTTTCCCTGAAAAAGCGCGAGAGCCTGTTCGCGGAAATCACCGTGCATTGCGCCTACGGCATTGCAGAAGGTACGCTTAAGGAAATCGAGGAACTGAACATCCTCTGGGCCTCGATGCGGGCGATGGAAAAGTCGCTGGACCGGATGACTGAGGATTTCGGCATAACCCCGGACATGGCCCTGATTGACGGCAATAGGAAACCAAAGAACCTGCCCTGCCCCGCCCAGCCTGTAATCAAAGGCGACCAAAAGAGCTTGTCCATTGCCGCCGCCTCAATCCTTGCCAAGGTGACCCGCGACCGGATCATGCGCGATCTCTGCACCAGGTTCCCCTATTACGGCTGGAGCCGGAACGCAGGCTACCCGACGCAAGAACATATGGACGCCATCAACAAGTTCGGCATCACCGACCACCACAGACGCTCATTTGCTCCTGTACGGGACTACCTCAACAAACAGAGCGCTTAAGCGTTTGACAGACAGCCGAAAATCAAAAATTATGATCCTTCATAATAATAACGCCAATAAACGGGAGAGACTGCTCTGGAAACGCTTGTGCACCTGTCTGACTATTTTGAAGAACGCGCCGCGATAAGACAGCGCAAAGGGCCGTTGCCTGAAAATCATAAAGCGCCTGTTATTAAATTTACAAAAAAGCCGATCCTCGCGACAAACCGGGCCCTGGACTGGCATTGATGCTGCGTAACAAAGCTGAAATGCTGGTTGCGGAGCAAGGTGGTTTTTTTGAAATTCATGAGCTTAACCCGGGTGATTTTCATCGCATTTCCGAAAGAGATATGTTTCAGATCCTTCAGATGAGAGAAGATGGATGGGTTGAGGTTCGCGCTGTCGAAACAAACGTCCACAATGCCCGCGCATGGCTCCAGCACAGATGGAATGACCTGGCCCAGCCTGCATAATATCCCGTTGCTGTAAATCAGACTCAGGATTCTCCTATAAATAATTGACTCCATGAGTCGAATCCGGACTTTAAGGGTTGACGGGGAATCGCTTTTGACTCATGATTCGATGGTTGTTTTACAGCGAGTAAAGAAATGTCGAGTCAAAAAGAAAACAAATCCACAAGAAACAAAATACTGGCGGGAGAGTGTGCAGAGGTCATGCGGAGCCTTGAAAAAGGCAGCGTTGACACCGTCTTTGCAGACCCTCCCTACAACCTCCAGCTAAGCGGCGATCTACACCGGCCAAATAATTCCACGGTAGACGGGGTGGACGATGCATGGGATCAGTTCGAAACAATGGAGGCATATGATGAATTTACACGAGACTGGCTTGCTGCTGCGCGAGGCGTCCTTAAGCCTGACGGAACCCTGTGGGTTATCGGCTCATACCACAACATCTTTCGCGTTGGAAAAATCCTTCAGGATCTCGGTTACTGGATTTTAAATGACATTATCTGGCGAAAGACCAACCCGATGCCCAACTTCCGCGGGCGACGCTTTACCAACGCGCACGAAACGCTGATCTGGGCCGGACGATCGAAAGATTCCAAATATCGTTTCAACTACGACGCCATGAAGGCGCTGAACGAGGACCTGCAAATGCGCAGCGACTGGTTTATACCTTTATGTACGGGCGCTGAGCGCCTCAAAGACAGCGCCGGGCAGAAAGCACACCCAACACAAAAACCGGAAGCCCTGCTCTACCGCGTCCTGATGGCTTCCACGCTTCCGGGAGATCTGGTGCTCGACCCGTTCTTTGGCACCGGCACGACCGGCGCCGTCGCAAAAAAACTCGGCCGTGACTATATCGGAATCGAGCGCGAGGAGGAATACAGGAAGATCGCTGAAGAACGCCTGAAAAACCTCACCCCGGGAATTGATGAAAGCCTGCTGCAGGTAACAACAAAACGCGAAGAACCACGCATTCCGTTCGGCTGGTTAATTGAGCGTGGCCTGCTAAAACCCGGCACGGAATTAACCGACCCGAAACGCCGCCACCAGGCAAAGGTCCATGCGGACGGTAGCGTCATCGTCGAAAATCAGCTTGGCAACCACAGAGGTTCGATCCATAAGGTTGGCGCCGCTGTACAGGGCGCCCCCTCATGCAACGGATGGACATACTGGCACTATCAGGAAAACGGTGAATACGTTCCGATTGATGCCCTGCGCCAACGTTTACGCACGGAAGTGGCACGTAAAGAAACGCTGCAATAGACTGATGGCCAGCCCCTATACCAAAATTTTTGTCAAAAACTTCTCACTTGAGATGTTTATCGGCATATATGAGCAGGAAAGAGCCGCAAAGCAAACCGTTATCGTGAATGTTGAGGCCCTGCTGCGTAAAAATGTAAGCCTGGAACAGGACGATATCACCGAAGTTGTTTCCTATGAAGATATAGTAAAGGCTATCCCTGAGATTGCCGAAAAGTGTCACATCAATTTGCTGGAAACGTTCGCCGAAAAGATTGCAGCTTTCTGTCTGCAGGACCAACGCATCGAGAACGTAATCATCCGGGTGGAAAAACCCAATATTTTCGCGGCGGCTGAATCCGTCGGAGTTGAAATATCCCGGCCCTAAAACATAGATGTCGTAAAGAGAAGATGTTCTCTGTCTCTGTCCTCATAAACGTCATATCCGTCCATCGAGGCAAAAATAACGGGTAACTGTTCACCGTCACGGCTTGTTTGCGTTTCAATGAATTTAATCATACGCACCCTGATCCTGAGATAGGCCATTCTCTCATAGTTTTTTACAAGATAATCCCTGGACTGGTCCCTGTGTTCCGCCTGTTGCTGGAAGCGTGTCCGCATGAGATAGTCTTTTGCCTTTTCGGCGGGCACATTCAACTCCCTGATAACAAAAGGCCGGCTTAAGGACAGGATAATATTCCGGGGGTATCCGTCGATCATCCCCGTCATGCCGCATACTTCCTCTGTGAAGAAATTGATGTATGTTTCAAAGCGCCGTGTACCGGCTGTAACATTGTCCGTCAACACCTCAAAAGTTTCCCTCTCAATATCATAACGACCGAGATGAAGCTCCTGTACGAATTCAAAATGCCTGGGAAAAGAGGCCCTGTTTGCAGATAGATACTGCGTCGTCATCTCATGAATCCTGCGCCATTCAAAATCATCATGGTAAAAATCATGATAGATATCGCACTCATTAATCATGATATATTTTGTAACGGCCTCCGGGTCATCGACCGGATCAAACATGCCCATAGTCCAGTAAAGCTTGGAAAGGTTTTTAAAGGTAGGCTCAATATATTCAATGTTTGCCATTCTTCTTTTCGCCCGCTCAGAATACTTTGAAATGGATTCTTCAACAGTAGTGCTGTCCCCTTGCTCTGCATAAACGGAGCCGGCAACAAAAAAACTGCAGATAATCAGGGCTAATAAAATGCAAAAAACCTTATTCATTGCTGATGTCCTCAAGGAGGTTGCGTACTTACAGTATAAAACACAGTGAAAAACGCTTCAACTTTGGCAGCTGTTTATCGAGGGAGGAAAAGTTTGACCGCCTTTTTAAAAACAGTTGGAAAGCCGTATCTGGCAACCATGCCCTCTTCGCACCAGAAGTAATCCTCTTCCGGAAGTATATTACCAATTTCTATGTGAATTGCCAAAAGCTCAAGGTCAAAATGCGTAAAACTGTGCCGGACCTTGGTTTTTGCGTGCTCCTCATGATTAAAATAATCCAGCCAGTCAGGATGTACAGGGCTATGTTCGCCCCATTCCGATGTAGGAAGCCCCGTCATGCTGGCGAGCAATCCTTTTGGCGGCCTGCGATGTAAAAGTACGTTCCCCTTTCCATCTGTCAGCCAGTACACATAGCCGTATTTTTGTGGTTTCTGTGCCTTTGGCGCACGGCGCGGCAAAGATTCCGCCGCCCCATTTTTCTTAGCTGCACAGGCGCTTTGAAGAGGACACAGCATACATTTCGGAGAAGAAACAGTGCAGACACCTGCCCCAATATCCATCAGGGCCTGCGCAAAATCCCCTGCTCTGTCGGCTCTTCCCTCCATCAGTAATGCAGCCTTCTGCCGCATCTCCGGCTTTACTTCCGGTACAGGATCCGTAAGAGCAAACATACGCGCCACTATACGCTCGATATTTCCATCCACAACAACAGCAGGTTTTCCAAAAGCGATTGCCGCAATGGCGGCGCTGGTATAATCCCCGATGCCGGGAAGTTGTTTAAGTTCCGCCTGCTGCTCAGGAAATTTTCCCCCATATTCACCGGCTATACGCTTTGCGCAGGCATGCAGGTTCCTCGCCCGCGCATAATAGCCAAGCCCGGCCCAGGCATTTAAAACATCTTCCTGCGACGATTGAGCCAGAGCAAAAATATCCGGCCATCTTTCAAGAAAATTCAGGAAGTACGGAATAACGGCAGGCACTGTTGTCTGCTGGAGCATTATCTCCGACAGCCAGACATGGTAAGGATCCGCAATCCGGCCCGGCGGCGCACGCCATGGCAACGTTCTGTGATTGACATCATACCAGTCCAGAACCTTCCTGCGGATATTGTCAATGTCTGGGCAAGCCGTCATAGTAGTGCGCATGAGTCTTCGAATGGTTTCAGAATCCGTTCCCCGGGTCACAGGGCAGGTCTTCAGCCGAAAATATATCGCGCTGGGGCGTGTTGTCACGCACTGGCGAGAAATAATCGGCCCGGCCATGGCCGGTCGCACCCAGCCCGTCAAGATTAACTACCGCAAGAAAAAGGGTGAAAAGAAAGCCACCGCCACGCTCGATATTGCAGTGACAAGCGCCGATGCCTCCAGGCTGCATTACCAGACGGACCTGATACTGGAGCGCATCAACCGGATCTTCGGTGACCGCTGGATTACGGCGATCCGTTTCGTGCACATGCCGTCAAATATCTCCGCCGAACCGGTTGCTACTGTAAAAAAGACCTTGACGGAAAACGAAAAAAATACTCTATCCGGTATGCTTGAAAAGGTCGGGGACCCGGAAATACGGGACCGGCTGCAAAAACTTGGAACGGGAATTCTTACGGACGACGGAAAAGGAAAGCCATGAAAGTCAACGCCATCACCTTACGTCCAGGCAACGTTATCGACCATAACGGCAAGCTCTGGGTCGTAACGAAGTACGATATTATGCAGCCCGGCAAAGGCGCTTCCGTCATGCAGGTAGAACTGCGCGACATCCGTTCCGGCAACAAGGACAATGTCCGTTTCCGCACGCAGGAAACCGTGGAACGCGTAAGACTTGAACAGGACGATTACCAGTTCCTGTTTGCAGACGGTGACGAGTACACCTTCATGCATACCGGAACCTATGAGCAGATCACCGTTTCCGCCGAGATCATCGGCGAGCCCAAGGCATTCCTGCAGGACGGCATGCAGGTCATCATTGAAACCTTCGAGGGTGAGCCGCTCGGTGTTCAGCTCCCGGACAGCGTGACCTTTGAGATTGTCGAGGCCGAACCCGTTGTCAAAGGCCAGACGGCAACGACATCCTACAAGCCGGCCATTCTCGAGAACGGGGTAAAAGTCATGGTGCCCCCGCATATTGAGTCCGGAACGCGCATCGTTGTCAAAACAGCGGACGGCAGTTACGTCGAACGCGCCAAAGACTGATAGCAAGATGGCCGCCACTTTTTCAGCTGATATGAACGTTATGATACGGGCCGCGGAAAAAGCGGCGCGTGCCCTCGTCCGGGATTTCGGGGAAGTCGAACAGCTTCAGGTTTCCCGGAAAGGCCCCGCGGATTTCGTTTCTGCCGCCGACAGGAAAGCAGAAGAAACGCTCTTCAATGAACTTTCCACCGCGCGGCCTGACTTCGGTTTCCTGATGGAAGAACGCGGCGGCGTTAACGAAAACGCAGAAAACCGCTGGATCATTGATCCGCTGGACGGCACAACCAATTTTCTGCACGGCCTGCCTCACTGGGCGATCTCGATTGCCCTTGAGAAAAAGGGTGAGATTGTAGCCGGCATTGTTTACGACCCGATCAAGGATGAAATGTTCCGCGCCGAAAGAGGCGGCGGCGCTTTCATGCGCAATCGCCGCCTGCGCATTTCAGGGCGGACAAACGCCGAAGAATGTGTGATCGCCTGTGCAGACACCCGCAGGCCGGAATGGCGCGATATATTCCTGAATGATCTCGGCCGGGTCACGGAAAAATTTCCCGTCTTCAGGCGTTACGGCTCGGCTGCGCTTGATCTGGCCTATGTGGCGGCAGGCCGCTTTGACGGCTTCTGGGAACGCCATCTTCACCCGTGGGATGTCGCGGCCGGCATGCTGATTGTGAAGGAAGCCGGTGGCTACTGCACGACATTCGACCAAAAAGGCAGTGCCGTTTACGAAAAAACCCTGCTTGCAAGCAACGGACATATCCACGAGGATTTAAGAAAACTTCTTGCCGCCGCCTGAATCCGAAATTAAACATAAGCCTATGGGAACAAGGACAAAAAGGATCACGCCGCTCATTATGCTGGCCCTGTGCCTGTTATTCACCTTCCCGGCCAATGCGCAGCAATCGCCGGAAGTCGAAGTGGATACAAGCGTGCTGGACGATCTTGAGCAATACCGTTCCCGTCAGGGATATGGCCGGGGATATGGGACGCAATCCGCTCCGACACTCTCCCGGCCCGTAACCAGGCTGGAGCAGCCGTCCCTGACCGCACCCGAGCCCGTAAAATTACGCCCGCCTGAATCGATGAGAACAGAACCTGTGAAGCCTGAGGCAGTTACCAAGCCCGTCGAAACGGAACCGGTAACACCCATCTACGTCAGGCGCCCGAAGCCGGAGCCTAAACTTATACCTGCGCCGCCGCCAACAACGGAAGCCCTCTTAAAGGCAGAGCCTGTTGCACCGATTCCCGCCAAAAAACCATACAGGGCCATTCCTGCCATAAAGGTTGAAGAGGTTCTGGCCGCACAACCAACAAACGTCCCGATCCCTCAAAAACGTCCGGACAGCCTTTCCGTTACCAGCAGCTTTGTTGAGAAAAAAAAGGCCGAGCCTGCAAAAACGGTTAATCTGCAAAACAAAAAGACGGATATGCCTGCCCTGCCCGCAGGCGCAGTGGATTCCGAAATGCTGACAGAAGAAGTTTTGTTAGAGCCGAAACCGAAAGAGGTTCTCAAGTCGATTGAAAAGCCTGTACGCGACCTGACGGATTACGGTAACAAGCCGGTTGATATTAAACCGAAAAATGACCTTACGCTCGCTTCGGCACCCGAGGTGCAGGTCATTCAAAAGAGTGACGGCCGTTTCATTCTTGAGTTTCCGCAAGGGGAAACGGAACTGGATGGCGCACAGCAAAATGCCCTGAAAGACTCCGTCCTGCAAAAACTCTCGTCCACTCCTGCGCTTCGCCTGCAAATTCAGGCCTATGCCAGCCCGGCAGATAACAGCCAGAGCAGCGCCCGCCGGGTTTCCCTCACGCGTGCACTCTCAGTACGCTCCTGGCTGGTGGAAAAAGGTATCGAACCCAGCCGTATGGACGTCCGTGCTCTGGGTACCCAGACAAACGTCGAACCGCTCGACCGGATCGATCTGGTCTTTTTGAGCCCGGCAAAGGGCTGAGTCATACTCCCAACCCGTGTGGATAACTGGCCTGCAGGCCGCAGAAAACAATAGATTTTTGCTTTTTTGTGCGTTAATACTAGTTTCCTTATTACAAAAATTTTGAGGATTGCCATGGAACAGAAAACCCTTCCGGTTGCCAAATGCGCTGCTGCCTGCGTAGCTGTCGCTATTCTTGCTGCGGCTATCTTTGGTTTTATTGCGGTTTCGAATTCGCCGAACGCCTCTGAAACAGCCGTCTCGCCGGCACAGGCTGAAACAGTTTCGGCACTCACAACAAAGACTATGGGCGACCCCAATGCGCCTGTTACCATCCGCGAGTTCAGTTCCCTGACCTGCGGCCATTGCGGTGCCTATCACAAAAATACGTTTGATAAAGTCAAGGAAGCCTATATCGATACAGGCAAAGTCTACCTGATTTATACGGACTTCCCCCTAAACAAGCCTGCTCTGGACGGGAGCATGATTGCCCACTGCATGCCGGAGGAGCGTTACTTCAGCTTCCTTTCCTTCCTGTTCAAGAATCAGGATAGCTGGGCCTATAGCCAGAATGACTATCTAAAGGTGCTTCGCCAGAACTCCAAACTGGCAGGGCTCAGTGACAAAGCTTTTGATGAATGCCTTGCCAACAAGGAGCTTGAAGAAGGAATTGTCCACGCAATGACCGCTGCCAGGGAAAAATGGGGCGTACAGTCGACACCGACATTTGTCCTGAATGATGGTGCGGAAATTATCAATGGAAGCCAGTCATTCCGCGTTTTCGAAGAAAAGATCAATAAACTGCTTGCCGAGAGTTCCACCACTGAATGATCCAGTTTAAGAAGCTTCGCCTTAACGGCTTCAAATCGTTTGTCGAGAAGACAGAACTGGACATCGAGCCGGGGCTGACGGGGATTGTCGGCCCGAACGGCTGCGGCAAATCAAATCTGGTTGAGGCCCTGCGCTGGGCCATGGGTGAAAACTCAGCCAAGCGCATGCGCGGCGACGGTATGGACGATGTAATCTTTTCCGGCACATCCAGCCGCCCGTCCCGCTCGATCGCGGAAGTCTCCATCCTTCTCGATAATGAGACCCGCGAAGCGCCGCCCGCCTGGAACGGCGGCGATGAGGTTGAAGTCGTCCGCAAGATCGAACGCGATCATGGCTCCTCTTATAAAATCAACGGCCGCCCGGTCCGCGCCAAAGACGTACAGCTGCTTTTTGCCGACACGCTAAGCGGAGCCAACTCCCCAGCCCTTGTTTCACAGGGTCGTGTCACAGGCGTCATCAACGCCAAACCTTCCGAGCGCCGCCTGATCCTTGAAGAATCCGCGGGAATATCAGGCCTTTACGCACGCCGTCATGAGGCCGAACTGCGCCTGCGCGCGGCCGACAACAACCTTGTGCGGATTGAAGATGTTCTGGGCAGCATGGAAGGCCGCCTCGCCGCCCTGAAGAAGCAGGCCCGGCAGGCGTCCCGCTACCGCAATATCAGCGCACAGATCCGCCAACTGGAGGTCCTGATCGCATGGCTGGAATGGCGTGGCCTTCATGAACGTGTTGAAGGTGCACGCAAGAGATTTTCCGAGGCCGAAAGCCGGGTGGCCGAACATCTTGAAACCGTTACCCAACTCACCAAAACCCAGACCACGCAATCACAGGACCTGCCCGCCCTGCGTCAGGCCGAAGCTGAAGCCGCCGCCGCCCTGCAGAACCGGAAGATTGCCCTGCAGCGCCTTGAAGATGAAGAGACGCGCCTTGAACAGGCCATTCAGGAAACAACCGACCAGATCCGCCAGCAGGATGCCGACCGATCGCATGAAAAACAATCCATTGAGGAAAATTCGTGCGTACTGGAACGGATCGATGAAGAACAGAAGAAAATCCAGTCAGAACAGGAAAACGAAGGCGATATCCTCGAAAGTAAGCGCAAAATCCGTGACGAACTGGAAGAAAAGGCACAGGCGCTTGAAACGGACTATACAACCCTGATGGAAGGAGCTGCCGAGGTTCGCGCCCGCAAGCAAAGCCTTGAGCACCAGCTTGAGCAGGAACAGAAAAGACGTGAAAGTGTCCGTACGCGTCTTGGCGAAGCAGAAAAAGCTCTTCAGGAGAAGAAAGAACAGCTTGGGCGCGAAAGCAAAGTGGGTACGATCGAAAACGCGATCAGGACAATCGAAACGGACATCGAAAACCTGCGCACCCAACTTGAGGGCCAGAGAACAAAACGTGCAAAACAGGCTGAAAGCGTAGAGATTGGCGATAAAACACGCAGGGAAATCGAAGACAAAAAATCAACACTTATAACTGAAATCAATACGTTAAAGTCATTTCTTGAATCAGACAATGAGAAAGACTTTCGCCCCGTTCTGGATGATATCCAAACCGATGACGGCTTTGAGGTTGCCCTGTCCAAAGCGCTTGGCGACACTCTGATGGCCTCGACCGAGGAAGATGCGCCGGTTATCTGGCTGGAACGCCCGGCGCATACCCTGCCCGCTCTGCCGGATGACATCCGCTCGCTGCAAAAGGTCGTCAAGGCGCCCAAAGCCCTGCAACCGGCCCTCTCACAGATTGGCATTATTGAGGACGAATCACAGGCACAAAAGCTTTCAGAAAGACTCCTGCCCGGACAATCGCTGGTATCGCCGCAGGGCGCATACTGGCGCTGGGACGGCCTGCACATCAAGGCTTCGGCAACGGACCGCCACGCCGTACGTCTCCGGCAGCGCAACCGCCTGCAGGAACTGGAAGCGTCCCTGCCCGAAATGGAGGCGGCTTGCAGCAATGCACAGGAAAGCCACCGGAAAAGCAGGCAGGCACTTGATACGCTGCAAAGCGCTAATGATACGCTGCAAAGCACGCTCTCCGAAAAAGAGCGTGAACTGCTGGATGCTAAATCCTCCCTGAACGAGGCCGTCTCGGCCCAATCAGGACTGGAAGCCGATATCGCCCGCCTTGAAGAAACCGTAACCATGGCAGGCGCGGAACTCGAACGCCTCGACAAATCCATTGAAACCTGTGAAAGCGAACTGTCCGGCTTTGACGATAACGCCATGAACAGGCGTTATGAGAAGATCGAGCAGATGCGCGGCACACTGCGCGAAACCCGCGATTCCCTGCGTGACGCCATCCGCGCTTTCGATCTCTGCAAACAGGAACAGGATAGCCGCAAGGCCCGTCTTCACGGTATCGCCGACGAACGCCTTAACCTGCAAAACCGTTCGATCCGTGCACGCGAGCATATGAAGATGCTGGATGAGCGCCAGACGCAACTCGCCGAAAAACTGAATGACCTGAAAAAACGCCCCAAAACCATCAAGGCCGAACAAGAAGCCCTCCTCTCCAAAATCACAGAAGCCGAAGCGCTCAGGAACAAGCTTGCCGACAAGCTTGCCACATGTGAGTCCGAGCTTGCGGAAACCATGCGCGCCCTGAAAACAGCCGAAAGCGAACTTTCCACTGCACGTGAAGCCCGCGCCCACGCGCAGGCCACCGTCTCCGCTGGACAGGAGCAGATGGAAGAACAAAACCGCGCCATCCGGGAAAAGTTTGAGATGAAGCCGGAGGAGCTAACCTCAAACATCACCGTCAATCCGGATCAGGAGCACGATCTCGAATCCATCCGCCTGACCCGCGACCGCCTGACCCGCGAGCGTGACAATATAGGCCCTGTAAACCTACGCGCTGACGTTGAGGCTGAGGAACTGGAAAAAGAACTGACAGGTCTCCTGAACGAACGCAACGACCTGCTGGAGGCTATCGCGGAACTGCGTCAGGGCATTCAGAAACTGAACCGCGAAGCACGCGAACGCCTTGCCGCTGCCTTTGACCACGTTAACGCCCACTTCAGGGCGCTGTTTGGCAAACTCTATGGCGGCGGCGCGGCACATCTGGCGCTTGTTGATTCGGAAGACCCGCTGGAAGCAGGGCTCGAAATCTTCGCCCAGCCTCCCGGCAAGACGCTGCAATCACTTTCCCTGCTCTCGGGTGGTGAACAGACACTGGCCTCGATTGCGCTCATCTTCGCGATGTTCCTGACCAACCCTTCACCGATCTGCGTCCTGGACGAAATTGACGCGCCGCTGGATGATGCAAACGTCGACCGGGTCTGCGACCTGCTGGACGAGATCGTTGAAACGGGCAACACCCGCTTCATTATCATCACTCACCACCGCCTGACCATGGCCCGCATGGACCGCCTGTACGGAGTTACCATGGCCGAGCGAGGTATCTCGCAACTCGTCTCCGTCGACCTGCAGCAATCCTTTGAATTTATGGAAGCGGCGGAATGATCGACCCCATCGACAATCTCGAAGAACGCATTAAGAAGGCGCAGGCCGAAGCGCGGGAAGATGAAGTAACTGAGGACGATCAGCAGCAGGCAGATAACATGCGTCAGGGGATGATGGCCGGCTCCGAACTGGTGGGCTGTATTGCTGTCGGCGGGTTTATCGGCTGGCTTCTGGATGGCTGGCTGGAGACAAAACCGCTCTTTCTGATTATCTTTCTGCTGTTTGGCATCGCCACGGGCTTCTACAACGTCTATCGGACGACGCAGGGAATTGGCACCGGAGTCGGTTCTCAGCCATTGCATCGGAACCAAAAACAGGGTAAACAATCGCCGGACGTATTAGATAAGCCGAATGAAGACCGCTAGGGGGAAGAGTGTCGGATCCGCTTCATCAGTTTGAGATTATACCGATTGCCAACATCGCCGTCGGCGGCATGGATTTGTCGTTCACAAACTCGGCGCTCTGGATGGCCATTGCCGTTGTCGTTTCCAGCACGTTCCTGACCCTGTCGATGCGCCGCAAGGCCCTTGTTCCAAGCAGGGCGCAGGCGTTCTCGGAAATGATATATGAATTCATAGCCAACATGATCCGGGAGAATATCGGCCCTGAAGGCCGCCAGTATTTCCCGCTCATCTTCACGCTCTTCGTTGTCGTGCTGATGGGTAACATGCTCGGCCTGATCCCCTACTCCTTTACTTATACAAGTCACATCATCGTGACCGGCGTACTGGCGCTGATGATTTTTATCGCCGTCTTTATCATCGGCGTTTTCCGTCATGGCCTGAAATTCTTTTCACTATTTGTGCCGGGCGGCGTGCCGTGGCTGTTACTGCCGCTGATTGTGCCGATCGAGATTATCTCGTTCCTGGCGCGCCCGATCACCCTGTCCGTTCGTCTTTTCGCCAACATGATGGCCGGACACCTGATGCTGAAAGTTTTTGCCGGATTTAGCGTGGCCTTTATCAGTCTTGGCGTCGGCGGCTGGTTCGCCAGCCTGTTGCCGATGGCGTTTAATTCCGTGCTGATTGCGTTTGAATGCCTGATCGCATTTTTGCAGGCCTATGTCTTTGCGATCCTGAGCTGCATTTATCTGAAGGATACCGTTGAACTCCATCACTGAGACAAGTAGGATCGCCAACGGTTTTGATTAAGACCCCAAAAGAGAGGAAAACGAAAAAATGGAACTGGAAGCTGCCAAACTGATCGCCGCAGGTATTGCCCTGCTCCCGATTATCGGTGTCGGTATCGGCCTCGGACTGATCTTCGGATCATACAACGAAGCTGTGGGCCGTAATCCGAGCGCCGCTGAACTGCTGGACAAGAAGTTCTTCCTGAACTTCGCCCTGACGGAAGCGCTGGCTATTTTCGCGCTGGTTATCTCCCTCGTTATCCTGTTTGGCTAATGAGATCCGGGATCAGACAATTTGCCCTGACCGTTTCGGTCTGGCTCGGCAGTGCCTCTGTTGCGCTCGCCGCCGGAGGCTCGCATGGGCATGAAGATGCCCATCATGCCGAAGGCGGTAGCGAGGGGCTGCCCCAGTTTGATCCCTCTTCCTGGCCAAGCCAGATTTTCTGGCTCGCTGTTGCCTTTCTGGTTCTCTATATTTTCTTCAGCCGCAAAACGCTGCCGGAAATCTCGGGCGTCATCGAAAACCGCCGCGTTCATATCCAGAGCGATCTTGATTCAGCGGATTCCCTGACCAATCAGGCGGAAGAAGTTCAGACAGCCTACGAGGAAAGCCTTGAAAAGGCGCGGGAGGATGCGTCCGGCATCATCATCGAGGTTGAGGATGCTATGAAAGCCAAGGCTGCGAATGAATTCGAAGCATTCCGCCAGCGCTCGGAAAAAGAATCCGGTAACGCCGAAAAGCGCATCCAGAAAGCCCGGGCCGAAGCCATGGACCAGATGAACACAATCGCCGCCGAAGTTGCCGCCGAAGCCGCCAGACAGATCGCCGGTATCCCGGTCGATGCCAAAAGTGTCGAGGCCGTCGTCCGGAAACTGAACAACGGCAAGGAAAAGGCGAAAGCCGCGTAGGAGACTGGTACGATGGAAAACTTTTTGGGTGAAGGACATGAAGCCAACTGGGTGCTTCTTTCTTTCCTGATCTTTGCAGCGATTGCATACAAGTTCGGACGCAAGGCCATACTTGCCAAGCTTGACGGCCGGATCGACGAAATCCGTAAAGAGATCGAAACAGCCGAGTCCTTACGTGTCGAAGCGCAGGAAATGCTTGCACAATATCAGCGTAAACAGCGCGATGCGATTAAAGACGCAGAGGATATCATCAGGAACGCCAAGGTTCACGCCGATAAAATCCGCAAAACAGCCGAGGCGGAACTGGAAGAAAACATGAAGCGCCGCGAACAGCTTCTGACAGAGCGCCTGAAGCGCATGGAAGAAGCGGCCATTCATGAAATCCAGGCCCACGCAGCAGATCTGGCCATCAGCGCTACGGCTCAGGTCATTGCCAGTGAGCTTGATAAGCAAAAAAACGAAAAGCTTGTTGACGAGTCAATCAAGTCGCTGTCCAATCAACTGAACTAATAACCCCGAACAGTAAAGGTCCACCCTGCGATGAGCCGTAGCCTTGCGCCCATTTTGCACGACACGCTGATCGACGAACTCGGTCAGGAAACCAAGGAAGCCAGCAAGATCCTTGCGCAGGTTGACACCGCCCTTATCAACAAGGTTCTTGCCGATATTGCCGAGGGGCTCAGATCACACAAGAAAGACATCCTTGAGGCCAACCGCAACGATGTCATGGAGGCCAAAACCCGCAGGCTGAGCGATGCCCTCATCGACCGCCTTACCCTGAATGACGGTCGCATCGAGGCCATGGCCGGAGGCATTGAAGAAATCATCAAGCTGGATGATCCCGTTGGTAAAATCCTTTCCACAACAAAACGCCCCAACGGTCTCCAGATCGACAAGGTCTGTGTACCCATCGGCGTACTTGGAATGATTTATGAATCGCGCCCGAACGTGACCATTGACGCCTCCGGCCTGTGCCTGAAATCACACAATGCGGTTATTCTGCGCGGGGGATCGGAAAGCCTGAACAGCTCGCTCGAATTGCACGAGATTATCCAGGACGCCCTCAATGAAAACGACCTGCCGGAGGCCTGCGTTTCCATGATCCCGGTCGCAGACAGAAGCGCTGTCGGCGCGCTTCTGCAGGCCAATGAATATATCGACGTCATGATTCCGCGTGGCGGCCACGGCCTGATCGAACGGGTGATGCGTGAGGCGCGTATGCCGGTCTTCGCCCACCTCGACGGCATCTGTCACACATACATCCACCACAGCGCCAAGCCGGAGATCGCCCGCGAAGTCACGGTCAATGCCAAGATGCGCCGTACGGGGGTATGCGGGGCAACTGAAACCCTGTTGCTCGACAGCAAACTGGATACGAACATAGCCAAATCCGTCCTGAAGGCGCTTTTGGATACCGGCTGTGATCTGGTTGGTGACGACCTGACCTGTGCGCTGGTTCCCGGAATGACCCATGCCACGGAAAACGATTGGTCTACGGAATACCTTGATGCCAAGCTAAGTGTCAGGATGGTCCAGAGCGTCGGTGAGGCTATCTCCCATATCAACACGTACGGCTCGCATCATACGGACAGCATTCTGGCAGAAGACAAAGAAGCCGTGGATGAGTTCCTGCGCAAGGTCGACAGCGCCATTGTCATGCACAATACCTCGACCCAGTTTGCCGATGGCGGTGAGTTCGGCATGGGCGCGGAAATCGGCATCGGGACAGGAAAGCTTCACGCCCGCGGCCCCGTCGGAGTCCAGCAACTGACCACATACAAATATGTCGTCCACGGAAGCGGACAAACACGGCCCTGATCCAATGACCTCTTTCAAAATCTTCACCAACCCGCACCTGCTGGACGGACAGAGATGGGCAGGTATGCGCGTTGGGCTTCTGGGCGGCGCTTTCAACCCGCCGCACGAAGGTCATGCGCATATCAGCGAAGTCGCCCTGAAGACCCTCGAACTGGATGCCGTATGGTGGCTGGTGACGCCGCGCCACCCCTACCAAAGCAAAAGCAATCTTCCGCCACTAAAGGAACGAATGGACTTATGCAACAGGATCGTAACGCACCCGCGTATTCTGGTGACGGCGCTGGAGAATGATCTTGGCGTCTCCCGCAGCTTCAAAACCGTTCGTGCCTTAAAAAAGCGATTCTCTGCTACAGATTTCGTTTGGGTGACAGGTATGGACAACGCGCTGACCCTTCATCACTGGTACAGATGGCAAGACCTGATGGCGGGTATCTGCATGGCCCATATCGTAAGGCCCCCGGCACACTCGGTGATCCAGCAATGCCCGGTCAGAATGATGGCTTCACGGCGTCATTTTTACCCCGTTTGCGCAGGACGCCATCCGCTTGAATCCGACATAACATACTGGATCATGCAGAAAAAAATGTTGAATATTTCCTCCACTTATATCAGAGATAATAATATTTAAATACAAATAGTTATATTAAGATTCTCAACCAATATAATAGGATCGCCTGTGACTCTGGTTGCGAAGTCCCGTGAATCGGCATAAAATAGTAATATGAGTGAAGCGCACCGTTGTGGTTCAAAAATGGAGGCAAAGTGACGGCTAAAGCACGTCCAGCAGGCTTCCGGATCATTCCCAGCGACATTACTGGCAATAGTTATGCTGTACCTTGTAATACGGGGGACGGCGCGCTATATCGTGCATTAAACAGCGAAGAAAGGAGGCTGAAGCCATTTTAACCTATCATCACGCGAACGGGTATATAGGCCCGTCAGAGCTGAAAACGCTGATTGAGCAGTCATTAGACGCAGACAAGGCGTTTGACATCGAAACCATCGATATGAGAGACCAGACGGCCCTCGCCGATTTCATGGTCATCGCAAGCGGCACTTCCTCAAGACAAGTAATAGCCACGGCTGAAAAGCTGAAAGAACGCCTGCACGCACGCGGCGTACGGGATATTCGTGTCGAGGGAATGTCCCAGGGTGACTGGGTCGTGCTCGATGCGGGCGATGTCATCGTCCATCTCTTCCGGCCGGAAGTACGCGCTTTCTACAACATTGAAAAAATGTGGCGCATGCACCAGCCTCTGGAGATTGTCGGCGGAGACTACTCCGGCAACGGACATCACGCTTCGGCTCTGTAAGAGTTTGAACTTTATCCTTCCCTGAACGCAGGGTTTCTGCCAAAAGAAACCTATGCTTTATCTGGACATCATAGCCGCAGGACGGCTACGCAAAGGCGCATTGAAAGAACTGGCGGATGATTATGCCGGCCGTATACGCTGGCAATTCAATCTCCATGAAATCGAAAGCAAATACACCGACCCTGAAAACCAGCAAGCCGACGAGGAGCGTAAGATTCTTGCCCTCCTCAACCCGAATGCTTTCGTCATCGTTCTGGACGAGCGCGGTCAGGGCCTGCGCTCACTGGACTTTGCCCATACGATCGAAAAACTCCAGAACAGCGGCGAAGACCACCTCCAGTTCATCATCGGCGGCGCGGAAGGACTCACTGATGCTGTACGCACAAAAGCCAATCTTCTCCTCAGCTTTGGCCAGCAGACATGGCCGCATATGCTGGCGCGCGTAATGCTGATGGAGCAGATTTACAGGGCCCAGCAAATTCTGGCCGGACACCCCTATCACAGGGAATAGCGACGGTTATTTCAATGCCTCGTAATAGGCCCGGGTATAATCATCCTTATATTCAGGGCGCACATGATCCGAGGAATCGCCCAGCTTGTCTTTTGGGATGCAAAGCGGTGCTTCATTCGCCAGCTTTAACCCGCTCTGGCGAATGATCGCATTCACGCTCTCAAGATAACCGGTGCTGTTCAGGCAAATATCCTCAACAACCGGCGCATGTGCATACAGGCATTCAAGCCCGTACTGATCACAATAGTCCGCAATTTCTTTCAGATACCGGGCCTTGGCCGGATTGATATCCCCGCTCCTAAGTCCCCCGTAAGTAAGGCTTGCATCTTTTGGCGGGCCTTGCCGGATGTAATCGTTTTCAATCTGTTGGGTATTCTCTTCAATATCCCAGCGCCTATCTTTCAGGGCAGAAACCAGCCGCACAAGCGCGGAAAAATTATAAACCGTCAGATCAAATCCCGGAAAATTATCACGCCTGAAATAAAGCTCCGGCGGCCTGTATTCCAAAGCGGGAGGCCGTTTCATCATATCCGGGGTCTGCATGACAATCACACGGCGCAGGTTTTTGTTGCGGGCATGAACATGCCTGATCATCTCAAGCGATCCCCGGTAGCCAAACTTTCCCGTCAGGGCAAAATTCTCAACGTCCCGCCCTGACAGTTCGGAATACAGCGCTGCATTAATGGCGTTCCCCAAAGAACTGTCGCCGACAAAAATTGTCTCCGCTTTTGACGTCCGCGCCTTCACGTCCTGATAGTCATAAAGAACGGCAAAAGCCATGTTCTGGACGTGCAGGCCATTCCATACCAATGCGTTAAAGGCCATCACATAAAGCAAAGAAAGCGTTATAAACCCGCCAAAAAACCAGATGATGTATCTTTGAAAAATCATGGTTTTACTCTGCCTAAAACTGGAAGTACAAAAACTCTGACGGATCGTTCAGCTTTAGCGCCGCAAGCATAAACATCAACATCAAAACAACCGCCCAGGACAACGTTGGCCGCCAGAAAAGCCAGGGGCGCCTGTGCATCGTTGCCGGATAATCGGCTGTGGGCAATGTCACGCGGTAACGGATAAAGATCTCCGATGCATTCGGGGCCAGCACACAAAGACCGATCAGACCAACCAGCAACAGACCGTTTTCCAGGTTTACGACGGAAAGTAACGCCCCTGTCTCCAGTCCGGTAAAGCCAAGCCTGTCCGGCACTTTCACACCGTTCAGACACAGCATACCCTTCCACATATTGACGATGCCTTCCATATTGGTGGCCCGGAACGGTACCCAGGCGAACACAACGCATGTCATCGTAACGATCCATCCGGCAGGCTTCGGTATCTTTTTCGAAAACGCCCTGCTAAAGAACTGGTTGGTCATCAGGAAGAGGCCGTGCAACCCGCCCCACAGTACAAAACTCCAGCTTGCCCCGTGCCAGAGACCGCCGATCAGCATCGTGACAATAACATTCACATAGCGGCGCACTTCTCCTTTGCGGTTGCCGCCAAGCGGGATATACAGATAATCGCGCAGAAATCGCGAAAGCGTGATATGCCAGCGCCGCCAGAAATCGACAATCGACACGGCCTTATAGGGAGAGGCAAAATTCTGCGGCAGGCGCAGGCCGAACATACGCCCCAGACCGATCGCCATATCCGAATAGGCAGAAAAATCGAAATATATCTGCAGCGCATAGGCTATTGCGCCAAACCATGCCTCGATCAGCGTGACATCACCGCCTGCCTCCGCATAACCGAAAATGCTGCTGGCATAAACAGCAACCGTATCCGCAAGAACGACCTTCTTGAACAACCCGACACAAAAGACCGAAATGCCGATTGCCAGATTGCGGATATGCGGCTTATAGCGGTCGAGCTGGAAAAATATCTCCGAATGATGAACGATCGGGCCGGCAATAAGCTGCGGGAAGAAACTTACAAAAAAGAAATACCGCATAAAGGAAACCGGCTCCGCCCGGCCCTTATAGGCATCAACCAGATAGGCAATCTGCTGGAAAGTGAAGAACGATATGCCGATTGGCAGTACAACCCCGATCCACTCAATATCACCGCCCAAAACGGCATTGACCTGATCGATCATAAAATTGGTGTATTTGAAATAGCACAGAAGCCCGAGATTAAATGTTATTCCAGCAATCAGGGCCGGTTTGCTCTTTTGACTTACCGGCCTGCAAACAGCATGGTTGAAGACGATACTGCACAGAAAAACGACGAGGTGATTGAGGCTCCAGTAGCCATAGAAAAAAACAGAACACAGATTGACCCAGACAATCCAGCCCTGCCCGCCGCGCCGACTCAGGACATAAAATCCCGCAAGGCAGACCGGCAGGAACAAAAATATAAAAACGTAGCTGTTAAAAAGCATTTGGCCGTTTTAATCTCACAGGAACAACAAGTAAACTACCTGCGAATGAAGAAGATCGTCCTGACATTTATGATTCTGCCCGCCCTGCTCTTTATGCAGTCAACCGTCATGGCCGATGCACCGCCTTTACCCGAAAGCAAAAAAGAAACACTGGAGAGCCTCCAGACCCGCCTTGAGAGTGAAAAAGAAAGGCAGGAGAGGCTCTCGCAGGAAGTGAATAAAATTAAAAAGGAGCTGGCCCGCACCAAAGACCGGATGATCAAACTTGCATCCGACATGCGTAGCAATGAAAAAGAACTGCAAACGCTGGAAGATCGCATCAAATCACTGCAGACCGAACAAAATGAAATCAAAACGCGCCTTGAATCGGATTACGGCTCCATTGCCCGGCTTGTTCTTGCCTTACAGCGTATGCGGCGAATCCCGCCGGAAGCCATGATCGCCCGTCCCGGCGCACCTCTGCAAACGGCCCAGAGCGCCATGCTAATGCAAAGCGTCCTGCCGACGGTCCATAAGCGGGCGGAGAGCCTGCGAACTGATCTTGCCCGCCTGCGTACCATTGGCGAAGACCTTGAAATCGACCGCGCCCGTGTAGCCACACAGGCAAAAACACTGGAGGAGCGCCACGCGCAAATGGGCGACCTGCTGAAAAAACGCGAGTCCCTGTACGATTCTACCAGCAAGGAACACAAGGCCCAGCAGGCCAAGGTCCGCCAGATTGCTGCGCAGGCACAATCGCTTAAGGATCTGGTGCAGCGTCTTGATGAAGACAGGAAGCGCCAGAAGGCGCGTGAACTGGCACAGCGTGCAGTGTTAAGTGTTCCCGACAAGCCGCCACCCGCGGGTGCTGCGCGCCTGCCTGTTTCCGGTGTCGTCCGCACGCTCTACGGCCAACCGGACGATTTCGGCGCCCCCAGCAAGGGTATAACCATTGACGGACGTCCCGGGGGGATCGTCGTTGCTCCCATGGGCGGTGTAGTCCGTTTTGCCGGACCGTTCAAACGTTTTGGCAATATTGTCATCCTTGAACATGAAGACGGCTATCACAGTCTTATTGCAGGACTGGCCAGAATTGATACAGTGGTAAGCCGCACCGTCAAACCGGGCGAGCCGGTCGGAACGCTTCAACAGGGTGCACAAGACGGGCGGTCTTCGTTATATTATGAATTGCGCCGCGGCGGGCGCCCGGTTAATCCGTCGATCAGATTTTCGGATCTGGGTTAAAACCAAACAGGAGAAAATTCCATGCGGGTCCTACTCGTTTCATTGACTGCGTTCTCACTGCTGCTGTCCTTCCCTGCATTCGCGGATGAAGAGCGCACAGCCGGCATGAAAGATGAAAAGCCCGCTGCAAATGATTCCAGCGAAACCTACCGGCAACTCAACCTGTTTGGCGACGTCTTCGAACGAGTCCGCGCCCAGTATGTGGAACCGGTCGAGGATGAAGAGCTGATCGAAAGTGCCATCAACGGCATGCTGACAGCACTTGATCCGCATTCGGCCTATCTCGACGAAGACAACTTCCGTGAAATGCAGGTTCAGACCCGCGGCGAATTCGGCGGCCTTGGCATAGAAGTTACGATGGAAAACGGCTTTGTGAAAGTTGTCTCCCCGATCGATGACACACCCGCCTTCCGCGCCGGGATCATGGCTGGCGACTATGTTACCCACCTCGACGGAGAGGCCATTCTGGGACTGACATTAAGCGAGGCCGTTGACAAGATGCGCGGCAAGGTCGGTTCGGATATCGAACTAACCGTTCGCCGCGAGGGCGAGCCGGAAGCGCTGGTCTTTACCATCACCCGCGATATCATCCAGATCAAATCCGTACGCAGCAAAACACTGGAAGACAGTGTCGGATACCTGCGGATCACCAACTTCTCCCAGAACACCGAGTCGGGCCTCAAGGACGCCATCAGGGAAATTCAGGATGAACTTGGTGAAAGTTTGAAAGGCTTCGTGCTTGACCTGCGGAACAATCCGGGCGGCTTGCTGGATCAGGCTATTGCCGTTGCTGATATCTTCCTCGATAAGGGCGAAATCGTTTCAACCCGTGGCCGTCACGAACGCGACACCAAACGGGACAACGCCACCTCCGGCGATCTGACAGACGGCATGCCGGTTGTCGTGCTGATTAATGGCGGCTCCGCTTCCGCTTCTGAAATTGTTGCGGGCGCGCTTCAGGACCACCGCCGGGCCATCCTTCTTGGCACAAAATCCTTCGGCAAAGGTTCGGTTCAAACCGTTGTTCCCCTGCCCGGCCACGGCGCCATGCGGCTGACAACAGCACGCTACTACACGCCTTCGGGACGATCCATTCAGGCCAAAGGCATTGAACCCGACATTATTGTTGAGCTTGCCAAGATAGAACAGGTTGATATTCACAACATGCGCGAGGCAGACCTCCGCGGCGCTCTCGATAAAAAGGAAGAGGACGGGGAGGACAAAACAGCAAAAGAAGAAGAAAACAAGAAAGACGGCGATAAAGACGGCGAAGAAGATAAGGATGAGGATGAGGAAATTCTCGATTACCAGCTTTCCCGCGCCATCGACCTGATCCGCGGCGTCTCGCTGTACAAGGAGAGACTAACGGAAGAAGCTGATGAGTGATGTTTCGGCAAATGAACTGATCAGGGAGTATTTCTCCCTTAAAGCCTTCCTGCAGGGCATCGCGTTCTTTGCCGTTCTCTTTGTTCTGCTCTGCGTATGGCTCGCCGTCAATGGGGACAATACGCTTGAAAAGCGCGAAAGCAAACTGGCTTCGAAAACAGCCGAAATCATTCACACAGACCAGGTGCCCGAGATCGGCCCTGCCGGCATGGAAGCGCCCCATGAGACGGAACAGGACATTCAAAATCTCGAGATGCTGCCAAGCGGTCTTGTAAAAGCCCCGGTGGAAGGTCTGTACATAGAAACCGATAACGGCCTTCTGCCGGTCAGGGAAACGATCCTGACCCCGTTCAAGGCCTATAGGAAACCGTTCGATTTCGGCGCAAATGCCAATGCCAAAGGCATTATCTCCATTGTCATCATGGACGCCGGACTTTCCGAATCGCTGACGCAGGCATTGCTTGAAACGCTCCCCGCAGAAGTAACGCTCGCTCTGTCCCCATACGCCACCGGAGCCGACCAGTGGCGGGAACAGTCAAGAACGAAAGGCCATGAAACATGGATGATCCTGCCGCTTGAGCCAAGAGAGTTTCCCTACGAGGATCCGGGACCGCTCTCCCTGATGTCCAACATGAGCCTGGAGGAAAATCAGACCCGCCTGCGTACTGTGCTTGCGCAGACCGTCGGTTATCCCGGTGTAATAGGCACAAGAAACCCCGCTTTTTTTGATGCGGAAATGAATGCCACGCCCCTCATTAAGGAAATATACGAGCGTGGCCTTGGCTATGTTGATTTCTCTACAATCCAGTCCGTCCGGCCGCAAACCATTGCCCTTCGTGAAAATGCGCCGTATGCCCACAACGATATCTGGATAGACGAACATACGCGCGCCGACCAGATACAGATGCGCTTCCGGGAACTGGAACAGATCGCAGCCGAGCGCGGCCTTGCCATCGGAATGGTCTATCCCCACCCGGTCAGCCTGAAGGAACTCCGGCGCTGGCTTGGCACCCTTGAAAGAAAGAACTTTGTGCTTGCGCCCTTATCGGCACAGGTCGGGCAATGAATGACCTGCCCTACCGCCCGTGCGTCGGCATAGCTCTCTTTAGCAGGGAAGGCAAAGTCTTCGTTGGCGAACGCCTCGACAGTCCCGGCGCCTGGCAGATGCCGCAGGGCGGCATAGACGAAGGCGAAACCATTGAGCAGGCAGCCTTTCGTGAACTGAAAGAAGAAACAGGCACTGACAAAGCCCGGATCATCAAAATCCACGACAAAAAACTTCGCTATACCATCCCCGACATGGTCATCAAAAAACTCAATCTCTGGAACGGCCAATACGCCGGACAGGAGCAGACATGGGTTGCCATGCGCTTTGAGGGCCAAGACTCAGACATCGACATCGCCGCCGACGACCATCAGGAATTCGGCCAGTGGCAATGGGTGGGTCTGGAACAAGTCGTTGATTTAATCGTGCCGTTTAAGAGGGACACTTATAGGGCAATCATTGAAGCTTTCAGCGACATAACCATTTAGCCGCCCTCACTTTTATCCGTCATCCCGGCCTTCGCCGGGATGATGGCCTTTTGGTATCAGGGATTAAGTGGGCTCCACGCCGGATCCGAACCATCCTTGGGCGTTTGCAGCAAGCGCTCGTTGTATCCGGTCAGATCGATTGTATAAAGCTTAGCCGAACGGCCGCTTCCGCTCGGGCCCACAGGACGCTCCTTGAAGTATGTCAGAACCCGCCCGTTCGGCGCCCAACTCGGCCCCTCCACATGATAAGCCTTGGTAATCAGGCGCTCGCCCGTGCCGTCCGGACGGATCACGCCGATATAGAACTGGCCGCGCAGGATTTTCGTGAAGGCGATGATATCTCCGCGCGGCGACCAGACCGGGTTTGCATAACGTCCTTCGTCAAAGGTAATCCGGTGCGCACTGTTGCCGTTTATGCTCATCACATAAAGCTGCTGCGAACCGCCCCTGTCCGATTCAAACACTACCTGTTTGCCGTCCGGCGAGAAGGAGGGGCTTGTATCGATCGAGAGATGGTTGGTCAGTTGTTTAACCTGACGGGTCCGCAGGTCCATGACGTAAATGTCACTGTTGCCGTTCCGGCTCATGCTGAAAATCACCTTGTTCCCGTCCGGGGAAAACCGCGGGGCAAACGTCATCCCCGGAAAATCGCCCAGCGTTTCCTGCCGTCCGGTGTCAATGTTATAGAGGTAAACCCGCGGCTTGTTGTTGTGGTAGGAGAGATAGGTAATCTCCTGCGCATTCGGCGAAAAGCGCGGCGTCAGCACAAGGGATTTGCCGTCCGTCAGGTAACGGTGATTTTTCCCGTCCTGGTCCATGATTGAAAGGCGCTTGATCCGCGCGCCCGGAGGCCCCTCCTCCGAAATATAGACAATCCGCGTATCGAAATAGCCTGTTTCCCCGGTGATTCGCTTGTAGATCTCATCGGAAATAATATGCGCGATCCGGCGCCAGTTTTGCGGCGTCGTCATATAGGCCATGCCGACAAGCTGCTGCTGGGAGAAGACATCCCACAGGCGAAACTCGACCCGTGTACGCCCGTCATTGCCGCGCGTTACTTTCCCCGTCACAAGCGCCTCGGCATTGATCGCCCGCCATTCGGCGAAACGCGGGCCGTCCGATTCGATCGAATTGGGGTTCTGGATAAAAGAGCGCGGGTTCAGCGGCTTGAATAAACCAGAGCGCTCAAGATTACTGGCAATAATCTGCGGAATTTCCTGCGCGATCTGCTGCTGTTCTCCGCCGGAGGCATAAAAGGTGCTGATAGCGACAGGCATAGCCCTGACCTCGCCCTTGTCAACCTTCAGCTTAAGCTGCGCATGGGCCGGAGAAGCCAGAAAAACCAGAGCCAGAATTATCAGTACCATCTTGTTCATTGCAGGATTTCCCTTGGATCGAATTGTATGTCGATAACTTTCCACTGTTCGTACTTTTCTACCGGCAGCTTCAGGGGCGTGCAACGCGGATGGTGAATAGCCCTGATAGCACTGTCTGCTGCCGCCCTGAAATAACTGTCCCGATTATAGCGTCCCATATCCAGAATGCGAGCCTGCCTTACCGTTCTGTCCGGATTCATATACAACCGCACATCAACCACAAGGTTCTCGGCATAGCGCGCACCCGCCTTTACGTTCCAGCAGCTATGGAGTTGGCGGATAACCGTGCTTAATTCGTGGGACGTAACAGGAGCCTGTTGAGGCGTTTGCATTATCTCCGGCTCGCTCGGCGCCAGATTTCGCAACACCGAATCAAAGGAGCGCAGTTCCTGGACGGATTGCGGCTTCGGCTTGGGTGCTGTTTTCGGTATCTCGGCTCTTTCCTGCTTTGGCATGGGCGTGGGCGCAGTTACTTCACGCGGCGTTGCCACTTCCTCCTTCAGTTCAGGCGGCTTGATCTCTGAAAGTTTTGGCGGTGCCTTGGCCGTAACTTTGGGCGCCTTCGGTTTTACCTTTGGCGGCTCAGGCGGCGCTTCCGCCTTTTGCGGTTTGACAGGTTTTGGCTTTACGGATTCTGATATCTCCTCCTCGGTAATAAACTCAACCGGAATGGCGGCATCAATATCAAGGGGATCCTTTTTGATATGCGGCAGACCTGTCAGAATGAAAAACGCCACGCATACATGAAACAGCGCCGAACCGACCAGCGGTCCGCGCATATGGATAAACGGGCTTTCCACCCCATGCGATGCGAGCGTTGCCGTGCTCATGGACACAAAACCTAATAAGGGTTTATGGCCTTTTTGTGGATGCCTCAGAGATCAAGGCCACTTTTCTGAAGCCTGCGCTGTTAATAGCGCCAAGAATTTCCATCACCTCTCCATATTCGAGCGTTTCATCACCGCGAATGAATACCCGTCGGTCAGGATCGTTATTGGTCATCGCCTGTAGCAAGGCAATAAGTCGTTCTTCCTTGACCGGGGTCTCACCAATATAAATTTCGCCATTCTTATTGATAGTTATTTCAAGCGGCTTGTTATCCTCCTCCTTAAGCGGCTTGGCCTGCGAGTCCGGCAGATCAACCGGGACCCCGGCCGTCAAAAGCGGCGCCGCCACCATAAACACCACCAGTAAAACCAGCATCACATCAACGAAAGGCGTAACGTTTATCTCCGCCATCGGACGGTAATTACCACGTTTGCGGCCGGAATTTTCCTTGGTTTGAAGAAGCGCACCCATATCTTAAGCCGCCCTCTTCCCGCTTTCATGGCGGTCGAGATGACGGGACAGGATGGTTGAGAACTCGGACACAAACGTATCAAGCCGGTCCGCATAGCGGTTCAGCGCATTGGAAAAAATATTGTAGGCGATCACCGCCGGAATAGCCGCAACCAGTCCGAGCGCCGTTGCAAACAGCGCCTCCGCAATACCCGGGGCCACAACGACAAGGCTGGTATTATTTGTCTGGGCGATCGAAGTAAAGCTGTTCATAATCCCCCAGACGGTTCCGAACAGCCCGACAAAGGGCGCTGTCGAACCGATACTGGCTAGAAACGTCATGCCGCGTTCAAGCTGGTGCATCTCTTTACCAATCATCACGGCCATCGCCCGCTCGACACGCTGGCGCAAGCCCGCCTGCAAACTCTCCTTGGAAGGAAGACCTCCCTCAATCCCCGCCTGCCATTCATCCATACCGGCGGAAAAGACTTTCAGCATCGGATCGTCAGGGCTCTTGCGCACTCTTGAATAAAGCTTGTCGAGAGGTTCGCCCGACCAGAAGGCATCCTCGAATTTTGATGCCCGCCGGTTCAGTTTTTTGAGCGTCCCGCGCTTTTCAAAAATCACCGCCCAGGACCACAGCGAGGCCATAACCAGCATCAGCATCACCGCCTTGACGATCAGATCCGCCGACATAAACAGCCCGATAATGCTTAAATCGCCGGAAACGCTGCCGCCAAGATCGGCGCCTTCCACGGCCCTGCTCGCAAGTTCAGTTACGTCAGCCATCGTCCAAAGCCCTCTTTACCTCGTCCGGAAGCCGGACGGGTTTTCCTTCCCTAAGAGATACGCATGCCAAAGTGACATCTAACGTACATAGCGCGCGATCGTGGCAAAAAATAGACTGTTTCATCAGAAAAGAGCTGTTTTTCACAGTCTCGACGGCTGTTTCAACTCTTAAGAGATCATCCAGCCGCCCCGATGCCAGATACTCGATATTCACCCGCCGGACCATAAAGGCAATGCCGTGCGTTTCCATCAGCGCCGAATTCTCAAACCCCAGCGCCCTCAGATACTCCGTCCGTCCCCGCTCCGCATATTTCAGATAATTGGCGTAATAAACAACGCCCCCGGCATCGGTGTCTTCGTAATAGACGCGTATTTCCATGTTCTGCCGTCTTTCTATTTCATGTCATGCCCGCGAAGGCGGGCATCCGGACAAGTTCCCATCACTCCGTATGCTGATTTTTGACCAGACCCCCGCCTCCGCGGGGGTGACATTCTGGTATTATTCTTCGCTTCCTGACAATAAATCAGATTGCAGAACCTCTCTCGGCGTAAGGCCAAGCAGTTTATAACCTTTGCTGGAAATCACCCGCCCTCGCGGCGTACGTTGCAGCAACCCCTGCTGGATCAGGTAAGGCTCAACCGTTTCCTCCAGCACGTCGCGCTGCTCGGACAAGGCCGCAGCAATGGTCTCAACACCGACCGGCCCGCCGCCGTAATTTTCGATGATGCAGTTCAGGTAGCGACGATCCATCCCGTCCAGCCCGGCTTCATCCACATCAAGTCGCATCAGCGCTTCATGCGCCGCCTTCGCGTCAATCTCTGACCTCCCGTCTACATGCGCAAAGTCCCGCACACGCCTTGTCAGACGGCCGGCAATTCGTGGCGTACCGCGCGAACGGCGGGCGATCTCAAAAGCGCCCTCTTCCGTCAAAGGCATCTCAAGCAGGCGCGCCGTACGGCGGACAATCAGAACAAGCTCTTCCGGCTGATAGAATTCCAGTCTCAACGGAATACCGAAACGATCACGCAACGGTCCTGTCAGAAGACCAGAGCGCGTGGTCGCCCCAACGAGCGTAAACGGCTCCAATTCTATCTGCACCGAACGCGCCGCCGGACCCTCACCAATAATCAGGTCCAGCTTGCGATCTTCCATCGCAGGATAGAGAATTTCCTCAACGGCCGGATTAAGTCGGTGGATCTCATCGATAAACAGCACATCATGCGGCTGGAGATTGGTCAGGATCGCAGCAAGGTCACCAGCCCGCGCGATCACCGGTCCGGATGTCGCCCGGAAACCAACACCAAGCTCGCGCGAAATAATTTGCGCCA
Source organism: uncultured Pseudobdellovibrionaceae bacterium (assembly GCA_964552285.1). GTDB lineage: Bacteria > Pseudomonadota > Alphaproteobacteria > Micavibrionales > Micavibrionaceae > CAZKGT01. The sequence continues at coordinate 3,164 of CAZKGT010000002.1, read as the reverse complement.
ATGTCGTCTTTCCGAGCCCCGGCGGCCCGGAAAGCAGCACATGGTCCATCGCATCGCCTCGCCCACTGGCCGCTTTGACGAAGACACTCAAATTTTCACAGACGGATTTCTGACCTATAAAATCATCAAGCGAGCCGGGACGCAGGGCTATCTCGTCGAATTGCTCGCCCTCCTGCTTTTGCGCGTCGATATCCGGGTTTTTCAGGGGCTGTCCCGTCATGCGCTCAGCTCCTTCAGCGCCAGCCGGATAATCGTATCAAGCTTATCCTGATCATTATCATTGGCCTTGCCCTTCGCTCTTGCCACAGCGGCGAAAGCATCGGAACGCGCATAACCGAGATTAACAAGAGCGGAAACGGCATCCTCATCAATACCGGGAATAATTTCAGGCGCGGAAGACGGTGCGGCAAAGTCTACGGGCTTAATAACATCACCGCCCAAAGAAACGGATTTATCTTTTAGCTCAGTCAGTATGCGTGTGGCCAGTTTCGGCCCAACCCCGTCAGCGCGGGTCAGGATAGCCTTATCCTGCGCGGCAATCGCCAGTGACAACTGCTCCGGCGGACAGACGGACAGGATGGCCAGCCCGGCCTTTGCCCCCACGCCCTGTACGCTCGTCAGCAACCGGAACCAGTCCTGTTCTGCTGCACTTTGAAAACCGTAAAGCTGGATGGCATCTTCACGGACATGCGTTTCAATCAGCAGGGCCACGGCATCCCCCTTCTGCCCGACCTGAGAAAGTGTTCGCGTACTGGCATGCACTACATAACCTACACCGTTTACATCCAGAATGAGATACGCCGTGCCAAAACTATCTATGATTCCGCTAAGTTTTCCGATCATCCTGACGCCCTTTCGTGACTTCTGAGCGTAGCATGGTGCGCATGGCAAATCGCGATCGCCAGAGCATCGGCTTCGTCCGCGCCCGTCACATTACTGGCGGGCAACAGGGTTTTGACCATCATGCCGATCTGGCCCTTGTCCGCATGCCCCGCGCCCACGAGCGATTTTTTGATAAGGTTCGCCGCATATTCGCCGACCGGCACGCCCATTCTTGCAGGCACAGCCATCGCCACCCCGCGGGCCATACCAAGCTTCAGGGCCGAAGCGGCGTTGTTGTTCATAAAAGTAATCTCTACGGCAGCCTCTTCCGGCTTCCAGGCTGAGACGACATCCATAAGCTCCTGATCAATCTGCGCAAGCCTTTCCGCAAGGGATTGTGCCGGGTTTGTCTGGATCAGGCCGCAACCGAGAAACTTCAGCGCACTGCCGCGGCTTTCAATGACGCCCCATCCGGTTTTCTGAAGGCCGGGATCGATACCAAGAATACGCATGCGATTATCACTTTCCTTAAAATGTTTCCCTTATATTCTCAGAGTTCGATCATAACCTCAAGCCCGTCATAGGCAGGCTCGTAGCCATCGGGCAGTTCTTCGCACAACGTTTTGTAATCCATGGACGGCGTCAGGTGCATGACGATCACGCGCTCCGCCTGCACAGTTTCATTATAGCTGTAGACTGTTTCAAGGTTTGCATGCACCGGATTTGTTTCCGATTTATACCCCGCGCCGTCGACAATCCAGTTCCTCACCCCCCTCAAAACACCAAGCGCCTGCTCGTCCAGCCGGATCATATCCGTCGAATAGGCCGTATCCCCGATCCTTATCCCCAGCGATGCGCATGAACCGTGATCCTGTTCAAAAACGGTGCATGGCACGCCTTCTATTTCCATGGGCTGTGCAAACTGGTTTTCTGCGATCAGTTTGGGTTTCAGAACGGCGCTGTACAAACCGTCAGCACTGCCTGCAAACAGGTAGGGGAAACGCCCCTGCAGATTATCCAGCGTCTCACCGCTGCCATAAACAGGGATCTGGCGTTTCTGGAAGAAACTGATAATGCGTAAATCATCAATCCCGTTAACATGGTCGCCATGCGCATGGGTAAAGAAAACCCCGGCGATATCCTGAATATCGTTATCATTGATCTGGTGACGGAAATCCGGACCCGTATCGATGACAAGCGATTTTCCCCCGTACCGGATCACCGAGCACGGGCGCGAGCGCCGGTTTTTCGGCTCATCCGGATCGCATGCGCCCCAGTGATTGCCGATCGTCGGGACGCCGGCCGAGTTTCCCGAACCGAGGATTTTAAATGTTGTGCTCATGTGGCGCTCTTAAATAACTTAAAAAAGTTTTCTTTTGTGATACTTGCCATCTTTTCTTCAGATATATTATGAAGTTCAGCCAGCAGTTTCCCGGTGTGCACCATCAACGCCGGTTCATTGATTTTGCCGCGGTGCGGTTCCGGCGCCAGGAACGGCGCGTCCGTTTCCACCAGCATCCGGTCCAGCGGAATATCTTTAGCGATTCCGCGCAGCTCTTCCGATTTGGCAAAGGTCACAATGCCTGAAAAGGAGATATAAAAACCCTCTTCCAGCGCCCCTTCCGCAAGCTCCCGCCCTGAACTGAAACAATGCATCACGCCGGTAAGATTGTTGCCCCGCCCCTCTTCACGGATCAGCCGGAGCGTATCCTCCTCGGCATCTCTGGAATGCACCACTACAGGCAGGCCCGTTTCAACGCAAACCCGCAAATGCTTGCGAAAATTCTCGTGCTGGTCCTCCGGCGTGGAATGTTTGTAGAAATAATCAAGCCCCGTCTCGCCAATCCCGACAATCTTCGGATCGCTCTGCGCCAGTCTGACAAGCTCTTCCTGCGTAACGGCTTTTTCAGCCTCATTAGACGCATCATGAGGATGCGTCCCGACCGTACACCAGACATTCTCAAACTGCCGCGCCGTCGCCAGCACCTCCGGAAATTCGTCCGATACCCGGCAACAGATCGTCAGCATACCGTCAACACCGGCATCCGCCGCATTCTTAACAACATCAACCGGCCCGCCCAGATTCAGCAGCCTGTTATGCTTTAAGTGACAATGGGAATCTATGTACATAATCTGGTCCTAAGCAATATGCTTAATGTAAAAGACTGCACTACAAATACACTCATCCTGTCGGTCAACACATTGAAACTTACCTGAATCACAGTTATCTTTCCAATAACCATCAACCGTAACATCGGCCATGTAAGATAAACCGTTCATTATCCCTGATCACACTACCGGACACAGCTGGGATAAGGCGGTGAATTGATTCATACTTTCAG
>CAZKGT010000001.1:0-43938 GCA_964552285.1 uncultured Pseudobdellovibrionaceae bacterium | reverse complement strand
CAAAGTGTAGCTGGCCGATAATTCGTAACCGTCAGATCAAATTGTGACTTTTACACTTTATTCGATATTATTCTTCCTCTGCGGAAATTCCGGCAAGATCTTCCAGCGACGGCTCTGAATCGTCCTCGTCGTTATCGTCATTGTCCATGTCGGCATCGGCATTGCGGGAGACAATAGCGTTCCACTCTTCCTCGCCCTCCATCAGGTCGATGACTTCATCATCTTCATCGTCGGATTCGATGATTCTCTGGTGGTTGCGGACAAGTTCTTCCTTGTACTCGTCGATCGAAACCGTTTCATCGGCGATCTCGCGCAGGGAGACGACAGGGTTTTTATCGTTGTCGCGTTCGATTGTCAGCGGCGAGCCGGAGCCTATCTTGCGGGCGCGCTGCGCGGCAACCATCACAAGCTCGAAGCGGTTATCCAGTTTGTCTATACAATCCTCAATGGTCACGCGGGCCATGGCATATCCTCATCAATAAAAATCAAGCAGGCGAATTTATAGGAGGTTTCCTGCGCAAAAGCAAGCGGGATCACAAAAAACATATTGGCCTCCGGGCTTGTCCTGCCGTTTCACACAAATAATTTTATGAGGAACTGGAAAAGTGGTTGAATGTTTTTATATTAAAATATACTAATGTACTCTTTCATTGAAGGATGAATATAGAAAGTAGTCTTTTTCGTAGAATACACAACCATAAGGAAACAAAATAATTATGAACGCACAAAGACAGCAGAAGAAAGCGGCGCACATCCCATTCTACGCGGAAGAAAAGCTTGCGCTGTTTATTGACGGATCAAACCTTTACGCCGCTGCCAAGTCTCTTGAATTCGATATAGACTACAAGCTGCTGCTTGAATGGGCTGCCGGACAGGGCCGTCTTGTGCGGGCTTTTTACTATACGGCGCTGCTGGAGGACCAGGAATATTCACCGATCCGTCCGCTGGTCGACTGGCTGGATTACAACGGCTACACGATGGTGACAAAACCAACCAAGGAATTCGTCGACTCCCAAGGCCGCCGCAAGATCAAGGGCAACATGGATATCGAGCTTGCCATTGACGTGATGGAAATGGCTGATCATGTCGACCATATCATGCTGTTTTCCGGTGACGGCGACTTCCGCCGGCTGATCGAGGCCATCCAGCGCAAGGGTGTGCGCGTGACCGTGGTCAGTACCATCAAATCCACGCCGCCGATGGTGGCCGATGAACTGCGCCGCCAGGCCGATCATTTTCTGGATCTGAATACGCTGGCCGAGGAGATCGCCCGTGCTGGTGCGGAGCGCCCCGCCTATGACGATTATCCGGATGATGAGGTCCTTGAAGATGACGAGCGTCAGCCGGAATTTGCCGCCGGCTGATCCGGCTCTCTTGCCTGAAAGCGCACGCTCTGAAATGATGACGCCATGTCGGCATTCTCAGCACCGGAACCGGATTGTTCTCTCTGCCCGCGCCTGACGGCGTTCCGGGAGAAAAACCGTGTATCTTTCCCGGATAAGTTCAATGCGCCCGTTCCCTCGTTCGGCCCGGCGGATGCGGGGCTTTTGATTGTCGGACTGGCCCCCGGCCTGAAGGGGGCGAATTTTTCCGGGCGGCCCTTTACCGGGGACTATGCGGGCGACCTGCTGTACGCAACCTTGCTTAAGTTCGGTTTTGCCAGTGGCTCTTATGGCGCCCGTGCGAATGACGGGCTGGCGCTTGTAAACTGCCGTATCACCAATGCCGTGCGCTGCGTTCCGCCGGAGAACAAGCCGACAGGGCCGGAAATCGGCAAATGCCGCCCGTTTCTGAAAACGGAAATTGAATCGATGCCGTACTTAAAGGTGATTCTTGTGCTCGGCCTGATCGCGCATAATTCTGTCCTGAAGACCTGCGGGGAAAAACAGTCCGCCTTTAAATTCTCGCACGGCGCGTTTCACACTCTTTCAAACGGCATCATTCTGGCAGACAGCTATCACTGTTCACGCTACAACACCCAGACCAAGCGCCTCACAACCTGGATGTTCGAGGATGTTTTTGTTAATATCCGCCAGCAAATGTCCTGAAATCAAACCGGCGCCCTGAAATATCAGGACGCCGGCTGAACCCTCTTAGGTGGACATGGAGGTGGAGGGATTTGACAAGATTTTTAAAAAGCTCTCCTTAGAAGCTCCGGGCAACCGTGAAGACGATATGATCTTCGCAGCCGTCGGCGCATTCCGTCGGCTCGTCCAGATCGGTGTCGATCCAGGCCAGTGACAGGTCAAAGCCGTAGAACTCGTAGCCGAGGCTGATGCTGTAGTCGGTGTAGTCCTCGACACCGAAGGACGCTTCGTCATCAATGTCGTTATGACCGATAGAGGCGCCCAGCGTGAACTCGTAAGGCAGGCCGAATTCGATGCTGGCATGCGGATACCAGAAGGTATCGGAGTTCGCAAAATAGTTCGGCGAGTAGTTCAGACCTGCTGCGACGCTGAACATGTCGAAATCATAGCTCAGGCTACCGGCCAGTTCGACATAGTCATAGTCAAGCGCATCGTCTGCACCCGGGTACCAGTAATAGATCACACCGAGATCGATGCCGATATCGTTGTAGGAACCGGCCCATCCGCCGTAAAAATCGACTTCCAGTTCGCCTTCATCACCGTCATTAAAGTCGATGGATGAGCCCCAGATACCAAGATAGATGCCCAGATCATGGCTGTAATCAAAGCCGCCCTGCAGTGCAAACTGCTCATCGGACTGGGTTATCCCCCGGAAGACATAGTTATTGGTAAAGGCGACATTGGCGGAAAGTTCTCCGAATCCTTCACCGAACGGCTCGGCAGCCATTGCCGGGGCTGCCGCCCCGAGAGAGGCAACCACGGCCCCCGTAAGAAGTAGTTTATTACGCATATCCTTGTTCCCTTATCTTTGCTGCGTTTCATATGACTGAAGAGCCCCTTATAAAACCGTTTTTTTAGATATGCAATAGACGAATGGCTGATATTTGTAATTTGCAGGGCATAAATTTGTCATGCCTGTCTAAAGGATTGATAAGAAAGGAAATGGTGTGTTGTATCCTTGCAACAAAACCTCCCGGAACTGTTGCTCCGGAAGCAAAAAACAAGAATGGATTGAATGGAACTGGAATCGCGGGAAGGCAGTGCCTGCTATTTCTTCACTTCCCGGCCTTCAAGCTCACGGGCTTCTTCCACCAGCATTATCGGAATGCCGTCACGGATTGGATAGGCAAGGCGCGCACTGTCGGAGAGAAGCTCCTGCTTTTCCTTGTCATAGCGCAGGGGCGCCTTGGTGAGCGGGCACACCAGAATCTCGAGCAGCTTTGGATCGACTTCGTTGGTCATGGCGGCATTATAGCGGGCTTTGGGCGGCAATCAATGACATTTGCCGGAACAGCAGTCGCGGCCCTTGACGGCCATCTCCAGCATGGTGGTGAAGAGTTTTGCCCGCGCGGTGCAGCAGGGCGATTCCAGCAGTGCCTGTTTTTCACCGGGGTCCAGCGGGCATATCATCGACAGGCAGGTAATCAGTTTCTGGTCCGGCGCCTGTTCGATATGCTCCCAGCTACAGGTCAGATCGTGCATGTCGAAGAAAGTCTTCAGCAGGGGCAGCAGCCTTTCCCGGTCAAGTGCCAGACAATCTTTGCCGTCAATGTCCTCCTGGTAGGGCCCCCAGTCCGGGCTGACACGGCGGTATTCACGGATAACATCCAGCTCTTCGGCCACATCAAAACGGCAGATGCCGGTAAGCGTAATCAGGAAGCGCCCGTCATCCTGTTCGTCGAAACTTGTTATTTTGCCAGCACAGCCGGTTTTATAGATTTCACCGTCTTCCTGGGGCTGGATCATGCCGATCAGGCGATCGCTGCGCATGGCGTCCTCGACCATGTTGAGGTGGCGCGGCTCGAAAATGTTCAGCGGCAGTTGTCCGCGGGGCAAAAGGAGTACGCCCGGCAGCGGAAAAATTGGCAGCGTCTGCGGCAGGTCTTGAAAATCCGGTGCGAAAGGGTTGCTTGCCATGACACTAATTTAGAGCAAATTCCTTAAGAAAAAAGAACCGAGGAAAGCTTTCGGCGCCCTTTGATTGACAGCGGATCGGACGGCCCGAGCGCCTCGAAAAACTTCAATAGCTGCTTGCGCGCCTTTTCATCCTCCCATTCCCGCTCGCGCCGGATGATCTCAATCAGGTTATCGATCGCCTCTTCCTTGCGCCCGCCTGTAAACTCGGCCATTGCGAGATCAAAGCGCGCCTCGTGATCGTCCGGGGCTCTCGTGACCTTGATGGCAAGATCTTCAAGGGAACCGGACGGAGAGGCTTCGGCAAGTTCCAGCGCAGACTTTGCGGCTTCGAAAGCGGACGATTTTGCAATCTCCGGCGGCGCGTTTTCTATGAGCGCTTGTGCCTGTTCGTTTACGCCCGCGGCAATATAGGTACGGATAAGCCCGGCATAGGCGTCGGCGTTGGTCTCGTCCTGCGATAATACCTGTGCGTAGATCGCCTGCGCCGCCCCAAAATCCTCATCGGCCAGCGCCTGCGCGGCCATGGCCAGCGCTTCCGGGATGTCGATCGCATCCGGCGCGGACGATTTTGCCAGCTTGACCAGCTGGGCGACGAATGCTTTTACTTCGCTTTCCGGCTTGGCGCCCTGAAAGGCGTCGACCGGGCGGCCCTGAAAGAAGGCAAATACCGTCGGCACGGACTGGATGCGCAGCGCCTGCGCCAGTTCCTGGTTTTCATCAAGATTGACCTTGGCCATGGTAACCTGCCCGCCCGCAGCCATAACGGCAGCTTCCAGCACAGGACCGAGCTGTTTGCACGGCCCGCACCACGGCGCCCAGAAATCAACGATAACAGGCGCCTCCATTGAGGCATGCAGGACTTTCTGTTCGAATTCCGGCCCGGTGACATCGAAAATAAGATTATCCTGTGCGGCGTCCGGGCCCTGATCATTTGCTCCGATCAGCATAAAAGTCTCCATTCTCTTGATTGTATGCCTTAACTTAAGGGCTTTCCTTGAAAAATCAATCCGGCGCGGCATCTTCCAGATCGACAACCTGCGCTTCGTGTCCCGTGCTTTCGATATAGCGGATGAGGTCGGCGGGGGTCAGGCCGATCGTCATGGCGTTGTCAAGCGGGTGATAGCAGACAATTTCCGCGCCCATCATATATCTGTCGAGAATAACCTGAACCTGCCCTTCCGTATCGTTGACAATGCAGAACGGGCACACCGAGCCGGGGCGGATACCGAGATACGTCCATAGCCTTTCCGGTGAGCCGAACGACAGCCGTCCGCAGCCAAGAAGATTTGGCAGCTTCTTGAGGTCAATCTGCGTTTCATTGGCGGCCACGACCAGGAACATGGTTCCTTTCTTGTCCCGCACGAACAGGTTCCGGCAGTGCAGTCCCGGGATGTTCTCTTTCAGGTGCAGCCCCTCGGCGACCGTGAAGATTGGCTCGTGATGGTGGAGTTCACAGGAAATTCCCAGCGATTCGAATTGTGCGAACAAATCCTCCGGCGATGTTGGAATATCCGGCAGGGGGGCTTGCAAATCAGGCGTCCCGGACATAGGGCTCAAAACTCCTTATAATATCAACGGGATCGACCTAAACGCAAAAAACACAACAAAACAACCCCCGAACGCCGGAATTTTAATAATTTTTAATTTTTTTCTGGTTATGTAATCATAGAAAAAGGGGGATTGTTTATATGAGTAATAGTGGTCCGGTTTGTTCGGCAGCAGAATATGCGGGGATGGTTTCTATGGGCCCTCTTGCAGGTAACCCCGTGGGAAAAGTCATAGAATCCTGCGGTTTTGAACAGGCTGCGGATATGAACGCAACGCTGGTCCCGCAATTTTTACCTGGGATAGGTAACGGGTAGTAGGTACATAAACTATGAATGTTGAGCTTGGAAAGCTTCCCAATGGCACGATGGTCGTGGTAACGGACACGCCGTTCCCCCATATGGTGAAAAGAATAGAATTTTACAAGGATCAAAAACTTGTAATGCTGGTTTATGACGACCCGGAGCATGAGGGCGATCTCATGGATTATGAGCTAACCGATCAGGCCTCCGAATGCATATCCGGCAGCCCCAGCATGCATATTCTGACGGCTGTTCCCGGCGAAGAACTGCGCGGATATGATGTCCCGCTTGTCACCGTCCACTAAGAACGCTTTTATCCTCTTGCATTCTGCCGAAAAATTTCTATAGTGCTGATACTCTTGGATATGAGACGCGGGTGTAGCTCAGGGGTAGAGCGCAACCTTGCCAAGGTTGAAGTCGAGGGTTCGAATCCCTTCACCCGCTCCAATCCAACACGGTTCCCCAACATGAACGGTCAAAGCGCTTCTTTCTGAATTATCGTCTCTTTGGCATGGTTTTCCTACATGCTCAAAGATGCGGATGGTCCAGAAAGACCAGCAGGGTTTATATTTCCTGCACTGGGAACTGAGCCTCGTTTTGGCGGTGGTTCCGGATCACCGGTAAACTCATCGGAAACGTCGTCAAACCCGGGCCGGGATATTTCCTCACCGTTTATCACCTGCATCACTTCTTCGCCGTTAAGCTCCTCAAATTTCAACAGGGCTTTAGCCAGCAACTCCAGTTTGCCCCTATGCTCATGGAGTATTTTCTCCCCTCGCTCCTTGGCTGCTTTCAGGTGTTTTCGGCACGCGGCCTCTATCTCCCTTCTTGTTTCATCGGAGAGGGTTGCTCCGCCGGACTTATGTCCTATGATCGTTTGCGGCTGTTCGTTGTAGCTCATAAAACCAAGATCCTCATCGTACCCCATCGTCATAACCATTTTCCGGATCTGGTCGGTGGCCATCTGAATATCGCCGTAGGCGCCGAAAGTGACTTCCTTTCGGTCAAAAATCATTTCCTCTGCAATCCGCCCGCCCGTCAGCATGGCGAGATAGGCTTCCATTTTGCCAAAGTCCCTCATCGGCCTGTCGGTGTCCGGATGGTTGATTGTCACGCCCATGGCCCGACCGCGCGGTAAAATCGTAACTCCGTGAAGGTCGTAATACGGCGGATCATGAAAAATTCCGATCAGGGCGTGCCCGGCTTCATGATAAGCGGTGTTCCGTCTTTCATCTTCGGTAACGACCATCGACTGGCGCCGCTCGCCGATCATGACCTGATATTTGGCCTCATAAATATCTTCCTTGGTAATGACATTATGATCCTTGTCGGCGGCAATAAGGCCGGCATCGTTCATCAGTTGCCGGAGATCAGAGCACGAAAATCCGGGAGTCCCTTTTGCAATCGCCCTGGGATCGATGCCGGGGGCCAGCGGGTGTTTTTTCATGTAGAGCCGAATAACTTCTTCACGTTCCAGCAGGTTAGGTGAAGGCACTTCAATCTGATGGCCAAAACGCCCTGAACGTTTGGCCGCCTCATCCATGATATCCGGCCTGTTGGTTGCTGCGATGAAATAAACACCCTCATTATCGGCAATGCCGTCCATTTCCGCCAGAAGTTGGGTCAGGGTCTGGTCATCGCCATCTCCCATGGGGTTGCCGCGGCTTTTCACAAGCGCATCAATCTCATCGATAAAGACGATACAGGGAGCATTCTTACGGGCTTCTTCGAACATATTGCGAACCCGGCTGGCGCCCACCCCCTTCAGCATTTCCGTGAACTCTGCCCCGGACGTATAGAAGAAATTGACACCTGATTCCCCGGCGATGGCTTTTGCCAGGAGAGTTTTACCGTTGCCGGGCGCACCAACCAGCAACGTACCGCGCGAGATTTCAGATCCCAGACGTTGGTACTTCTCGGGGTTTTTAATGTATTCGACAATGCGCCTTGCCTTATCTTTTGCTTCGTGGGCACCGGCAATGTCCGAAAACCTTACAGGGGATTGTTTTTCAAGCTTCAGCGGCGACTTGCCCATCTTTCCAAACGGATTGGCATCACCGTTCTGCATCATGCGTCGTTGTTTGATTGAGTTCCAGATTTGGAAAATGACCGATGCACCAATAATGCCGACGAGTAACATCATTAAGGTTGATCCGCCACCACCAGTGTTACCACCACCGGAACCGCCGGGAATTTGAGGATCGGTCTGATGGTACCAGACTGGCTCCATTTTTTCTTCCTGTGCAGCCAGCATTGTATTCCAATCGTTTGCGCCCATATTCGTGGTAACGCGTACCCCATCGTTTGTTCTTCCTGAAACCCGGAAAGTATCATCGCCTGTCTGGGTTTTTATGATGCTCTTCAGATCGAAACGGTCATTTCTCATTAACTGAACGAATTTGGACGTCGCAACGATGCAGGCAATCTGCTCAGGTCCCATTGGCGCTGCTTCGATATCACCGGTACCCATAGCATCGACGAAGCCAACGTCTGGCCCGTCACTTTCATATGTTTCTTGTTCCTGCGGTGGGGGGTCTTCTATGATCTGGAAAGGGCAGGCTTTTTCGGATTTATGCTGCATGGCAACCCAGTTAAACTCGGCGTGGGACGGCGTTGGGCTGTTATTCTGCTCCTCAGCAGGCGATTGCCACCACATATAGCCGCCAAGTCCAGCCGCCGCCGCGGTTCCTATGGCGTATTTCCTCCAGTGTTTACGGAGGTGATTTTTCAATTTCTCCTTCCGGTCCTCCGGTGCGCCTGAATCTTGTGTTTTTTCCTGGCTTGTACCCATGTCGCTGTCTTCCCTTTATCCCATGACTGTTTTTATGTGGTGTTGATTGCTAAGGTCGGGGCGTATCTCCCGGCGGCTCTTTTTTGTCCGTTGCCTGATTGCCGTTATTTTGAGACGCTGCCTTTCGTCCTGTTCCCCAGAGGACAGCGCGTGTATAGGCGGCAAGAAGCCTGACCGGTTCTCCCCATATCGATCTTCGATCATTTCCGGCCTCTTCCATCGCTTGCGCATAGGCGTCCTCGCCGACGCGGCTTTTGCTGCGAACAAAGGCATTTTTCAGCGATGGAATATGTTCTGCGGTATTACGGACATTCCGGCTGACGACGGGTGACTCGTTCAGGGTGCTTGCCGCCGTTTCGGCATGTCTGGCGATAAGACTGCTAATATGAACCGCCATCCTTTTTGCAATGATATTCTCCTGCAGGTAGCTGGCAAAATCACTGCCGAACTGTTTCCGGAACGTTTCGGCGGAATGCGCAAACAGTTTGCGCGTATCGACGGACATGACCATGGTGTTCATGTCGTTAAAGCCGCTCATCCAGCGCTCGTCAGGCTCCGCACCGCGAAAGCTGTTTATGCCGAGATCGAACCAGCCATGAGAAGTGCTCAGCAATTCTTCCGGCGTTTTTCCGTCAAGAAGCGCGAGAGCAATGGCTTTATATATATCCGCTATCTCTTTGGATATTTCCCGGCAAAATTGTTGGTATTCGTTCTTGCCTTTTGAATCTACGGGAAGACTGTCCTTGAAATCATCTTTGGCGAGCATCACCTTGTAATTGCTGAGCAGCGTATGAATTTCCATCAGGGCTCTGGCCCTGGGATCCTCATGTACGCTTTTGAACATATCGGCAAATTCGGGATGCGCATCCTCAACATTTTCTGACAGGTAAGAGGTAATGGCGTCAGAATTTAATCCCATGGCGCTTAGCATGTCTGCCGGATGCGGCGTTTCCTGTATACGCTGCAGAACGCCAACGTCATGATCTTTGGGCCATTTTGGTTTCTTCGGAGGGCGCAAGTCACTAAACCCCACGACGTACACGGGCAAGTCTCCATCGTGCGCTCCTTGTAGACTGAACCCCAGTTCTGCCATGGCGCGCACGCGGAAATAAACATCCAGCCATACCTCGAACAGGATTGCTTTCATCCGGTCCGTCATGGCGTCTTTTTTACCGGACTCGGCTATGGATTGTGGAACGGGCAGTAAATAGGAGTGCAAAGGGAAATGATCGGGATGAAGACATGCCTGAAAGTCCAGGAGGGCAGAAAGACGGCCTTCCTTGTAGCTGTCTTTTTTGCCTGTTCGCTCCAGTTGTTCCAGTTGTTCCAGAATGTGGGGCAGGGAATCCAGAAAATGCGCCCTGTGCGCGTCTTCTGAATAGTTGAACATTTCCGGATGGATAGACGTCTCCGAATAATCGGAAAGATCATATTCGGTAAAAAACTTTTTACGGAACGCGATGAGCGATCTTATTTCGGCAAATCCCTGTGTGCGGCCATGCACAAAGGAATCCTCTGCCTTGTCCCCCACAACAAGCATAACTTTTCCCTGTTAAAATAGTTTTCTTATTTAAGACGTACATTCCTGCATGAAAATTAGGGGCATTGCAACAGGAAAGTCTCGGGAAAATACCTTGAAGACAATATATCAGGACGGAAGCCGGTAAACGTTCAGAGTCTTTTTCACCACCAGTTTTACCTCAAACTCTTCTTCCGCCAGTGTCCGGCTGGCCTTGCCCATTTGCTGCCGAAGTGTTTTATCTTCAAGCAGTTTGCGCACGGCTTCCGCCGTGGCCTGTGCATCCTTAACCGGCACCAGCAGTCCGTTCTCACCATTTTTCACGGCCTCGCGGCAGCCCGGATGATCGGTTGTGACGATCGCCCGGCCTGTGGCGGCCGCCTCCAGCAGGACTTTGGGCACGCCCTCCTTGTAGTAGGAAGGGTAGACAATGAGGGTTGAGGCGGCATAGAGCGCAGGCATATTATCGACTTTCCCTGCCCATTCGGCGGCGCCGTCTGCCACCATCGTTTTCATCTCAGCCTCGGTGATGGCAAGTGGGTTATGGGCGCTAAGGCCTCCCGCAACGACAAAGCGGGCCTTTACGCCCTTATCTTTCAGCAGCCTTGCCGCCTCGACAAACACGGCCACGCCCTTGTCATGGACAAGCCGCGTCGGCATGACAACAAGCGGCATCTCATCTTCCGGTTCAGGGACGAACGGAAAGTCTTCCATATCCACTCCGGAGCCACGGATCAGGACCGTTTGTTCTTCCCGCGCGAAGCCGCGGTCAATGAGCAGCTTCTGGTCATCGGGGTTCTGGAAGATCAGCACCGCGTTTTTATGGCGCAAGGCAAGTTTCAAAAGCGGCCCCACGGCCAGCCGCAGCAGGCGCGGCTTCCATCCCTCCCCGGAGAACAGGTAGCCGAGCCCGGCAATCGTATAGACAAGGCGCGTCTTCCCGCTCATCCGTGCGGCAAGACCCAGCATGAAGGCGTATTTCAGAGTAATCGCATGGACAAGATCGGGCTTGTGTTCCTGCAGGATTTGACGAATGGCAAAGATAGCTTTCAGCAAGGAAAGTGCATTTTGCGCGGGAGGAAGCTCCACCCCTTCAAATCCGTGCGCCGCTAATTTCTCATCACCGCCCGCACCTTCGCAGGCCACGCTCACCTGCCATCCCGCCTTCCGCGCCCCCGCCGCCAGCGGCAGCCTGTGCGACCAGAACCAGTCCATATGATTGATGATGTAGAGAAGTTTTTTGGCCATATGCTCTTTTACCACAGAGAACACAGAGTTTCACAGAGATTGCCTATTCCTGTCATCCCGGGCGAAGCCGAGGGATCTTAGATGCGGATAGCGGGTAAGGTCCCTCGGCTTCGCTCGGGATGACAGCGGTGGGATATTTTACTCCGTGATCTCTGTGTTAAAAAAATCAGGCGGCTTCCCGTGTCTCGAACTCTGCGCTGACCATCTCAGCAAAACCCTGTTGCAGGGTGTAGGGCGCAACGAAACCGGTTTCCTTAAGTTTGTCGGCATTGACTACCGTATTGGCGCAGAATTTACGCACGCGGATTTCGCTGACGGGGAAGGTCTTGCCTGTGACGTTTGCCAGCGCATCGAACACTTTACCGCCGGCTATTCCCAAAGGATAAGGCAGTTTCGGCCCCGGTCCCTTCCTTCCCATCGCATGACGGACGTCGTGCACAAGCTCATGCATGGTAAGGTCCGGCTTGTCGGCGTAGTTGTAGAGATGCACGCCCGGCCTGAAGCCAAGGCAGTGCGCCAGAAAGGCCGAAACGTTTTCGACATAGGCGATGGACTTGCGGTTTTCCCCGCGGCCGATCATCACAAAGCGCCCGCGGTAGATCTGGTTCATCAGGTTATAGATATTGCCCCGGTTGCCCGGCCCGAACGTGGCCACCAGCCGGATCATGGTCAGCGTGTTGAGCGGGTTTGACTCGGCCCAGGCCTGAAAGACGTCCTCGGACTGGCGCTTGCTGCGCCCGTAATCGTTGAACGGGGCGGCGGGGCTGTCCTCCCGCGATTCCCCGGCATCAAGACCGTACACGGCAACCGTGCTGGTGAAGATGATGGTTTTTATGTTGTGCTTTTCGGCGGCAGCTACGATATTTTCCGCCCCGCCGACATTAACCTCGTAATATTTCTCCACCGGCTTTACATCGTCCCGGTGCGCGGCGGCCAGATGATAAATCACGTCCACGCCCTTCAGCGCAGCGATCACGGCCCCCCGGTCCGTAACATCAACCGGTTCCGGCGCCTGCGTATCCAGAATAACGACCTGGTGTCCCTGCGCGCCGAGCAGCGCCGCCAGCCGCCCGCCGATAAACCCGCTTCCGCCTGTGATGGCTATTTTCATGCCGCGTCCTTGTAAAATTCCTTGTACCATTCGACAAACTTCGGAATGCCTTCGCTGATCGGGGTGGAAGGTTCGAAGCCCAGCACCTCGCGCGTGGCGTCGATATCGGCGTAGGTTTCGTAGACATCGCCGGGCTGCATCGGTGCCATCACCTTTTTGGTTTCCTTGCCAAGCGATTTTTCGATGGTTTCGATGAATTCCAGCAGCCCTTCGGATTTGTGGTTGCCGAGGTTAAAGACCCGGTGCGGCGCGCCGCCGATCGTGTACGGATCGTCTGCCTTCGGAACCGTGTCGAGCGCGCCGAGAATGCCCGCCACGATATCGTCGATCCAGGTAAAATCGCGCTTCATGTCACCGTTGTTGAAAACGGTGATCGGCTTGCCTTCACTGATCGCCTTGGTGAAGGAAAAATATGCCATATCCGGGCGTCCCCACGGTCCGTAAACGGTGAAAAACCGCAGCCCCGTTGCTGGAAAGCGGTAGAGATGCGCATAGCTTTGGGCCATCAACTCGCCCGCACGCTTGGTCGCAGCGTAAAGCGAGACCGGCTGGCAGACCGGATCGTCAATGGAAAAGGGCTGTTTGGTGTTGGCTCCGTACACGGAAGAGGAGGATGCATAGACAAAATGCTTCAGGTCATTTCCCTTGTTCCGCGCGGCCTCCAGCATCACCAGATGCCCGTCGAGATTGCTCTGCGCATAGGCGTGCGGGTTTTCAAGGCTGTACCGCACCCCGGCCTGCGCGGCGAGATGAATGATCCGGTCGATCCCCGGATGCTTTTCCATGATCTCGGCAATGGCCTCCTTATCGGCAATATCGGCCTTGTAAAAGGTAAAACCGTTGCGTCCTTCAAGCTGCTTGAGGCGGGCCTGTTTCAGTGCCGGGTCGTAGTAATCGTTGAGGCTGTCGACGCCGATCACGGTCTCTCCGCGCGCCAGCAAAGCCTGTGTCGTATGAAATCCAATAAAGCCGGCCGCGCCGGTAAGAAGTATCATTGTTTTTTTCCTGTTTTTTTATGTGCGCCGGACAATTTACAGCAAACCTTTTCAGCTGTCATCCCGAACGCATGTGAGGGATGACAGTTTAAGGTCAAAAGCCTATTCCGCCGCTTCCACACGCTGATAGCGATAATAGGCCGAACAGGCCCCTTCGCCGGAAACCATCGTGGCCCCGAGCGGTTTTTCCGGCGTGCATTTTGTTCCAAAGGCCGGGCATTCGTGCGGCTTTTTGAGGCCCTGCAGGATGAGTCCGGAGATGCATTCCTCCGGTTCCTCGACACTGTTGTCCGCAACGCCGAATTTGGTTTCGGCATCAAAGGCCGCGTATTCGTCGGCGAGCGCCAGCCCGCTTTGCGGAATTTCCCCGATACCGCGCCATTTGCGCGGGGAAATTTTGAAGATTTTCGAAACGAGATCCTGCGCCGGGGTGTTGCCGCGCTTGGCCACGGCGCGGGTGTACTGGTTTTCCACTTCGGCGCGGCCTTCCTCAAGTTGCTTCACGCACATATAAACGCCTTGCAGGATATCGAGCGGTTCGAACCCGGTGACGACAATTGGCACGTTATATTTTTCGCTGAGCGGCGGGTATTCGGTATAGCCCATCACGGTACACACATGCCCGGCGGCCAGAAAGCCCTGCACCCGGTTTTCCGGTGAGGAAAGGATTGCCTCAATCGCCGGCGGTACCAGCACATGGGAAACCAGAACAGAGAAATTTGTGAGGCCCATCTGCGCGGCCCTGTACACAGCCATGCCGTTGGCGGGCGCAGTGGTTTCGAACCCGACGGCAAAGAACACAACTTCCTTATCCGGATTGTCCTGCGCAATCTTCACGGCATCAAGCGGCGAATAGACGATCCTGACATCCCCGCCTTCCGCCTTCACCGAAAGCAGGTCCTTGTTGCTTCCCGGCACGCGCAGCATGTCACCAAAAGAGGTAAAGATCACATCAGGCCGCGCCGCAATCTCAAGCGCCTTGTCGATCTGTTCCAGCGGCGTCACACAAACCGGACAGCCCGGCCCGTGCACGAGGTTGATTTCCGGCGGCAGCAAATCCTGAATCCCGAACCGGACAATCGCATGCGTCTGCCCGCCGCAGACCTCCATGATCGTCCAGGGCTGCGTGGTGATTTTGCGAAGCTCTTCCGCATATTTGCGGGCAGCTTCGGGATCGCGGAATTCGTCTACGTATTTCATTTTTCCTCGCCTGCGGTTAAATCAATCCAGAACCGTTTTGTCGGGCCGAAGCCGCCAACGGGTTTTTCAACCGTGTCCTCGTAGATGCCGCCATTCTTGATAATGACGCGCTCCGAAGCAGCATTTTCGACCAGACAGGTCACCAGCAAGCGGCTCATGCCGTGTTTTTCCCGGGCGTAATCCTTGCTCAGCTTTGTGCCCAGCGTGGCCATGCCTCGGTCCCGGTAAGACGGGCGGATCGTATAGCCCAGATTGCCTCCGTTTTCTAAAAGATTGGGGGAGAGTTCCGTCCGGATATTGAACGTGCCGATGAACTCGTCGCCTTGCGAGAGCCATAAACACTCCTGCGGCACTTTTGGGACCTTTGTTCCGTCGAGGAGTTCTATTTCTCCGGGTGTATTGTCATTCAGGCTTGCAAGATAGGCTTCCGGATCGGCCTCAATTTTGGAGACTTCCTCTTCCGTCACCGCGCCGGGAGGGACTTCGAAGAACCCTTCCCTGAGCGCCTCAATCAGGGAGGGCAAAAGGCGCTCCTCCGGAAAATCCAGAATAATATCGTTCTGTCCGGCAGCGCTCATCCAAGCTGCTCCTGCACTTCGCCGATTTCATCCAGATACGCGAATGTCTTTTGCGCTTCATCTTCGTTAACGCGCGAAATCGCCACGCCCGCATGGACGAGGATGTAATCGCCTATGCCCGCTTCTGGCACGAAGGACACGTTGGCTTCCTTCACGATCTGGCAGAACCGGACGCGGGCAAGGCGTTCCATCCCTTCACCTTCAATGCTGACGATTTGTCCGGGTACGGCTAGGCACATGGTACATTCTCCATAGGTCTGGAAAGGTGGGGTGGCGCGAGACCTAAAAGGCCCGTCAGTTCTGACGCCGTTTCAAGAATATGGTCGGCATTTTGCGCCTGTGCGTCCTGCCGGTTCATATTACCTGTCAGGACGGCCACGGTGCGGTTTCCGGCATTATGACCCATCTGGATATCGGTTTTGCTGTCCCCGACGAAGAGCGTTTCGCCATGGGGTCTTTCAAGATCCGCCAGAATGACATCGACCATATAGCGGTCGGGTTTCTGGTGGGCCGGATCTTGAACCTGATAACCGCTCATGACGGCGCCGAAAATATCTTCGCTGACGCCGATTTTCTTGAGCGCGAAGGGCACCTGATCGTGGTGCATGCCGGTGGCGATCCCCATCTTAATCCCGGCCGCGTGCAGGGACAAAAGCGCTTCTTTTATACCGGGAACGGCCTGCACTTTGTCAAAGAACTGTTCGGACAGGACTTCCCGTTCGTACACTTCGCAGGCCTCGCGCAGAGTATCGGGATCGTCGATAAAAAGGCCGAGCAGTACGTGATGGGGTTTGCTCCAGTGCGCGAGGTAGCCTTCAATCTGCGTTTCACGCGGGATGTCCAGCCCCACGGATTTCAGGGCCTTGTCGTAGGCATCATAATAGCTCTCGTTTGATCCCTTTATCAGGACCCCGTCCAGATCGAAGATGATAGCGCTTACCTTGTTCATTTTGCACGCTTTTTCGTGGCAGCAATGATCTGGCCTACGGCAAGGCCGCCGTCGTTGGGCGGGATGTCGCGGTGCCAGTATGGTTCCAGACCCGCATCATAGAGCCGTGTAATGGTTTTTTCCAGCAGCGTTTTATTCTGGAAGCAGCCGCCGGTGAGCAGGGTTTTTTTCTGGCCTGACCTTTTTGCAATGTCGGTGATAATTGCAGCCAGCGTGTTGTGGAATTTGGTAGGAGCCAGCGCTTTGTTGTCTTCCATTAAAGCGGCAATCATCGGCCGCCAGTCGATGACGTTACCGGAAATCTCGTAAGGATAGATGTCTTCCGTTTCAGTGGTGGCAGAAAATTCAAGGGCCATAGCAGCTTGCCCCTCAAATGTGTTCTTCTGGCAAAGGCCCAGCAGTGCCGCCGCGCCGTCGAACAAGCGCCCTGCGCTGGAGGTCAGGGGGCAGTTTATGTTTTTGTTCAGTGTTTGCAGCAGCAGGTCTTTGTTCTCTCCTTCCCATGCATCGCTGCGACCCATCGCGAAGAGCATTCCGAGCGCTGTCCGCTGTGGCTCTTTCGCTGCCGCATCCCCGCCGGGTAACGGGAAGGGCAGGAGGTGAGCAGTACGCTCAAACCCATCTTCTGTAATTGTCAGAAATTCCCCGCCCCAGATCGTGCCGTCCGTACCGTACCCTGTACCGTCCCAGACCACGGCCAGCGCTCCGCCTTCCAGCCTGTTATCGGCCATGCAGGCCAGCGCATGCGCGTAATGATGCTGGACCGGTTCGCATTGCGCAAAGCGCTCCTGCGCCATTTTCGTTGACATGTAATCCGGGTGCAGGTCATGGACTACAAGATCGGGCTGTGTACGGTAAAGATCACAGAGCGTGTCAATCGCCTGCTCATGGCCGCGGCATGCTTCCGGCGTATCGAGATCACCGATATGCGGGCTGGCGACGATCTGGCCGCCTACGGCAAGGGCCACGGTGTTTTTCAGATGGCCGCCGGCGGCAAGAATATTTTTATCTGTACTGTCTTCTATAAAGAACGGCATCGGCGCATAGCCCCGCCCCCTGCGCAACATCACGGGCCGCCCGCCCATAACCCGGACGATGGAATCGTCTGCCCGGTGGACGATGGGGCGGTTATGGATTAGGAACAGGTCGGCAATGCCGGACAGCCGTTCCAGCGCTTCATTCTCATCCGTGCAGATCGGCTCGCTCGCCCGGTTGCCGCTGGTGGCGACGACGGGGCATTGCAGCTCCTGCATCAGCAAATGATGCAGCGGTGTATAGGGCAGCATCACGCCGAGATTGGGATTGCCGGGGGCGACGTCATCAGCCAGAGCGGATAAAGCCCTCTCCCCTGCGGGGAGAGGGTTGGGTGAGGGGGGGGATAATTCCGAAGGGCAATCAATATCGACCTTTGGACTTCTTCCCCCCCTCACCCAACCCTCTCCCCGCAGGGGAGAGGGCTTTCTTTGTAGCAAGACAATCGGGGCCTGCGCGGATGCCAGCAATCCGGCCTCCGTTTCCGATACCTCACAGATCGCCTGCGCGGCTTCCAGTGAGGGGACCATCACGGCAAACGGCTTGGCCGGGCGGTATTTACGCTCCCTAAGCTGCCGAACGGCATCCTCGTTTCTCGCATCGCACACGAGATGAAAGCCGCCAAGCCCTTTCATCGCCAGTATTTTCCCTTCACGGATGGCTGCGGCGGATCTCTGAAGTGCGCTCTCTTTTTCTGCAACAACGGCCCCGTCCGCATCCCGCAATGCCAGTTGCGGCCCGCAATCCGGGCAGGCCAGCGGCTGGGCGTGGAAGCGCCGGTCGAGGGGATTTTCATACTCTTCTGTGCATTTATCACATAAAGGGAAGGCTGCCATGCTCGTCTGCGGCCGGTCATAGGGCAGGCCGGCCATGATCGTAAAGCGCGGCCCGCAATTGGTGCAGGTGATGAAAGGATAGCGGTAGCGCCGGTCCGTCGGATCGTTCATCTCCCGCAGGCAGTCCTCGCACAACGCTAGGTCGGCCAGCACGGTTGCTGACGGGTTTTGCGCCGTATCGCTATGGATAATTTCAAATTCAGTCGCCTGTTCGGGCGGGATGACTTCAACATTCAGGGATCGGATTGAAGCCACTGGCGGCAGGTCATTTTTCAGGGTTTGGTCAAAACGGGTGAGCGCGGCCTCTTCCCCTTCAACTTCAATAATCACACCCTCCGGTGTGTTTTGCACCCATCCGGCCAGATTTTGTTCGCAGGCGATCCTGTAAACGAAAGGCCGAAATCCCACGCCCTGCACAGCGCCGGTGACGATAATTCTTTGTCTTGTTTTTTTACCACTGAACATAATTGTCATCCCGAGCAAAGCGAGGGATCTTACCAAGCTGATAACGGGGAAGATCCCTCCATTTCAGTCGGGATGACAATTTCGCGCGTTTTATCTTGGTAGCCTTCGTAACCTTTAGCGGTAAAATTCTTACGCGGCGTTTTCGATTTCAACTTCTTTGAGCAGGATATCCTGCGCGTTCTCGTGTTTTTCGTCGTTATCCTGCATGACGTCAAGCTTGGCCCCTTCGGCGATCGTGCCCTTGGTTTCCTCCTCGAAATGCTCGGCGAAATGCTCCGGCGTGATATGCGAGAGAGCTCCCAGCCAGACCGAAACGCCGACCACTTTCGCGCCGCCGTTATCGTCGGAAATGACTTTGATCTTGCGCAGCAAATCGCGCATCAGGCTGAATTCATGCATTGGCTTTCCTTTCTTATTCGCCACAGAGTGCACAGAGATCACAGAGAAAAGCTCTATTTAACTCTGTGATCTCTCTGTGTTCTCCGTGATCTCTGTGGTTAATATTTTTTCTTTCAACTCTTCCGCCGCCTTTTTCACCGCTGGAGTGAGGCTTTCCCCGGATTCATAAGCCGCCCCTTCGACACCGTAAAATTCAATATGCGGGGGCAGTTTACCAAGCACGCGGGCGAATTCAACCGCTTCGGCAATCCCCACCGCATGCGTGGTCGGCTTGGCAAAATCGGCGGGCAGCTTGTCCTGCTGGAGATCGAAATGGTGGATGGTCCCGGGCGCGGCACCCGAAAACACGCAATCAATCAGGATCACCGGATCATACCCCTGCCAGGCATCCATCAGCGAGGCAGGCTCTCCACTATGCTCCATGGCATTGAAGCCGTGCTCTTTCAACTGGTCGGCCAGAATACACCCCAGCGCATCGTCACCGCGAAAGCGGTTTCCTATGCCGATGATGAGTGTACCGGTCAAGTCCGCTTCACCGTCAAATTCAGGAAGTGCGTGGCGCAGGAAATGCACGGGTCGTAATTGCGGATCAGTTGTTCGCAGTGCCATTGCAGCTTGTCATCGTCAAGATGCAGGAACTGCGGAACGAAGTCATAAAGATCGTCGTTGATCATCGCCTGGTTCTGCGAGGTCGGGATGACGAGCTGAGCATCCTCGATCAGGCCCTCATCGTTAACCTTGTAGCGGTGATAAAGCGTACCGCGCGGGGCCTCGGTGATGGCGTGACCCTCGCCGGCTTTGACTTCCAATTCAATGGACGGGGCGTCGGGCAGGTCGTAATTCTGGGCGATCCTGAGCGCTTCGCCGCAGCAATAGAAGGTTTCGAGACAACGGGCGATAATGCTCTTGAACGGGTTCATGCAGTTCTTGTCGAGCCCGACCTCGTCAGCCAGTGACAGCACGTCGTCCGGCAGGCGGTCGTGGTTCAGCACCCAGCGCGCCATCGGGCCGGACAGGTAGCATTCCTGCGTGTCCCGGAAGCGGCAATGCAGGGCGTTCGAGTATTTCACATGAACTTCTTCAAACACCTTGTTGAAGTCCGCCGGCGGCATATCAAGGCCGCGGTTGGATATCAGGTTGCCTTCGTTAAACGGATACTCGTCCGGATGACGCAGCGAGGTATAAATATAGTCGCGCTCGAATTCCGGGAACGGCAGGGTGGAAACCCACTTGGTGGCCTCATAGGCCATGTCCCGCGCTTTTTCCAGCACCGGAATGATGTCACGCATTTGCTTTTTCGTCGGTGCGGAGTAGAAACCGCCGACCTTGACATTGATCGGGTGCACGGCGCGCCCGCCGATCAGTTCCATGATATCGTTGCCGACCTTTTTCAGTTGCAGACCATGCTCCACCTCATTCGGGTGGTCGGCCGCCATGTGGATCGAGCTTTCATAACCGAGAAAATCCGGGGCGTGCAGCAGGTAGGCGTGCAAAACGTGGCTCTGGATGTGCTCGCCGCAATAAAGGAAGCGGCGCATGTCGCGCACCCACGGCGTGATTTTTGCGCCGATGGCATCTTCCATCGCATGCACGGAACTCATCTGGTAAGCAACCGGACAGATACCGCAGATCCGTGCCGTAATGTCCGGGGCCTCGGTGAATTTTCGCCCGCGCAGGAAGGCCTCGAAGAAACGCGGCGGCTCGTGAATGCCGAAGTAAATCTCTTTCAGTTCACCTTTGTCGACCTCAATGGTCATGTTCCCTTCGCCCTCGACGCGGGCAAGGTAGTCCACCTGGATCTTCGTCGTTCTGTTCGTATCAGCCATCTTTTCTTCTCCGAAGGAATTTTTTAACCACAGATGAACCCGGATTAACACAAATATTTTTCATAATCATTCATCTTTATCTGTGTATATTTGTGTCCATCTGTGGTTTGAAAATAAAACTATTTCTCTTCCGCGTATTTGTTGCCAGCTTCCCGGAAGTCCGGTGCGCCGGCGTTGAAAGTACGGAACATGCGCACAACATCGTCTTCGCTGGACATGCCGTTTTCAACAAGCCAGTCACCCAGGGATTTCCCGTTCGGCGTTTCCATCGGCCCGAAGCAGCCGTAACAGCCGCGGTTATGCGCCGGACAGATCGCCCCGCAGCCTGTGTGCGTGACCGCACCCATGCAGGGAATGCCCTTGACCAGAACGCAAGGGGTGCCGCGCCGCTTGCAGTCCACGCACACGCTGTGCGTCGGAATATTGGGTTTACGGTTATAGAGCAGGGCGTTGACCAGCTCCAGCAGTTGTCCCTTGTCAATCGGGCAGCCGCGCAATTCGAAATCCACGTCCACGTGATCGGCAATGGGCGTGGCCGTATCGAGCGTTTTGATATATTCGGGATGCGCGTAAACCGTGTTGATGTAATCATCGACATTGGCGAAGTTCTTGAGGGACTGGATGCCGCCCGCCGTCGCGCAGGCGCCAATGGACACCAGATAGCGGGACAGCGCCCGGACTTCCTGTATCAATTCGGCTTCATGCGGCGTCGTAATCGAGCCTTCCACCAGCGATACGTCATAGGGCCCGGGGAGCATTTCCCGCGAGGCTTCGACAAAATAGGCAACGTCAACCGCGCCGCAAACTGTCAGCAGTTCATCTTCACAGTCGAGAAGGGTAAGCTGGCATCCGTCGCAGGAAGAAAACTTCCAGACAGCAAGCTTTGGTTTTCCGCTCATTAGACCTCCCTTACCTTATAGAGCTTTTCGACCTGATCGAACGAGAAGACCGGGCCGTCCTTGCACATGAAGAACGGACCGTACTGGCAGCGCCCGCAAAGGCCGACCGCGCATTTCATGTTCCGTTCCATCGATACATATATGTTTTTCGGATCCATGCCGCGGGTGATCAGCGCGTTTGCCGAAAAGCGCATCATCACTTCCGGTCCGCAGATCATGGCAATCGTCCGGGTCGGCGAAAAGCTGGTTTCCTCGATCAGTTCTGTGACCACGCCGACATTGCCGTCCCAGTCGCGCCCGGCGGCATCGACCGTAATTCCGACATTCATCTCCATTCGCTTGTTCCATTGCTCAAGCTGATCGTGGAACAGGATGTTTTCCGGGCGTCTTGATCCGTAAAGCAGCATCACGCGGCTATAGAGGTCGCGTCCGGCCAGAATGGAGTAAATCGCGGGGCGTAGCGGGGCAAGCCCGAGGCCGCCGGCAATCAGCATCACATCCTTGCCTGCGCCCTTTTCCACCGGCCATGTGTTGCCGTAAGGACCGCGCAGGCCGACCTGATCTCCTTCTTTCAGTTTGGCCAGAGCCTTGCTGACCGCGCCGACGCCCATGATGGTAAAGACAAGCTGGCCCGGATTGTTCGGATCGCCCGAGATCGAGATCGGAATTTCACCCTGCCCGAAAACATAGATCATGTGAAACTGGCCGGGGGAAAAGAAGCAGAGCTTTTTCCCTTCGTCCGTTTCCGGCTGGACGGTCAGGGTTGCACAGCCTTCGATTTCCTCTTTGACCTTGACGACGCGAAACGGTTCCGGCGCCATCGGGTCGGCGGCGACAGCTGCCTCTTCGGACTTCAGAGCGACATGAGATGTTTTGTGCGCATTATCAAGCGGCATCGGCTTTGTTCTCCATCTGCGTGGCATAAACATCGAGCATCTGGCGGCGCGTGGCCTGCAGGCGGTCGAGAACGACATGCGCAAAGCGCTTCATCAGCTCGTAACCAAGCTCGTGGTCGTTCTCTCCTTTTTTACGCAGGCACTCGCCGTCCATTTCAATGGCGCTGACCGAGTTCATGGCCCGCGCGTCGAACCCGTTGCGGTAGGGCGGATACAGCCAGGAATAACCGACGATCCCTTTTTCCCTGATCGTCATTGTGGTGAGCGGACCGCTGGTCGGGACATAGCTCTCGATCGCGACATCGCCGTGACGGACGATGAAAAACTTGTTGGCTTCGTCGCCTTCCTTGAGCAGGAATTCACCGGCCTCAAAATGCACCAGCTTGCCGCATCCAGCGACAAATTCCACCTGCCCGGGGTCCATACCTTCAAAGAACGGATTGCCGCCCAGAATGTCTTTGATCTCTTCGATTTTCATTATGCTGCTTCCTCTTTACTCGGTGATGCTTCTTTACCCATTTCTTCACTGGCCCGAAGTGTCGCCACTTCCTCTGTAATGTCGATGCCGACAGGGCACCATGTGATGCAGCGTCCGCAGCCAACACAGCCCGAGGTGCCGAACTGGTCGATCCATGCGCCCAGCTTGTGGGTCATCCACTGACGGTAGCGTGAGCTGACATTCTGGCGGATCGTGCCGCCGTGAATATAGGAAAAGTCCAGCGTGAAGCAGGAATCCCATTCCCGCCAGCGCTCGGCATGCGTGCCGTCCAGCGATAGCTGGTCTTCGGTCTTCGAACAAAAACAGGTCGGGCAGGCCAGTGTGCAGTTGGCGCAGGACAGGCACTTCTCGGCCACTTTTTCCCAGTGCGGGTTTTCGTAGCTGCCGAAGAGCATTTCCTTGATGCCTTCATTGTTGATACCACGGATCTGCATGGAACGCGCTTTTTCGGTTCTCGCCTGCGCGGCGGCCGTGTCGGTTTCCCCGGCTTCCTGCGTTTTAAGGTCGGCCAGTACCTCCGCGCCTCGCTCGGAGCCGGTCTCGATGACGAAATAATGCCTGTCCCCGTCAATAATTTCGTTGAGGGCAAGGTCGAAGCCTTTTTCGGCCCGCGGTCCCGTGCCCATGGAATCACAAAAACACGTGGCGCAGGCCTGCCCGCACTGGGCAACAATAATAAAGGCTTTTTCGCGCTTGCGTCCGTATCTCGGGTCGGCAGTTTCCGGGCTCATAAAAATCTTGTCCTGGATCTCGATGGCATTCAGATCGCAGGAATGGACACCGATAAAGGCGTATTGCGGGGGGCTAGGTTCCAGTTCCTCGACGGAAAACCCGTCATCCGTCTTGTTTGCCGACCAGAGCTTGACCCTGGAAGGGTACAGGAATTTTTTCCATGAATGCGGGCCGTTATTGTAGCCGAACAGCGCCTGATCGTCGCGGCGCTTGATGCTGTACTTCCCGGCTTCCTGTTCGTCCGTCCAGCCAATTGGCAGGTCTTCCACTTCGTCAAGTTCGTCAAAAACGATGGACTCATTTTGGACTGTCGGCCCGACAATCTGGTATCCGCGCTGCTTCAGTGCAGAAAAGAGGGAATCGATCTCGCTGCGCTCGATACAAAGCGATGGCTGTGTGTCAGTCATTTTATACCCGCTGGTCTTGTCTATTCATTTTTTCGTCAGGTATTTTCGCAGGCTCCGGCCAATGCTTCAAGGCTTTTCAGGCGGGTGCGTAAAGGTGACGCACTATGTCTATGAAATCACGCGAAAACATTGAAAATAAAACATCTTTCGTCCTGATTGGGGGCGGAAAAAATAGGGAAAACGCGTCATTTTATCGCTTCATTTATGGTCCGGATAGCTTATGATCGTCAGAGAGAATTCGTGTGATACAATTTTGCGTAAATCAAGAATGGCAAGGCGGTCATGACAATCTTTAATCTCAATAAAATGTTTGCCCCGCGTTCGGTGGCATTGTTTGGTGCCAGCGCGCGGCCCGGCTCGGTGGGTAACGTCCTGACCAGGAACCTGCTGGAAAGCGGGTTCGAGGGCTCTGTCTGGCTGGTCAACCCGAA
This sequence comes from uncultured Pseudobdellovibrionaceae bacterium, assembly GCA_964552285.1. Classification (GTDB taxonomy): domain Bacteria; phylum Pseudomonadota; class Alphaproteobacteria; order Micavibrionales; family Micavibrionaceae; genus CAZKGT01. Next base: position 19,274 of record CAZKGT010000001.1, on the reverse strand, counting down.
AGGCGGCGAGATCGAGGGGATTCAGAGTTATAAAAGCGCAGAAGAGCTGCCGCTGGCCCCGGACCTGGCTGTGATCGCAACGCCGCCTGCAACGGTTCCCGGCGTTATGGAGGACCTGGCGAAAAAGGGGACCAAGGCAACCGTCATCATTACAGCGGGCATTCGCAACGACAAGGCGCTGGACAACAAGATGCAGTCCATCGCCCGCAAGAACCAGATACGCATCCAGGGGCCGAACTGTATCGGCCTTATGATCCCGGGTATAGGCCTGAATGCGAGCTTCGCGCATAAAACGCCGCTGGCCGGCAACCTTGCCTTTGTCTCCCAGTCCGGGGCGATTATCACCTCCGTTCTCGACTGGGCCAACGGGCGCGGGATCGGTTTTTCCTATATGGTTTCGCTGGGCGACATGTCGGACGTCGATATTGCGGACACGCTGGATTACATGGCCTCCGACCACAAAACCAGCGCGATCCTGATGTATATTGAGCAGATATCGGATGCAAAAAAATTCATGTCCGCCGCCAAGGCGGCTGCACGGATCAAGCCGATCGTCGTTATTAAGTCGGGCCGCCATGAGGCCGGTGCCGCTGCGGCCGCTTCTCATACAGGAGCGCTGGCCGGGGCCGACAATGTTTACGGCGCTGCGTTCGAGCGCTCGGGTATCCTGCGTGTGACGGATCTGGAAGAACTGTTCCACGCTGCCGAGATCCTGAGCCGTCAGAAACCGGTCAGCGGCGATCATCTGGCGATTGTTACAAACGGCGGCGGAGCGGGTGTTCTCGCCGTTGACCGTCTGGAGGACTATAATGGCAACCTGTCCGCCCTGGAGCCGGAGACGGTCGAGGCCCTGAACAAGGTTCTTCCCGACTCCTGGTCGCACATGAACCCGGTCGATATTATCGGGGACGCTCCGGCAGAGCGCTATGAGGAATCCATTGAGCTGACGCTGGCCGATCCAAACGTCGATGCCGTGCTTGTGATGAACTGTCCGACGGCGCTGGCCGACAGCCTCGATGCCGCCAGGTCCACAATCAAGGCCGTCGAGTCCTATAATAAGAAGCACGACCGCCAGAAAATCGTTTTGACCAACTGGCTGGGCGAGGTGACGGCCCGCGAGGCCCGCGCCCTGTTCTCCGAGAACAATATCCCGACATTCAACACCCCGGCCGATGCCATTCGCGGTTTCAGCTATCTCACCCGTCACGTTAAGGCGCAGGAAAAACTCATGCGCGCCCCGCCAAGCCTGCCGGAAGATTATGTGACGGACTCAAAAGCCGCGCAGAGAATTATCTCCGAGGTTCTGGATCAGAACAGGCAAATGCTGACCGAGCCGGAAGCCAAGTCGGTCATGGAAGCCTACGGTATTCCGGTTGTCCCGACCTTCAAAGTCGACAGTCCCGAAGCGGTTTACGATGCAGCCGGCGCTATCCTGAAGGACGGTCCTTATTCCGAAGTGGTTATCAAGATCCTGTCCGAAGATATTTCCCACAAGTCGGATGCGGGCGGCGTTGCCCTTGACCTGCCGAGTGCGCAGGCGGCGCAGGAAGAAGCGCATGCCATGCTGGAGCGCATCACCAAGATGTTTCCCAAGGCCAAAATCGACGGCTTTACCGTCCAGCCGATGATCCGCCGCACCAATGCGCATGAGCTTATCGTCGGCGTCAGCGAGGACCGGACGTTCGGACCCGTTCTCCTGTTCGGCGCCGGCGGGACGGCTGTGGAGGTGATTGCCGACCGTGCCGTGACCCTGCCGCCGCTTGATCTCAAGCTGGCAGAAGACCTGATCGGCAAGACCAATATCTACAAGCTGCTTCTGGGCTACCGTGATCGCCCGCCTGCCAATATGGAGGCTATCGCGCTTACTTTGGTCAGGATATCGCAGATGATCGTTGATAATCCGGAGATACATGAACTGGATATCAATCCGCTGATGGCTGATGACAAGGGGGTTATTGCTCTCGATGCCCGTATTCTGGCCAAGAAGGTCAAGGGACCGCGTACCGGTGAAAATCCGCGCCTGTCCATCCGCCCCTATCCGAAGGAACTGGAAGAATACAGAAAACTCAAAAGTGGCGGCGAGGTCTTCATCCGGCCTATACGGCCGGAAGACGAAGTGCTGTATGACACCTTCACCGAAAAAACCGATCCGGAAGATCAGCGCATGCGCCTGTTCAAGCCGGTCAAAAAACTCCCCCGCGAATTTATTGCCCGCCTGACCCAGATCGACTATGCGCGGGCGATGGCGTTTGTTGCGCTTGATATCAAAAACGGCGAGCTTCTTGGCGTTTCGCGTCTGGCTTCAGATCCCGATCTTGTGCGCGCAGAATTCGGCGTGATTGTCCGCTCTGACATGAAGAACAAGGGGATCGGCACGGTTTTGATGGAAGAGCTTATCGATTATACCGCCGATCAGGGGATTTCCGAGCTTTGGGGGAATGTCCTGGCGGAGAACACGGAAATGCTCAGCATGTGCCGCAAACTCGGCTTTGCTGTGGAGCATGACCATGAAGATCCGCAGAAGCTTCTCGTTTGTCTGAAGCAGGGCAAGCGCAAGGTTGCCTGAGGACAAGAGTATGCCTGTTTTCCCTTTTTTAGGATTTTAAGGGATAATGGTCGGAAGAGGTTTCAAAAATGTCTGATTTTCCGATGCGGATCGTACACGTCGATGACGATCCGGACATGAGAGATATAGTGAAAATGTCGCTGATGCGGGCGGTTGATGACGAGGATTTTGTCATTGTTTCCTGCCCTGACGGCAATGAGCTTCTGACCCGGATCCGTGAACTTACGCCGGAACTGATCATCATGGATTTGAGCATGCCAAAAATGGACGGGCCGGAAATGATTAAATGGCTGCTGAAGTCTCCGGATTACGATAATCCGTCCATTATTTTTCTGACCGGCAAGGAAAAGGTCGAAATGCTGGACGATTATAAGCGTCTTGGTGTTATCGGTGTTATTCACAAACCTTTCAGCCCGAAAGAGCTGCCGGGCAAGATCCGTGAACTCTGGCAAACCCGTCCCGGCGCAAAAAGTGACAGCGATGATGAAGACGGTGAAGCGGCGAAAGAAGACTCTGCCTGATACGCTATTGTCCTGAAAACAGATCCAGAATTGACGCGCTGAAAATATTGGCAAGGCTGAGCGCCGTAACGGCCAGCGAAAGCCGTGTTTGCGCGGCCAGAAGATTGGCCCCTTCCTCGTTCATATCTGCAATGGTCAGATCGGAGGATCCTTCTTCCAGCGTGTTGGCAAAGCTCTCAATGAAATCCTCTCGTGTTTCGATGATATTAAGATCATTAACGAGTGAGGAGCCGTAATTTCTAACGTCGATAAGGGCGGCACGCACGCTCTCAATCACATCCTCAAGATCATCGCCGTTGTTGAAATCATTCCGGACAATACCGAGCCCCGCCGATGTGAAATCAATTCCTTGGGTAATCAGGTAGCTGGAGCGAAGCTCGTTAAAGTCGGTGCGCAAATCCTGTTCAATCAGCAGCCCGATCCCGCGGTGCGTGGCATCGCTGACCAGTTGATCGATCTGCTCCATCACATTTTCGAACTGCCTGTGCAGGTATTGCGTGGTCGTGGACGTGTTCAGGGCGTTGGCGTGGCTGGCGATTTCATTATCGCTCAGAACGTCGTTATAAAGCGCGACATCTGAAATCCGGCCATTGAAATATAACCCGTTACCGCTGACCGCGCCGTCATGGAACCAGGCGCTTTCGTTCATTCCGCCGATGCCGATATCGCCGGAGTGTGCCGGGAATGCAGGCCCCACCGCCCCGTTGCCGATCTCTGTCCCATCGAGATAACCGCGGAATTCTCCGTTCGGCTGATCGAAGACCAGCGCCATATGATAGGTCTGTCCGGCGACAACGGGCGCATTGATATTGAACGGCCCCCATGCACCGGCATCGCGGCCTGTAATGTAAAGAGATCCGTTATCGATGTAGATCGTCAGGCTGTTAACGGTGGCGCCTTCTTCATAGAGCACCTGTCGCCCCGCGGTCGTATTGGCATTGAAGACAAGCTCGATGGTTCTTTCTGCCTGAATTTGCAGGTTGATGCTGTTGTGATCGGGGATATCGACGAACTGGTTTGCGCCGCTAAAGGAGGCGCTGACATCGCCGCCGTTGCTGTACAGGGCTGGTTGGCCAAGGGTTACGCCGTTTACGTAGGTGCCGTCTACAGCCGCGCCGATGCTTCCGAGGTTCACGGCAGGCCCAGCCGCATCATTCAGCCGCCAGTAGGCCTCCGGGTTCCTGTCGAGAATTTGCGCGCTGAGCGCTGTGGGGCTGAAATCAATAATTTCTTCGTATATTTCAGGGTCTACATCTCCGAGATTGAAGAGTTCCTGCGAGGCAGTTGCAATAGCATCAGCCTGATTAAGTAGTTTTTCAATGGCCTCGACACCAGCCAGCGCTTCCTTGATGGTCTGGATGTTTTTACCAATCCCGTCGAGAAGGCGTTGCAGGTCGCTCGACCGGCTGCTCAAGGCTTCGGAGGCAAAGAAATTCTGCGGATTGTCGAGCGCGCTGTTGACGCGTTTGCTGGTGGACAGGCGCAACGTCGTCTTGTCAACAATGCTCTGCGCATTGCTGATGGCCAATAAATTCTTCATAAAGACCGGTCCGAGGGAAACGCTGTCCGTCATCTTCCCCGCTTCCGTTTAATTATTCCGTTAAAGGCAAAACCATCCCTGCCGGGCAAAATATGCCCGGTTCCTACAGTCCAGTAATGCCCGTCCCGGAACATCGATCGGTGCCTCACATGGGCCCTCCGCGCTTGTTTCAAGACAATGCATGCCAGCTTTTTTATTTTTCATAATAAAAAAGCAAAAGCATACTACCTCTAAACCAAGCAGGATTTATGCCGGGGTTCTGCAGGGTATGGAAAGGCTGGGATTTAGTGTGCGGTCATGGAAAAAAGACGTGCCGTTCAGGCGCGTTTGTCAATCCACTGATGTCCTTCGGATTTGTAATAGAAGCCATTTGAGAAGGGTACTCCGAGGCCGTTGTCAGAAAGATACGCCGTTCCTTCATCTGCATCCATCGTACCATCCAGAATAGAGCGATAGGTTCTGGCGACATCCACCATGTCATGACTGTGCGGGGATAGCCGGAAGGCGTTGATCCCGGTCTTTGACATTGCCGCCATCTCATGGGCAAGGTTGAGGCAGGTGTAGGAGAGCGTCTGTATCCCGTTAATGGCCAGAAAAGGCTGTTCCTCGAGCGTGCGTAAATCCATCCCGTCCGGGCTTTCCTCGCAGACGTACTGGCAGCTGTCCTTCGTCTTGCCGTGAGCGCGGGCATGATAGCAGCGCGCCGACAGGGCCAGCGGAATACGTCCGTAAACCTGAACCTCCAGCGTGATCCCCAGCGCTTTGGCTTTTGCTCCCAGGCATTCGATTGTTTCTGCGGGAATCTCCGGCGGCAGGCAGATGTGAGTGACATTGTGCCGTGCCAGCACATCGAGCGTCTGTTCATTATAAACATTGACGAACGGCCCGATGCGGCAGGGCTTGCTATCCATAAACCACAGGCCGGACACATCGTTGATTTCAACCGGATAATCTTCCAGGGCGCACAGCGCTTCCGAGAGCTGACGGTCGCGTTTGCTGACAACTTCGGCCAGCGTTGAAAAGACGGCTGTTTTTCCGGCGTCCGTCAGGCGTTTTGCCACTTCTTCGTAATAGGGTTCGATAAAAGGCGTGCGTTTGGAGCAGACGACTTCGCCGATATAGACCGTATTCACCGGCGCTTCGTCGGCAATGCGGAAATAAAAATCCCGCCATGTTTCAGCCGGCCAGTTAAACAGGATCGGGCCAAGGGTAAGCTCTTTTTCCATGCGTTATCTCCAGGTCTTGCTGCCGAACACACCCTGCGTTTCGCGCTGTCCTTCGGTAAGCGCCAGCAGGTCGGCCATGGCGATCTCTCGTCCTTCCATCAGGTCGTCCACCGCCTTGCGGAAAGCGGAAACAACAGCCTTCACATAGGCGCAGCTGCGCTGGCGTCCCTCGATCTTGAGCGCGCAGACGCCCGCTTTCATCATTTCCGGCAAAAGCGCCGTGAGGTTAAGGCTGACAGGCTCTTCAAAAGCGTAATAACCGGTTTTATCGGCGGCGTTGTATCGGCCCTTGCAGATCGTCGGGTAACCGGCCTTTTCCCCGCAGGAATAACAATCGGTGACAAAGGCGCCGAGCCGCGTGGCGAGATTGCCTTCGCCGTCATGCTCATAGCGTACATGGCTGGCCGGGGAACAGACGCCGTCCATATTGGTCGAGTGGCCTGTCGCGTAAGAGGAAAGACTGCACCGTCCCTCGGCCATCATGCCGATATTGCCGAAGATAAACGCCTCCACCTCGCAGGGGATCTGTTCGTTGAGGTCCTTAATCTCCGCCACGGTCATGATACGCGGCAGAACAACGCGTTTCACGCCGAATTCCCTGCAATAAAACTTCACCGCTTCCGGCGATGAAGCGCCGGCCTGAACTGACAGATGCAGCCTGTGCTGTGGATGCGTGCGGGCCATATAATCGGCCATGCCGATATCGGCCACAATCACGGCATCCACTCCCACCCTGACAGCACAGTCTGCATCGTCTTTCCAGCGTTGCATCTGCCCCGCCGGTGGAAATGAGTTCAGCGCTACCAGTACCTTTGCCCCGCGCTCATGGGCATACGGGATGGCCTGCTCCAGCTCCTGCGGTGTGAAGTTCAGGCCGGGAAAATTACGGGCGTTGGTGGGCCCCTGAAAGCCGCAATAGACGGCGTCCGCCCCGGCATTCACAGCCGTACGCAAGGCCGCCGGGGTGCCCGCCGGGCAGACGATTTCCGGGCGCTGCATTTCATTGTCGTTCATGGCTTTTTACCTTGCGAAGAAACTTGAGGGATCGGCGCGCTGGGCCGGAAAGGAGGCCGGACGAGGAAACAAGGTCTTCGGCCAGCGTTACGTCCATATCATCCAGCGCGTTGCGCAGCGCAACCACGGCCTCGGTATCGCCCTCAATCAGCAGGTCGCGGCTGAAGAACAGGGCATCGCTGTCGGTCTGTCCGTCAATCATCTCCAGCAATGTCAGGAAAGTTCCGGTGATACGGGCATCATGGGGGATGTTTTGCCTGCGCCGGAAAGCTTTGAGGCGCGGCCGGTCCGGATGAGGCTGCAAAAGCAGGACAAAGGGCATGTTCACCGGATCAATGAGAATGCGTTTATCTTTGTTGTCACCAAGCCTTGCAAAAAGCTCCGGATGCCGCCGCGCCACACCGCTGACGATGCGGGCCAGCATTGGCCTTAGAACAGGTAACGGAACCGGCGCCAGTACCAGTTTCGGCAGATTTTGCAATATTGATTGTGAATTTCCCGCAGCCATATCTCTATTTCATAGAGGAGATGGCGCATACAGGGCAACGGGCCGGGCATGCGGCAAAATGTCGCAGACTCCATGTTCACACACATTTCTTCATCTTTCCGTCATCTCAGAAAAAGCCCTGATGACGGCGGGTTAGAAAGGAGCTTAAGAATTTCGTTTGAAAGGGGCCAGTTTGTCCTCATAGAACGTCTCGCCGATCTCGATTTCCTCGCGGCCCTGTTTGACCCGCCATTCGTTGGAATCGCGCAAGGAGTATATGCAGCCGCAATATTGCTGGGCGTAGAAATTTTCTTCCTTGGCAATCTCGTACATCCGGTTTGCCCCGCCCCCTTTGCGCCAGTTGTAGGTCCAGTAGGTTACCCCCGGATAATGCCCGGCGGCCCGCGTTCCGCAGTCGTTAATCTGGTCCATGTTCTTCCAGCGGGAAATGCCGAGCGAACTGGTAAAGACCTTAAATCCGTTCTCGTGGGCGTGCAGGGCGGTGCGCTCGAACCGCATATCGAAACACATCGTGCAGCGAATGCCGCGTTCTGGCTCGAATTCCATCCCTTTGGCGCGGGAGAACCAGTTCTGCACATCGTAATCGGCGTCAACGAAGGGAATGCCGAACTTTTCCGCATAGCGGATATTCTCGCTTTTGCGCAGTTCATATTCCTTTTTCGGATGGATATTCGGATTGTAGAAAAATACGGTCACATCCAGCCCGGATTCCACCATGCTCTCGATTACATCGCCCGAACACGGCGCACAGCAGCTGTGCAGCAGTACCTTTTTTTCGCCTTCGGGTGGAACGAGTTGTTGTCTGTCGGTCATGACGTCACCTGTATCCTGTCTAATCCGGACCGTCCGCATCCGGATTTTGCGTTATGAACATAGCATCCCCGTAGCTGAAAAAGCGATAATTTTCTGTAACGGCGGCCTTATAGGCCGTCATGATATTCTCAAAACCGGCAAAGGCGCAGACCAGCATCAGCAGGGTGGATTCCGGCAGGTGGAAGTTCGTGACAAGCGCATCGACACACTGAAAACGGTAGCCGGGATAGATAAAGATATTTGTATCACCCATAAAGGGGTGCAATTTATCATCTTTCCAGGCTGTCTCAAGACACCGGACACTTGTCGTGCCAACAGCGATTATGCGTCCTCCCCCGCGGCGCGTTTCCATGACTTTTGCGCAGGTATTTTCGTCTACCTCAAGATATTCGGCGTGCATTTTATGCTCGCGGATATCGTCCGTGCGAACCGGCTGGAACGTTCCCGCTCCGACATGCAGGGTGACGAAAGCGGTTTCAATGCCTTTGGCCTTAAGCGTTTCCAGCAGGGCTTCGTCGAAATGCAGGCCTGCCGTCGGTGCGGCCACGGCGCCCGGTTTTTCTGCGTAAACGGTCTGGTAACGCTCGCGGTCGATCGCCTTTTCCTCGCGCTGCATGTAGTGAGGCAGGGGCATCTGCCCGTGCTTTTCCAGCAGTTCCGGCCAGTTCCTGCCCTCAGGAAGCGAAAGAATAAAGAAATTATCCTGCCGGCCCTCCACCAGTATTTCTGTTTCATCTGGCAGAAGGATGGACGAGCCCTCCCCCGGTGCTTTGCTGGCCTTGACATGGGCCAGTATGGTTTGCGGGGACAGGATGCGTTCGGCCAGGATTTCCGCCTTGCCGCCCGTTGGTTTGGCCCCGTAAAGCCGTGCCGGAATAACTTTCGTGTTGTTAAAGACCAGCAGGTCGCCGGGTTGCAGGAGATCGGGCAGATCAATAAATCTTTTATGAACAATTTGACCGCTGGCTCCGTTCAGGCACAGCAGACGGCTATCGCTGCGCCGCGCGCAGGGTTGATCTGCGATAAGATCTTCCGGCAAATCGAAGCTGAAATCCTGACGTTTCAAGGCGTTATCGTTCCCTTGTCAAAATGGCTCGTACGGACATGCCCGCCTAAACCGTACGAAAGTCATCTGATTAGCGGATTTTGTTGAAAAAAGTCACCATTTTTTTGGCCTGAAATTAGGATTCTGTAAACCTTATTTCGATACCCTGTAAGAAGGTTGGAAGCACGAGAGTTAAACAGCCAATAAGTGCATATACGGGTATATAACGGATTGGAGCGGTATGATTCGATCAGGCAAGGGTGTAGACGGCCATAAGGGCGATTCTGAGATCGTTAAAGATGGTGCGCAAAAGGTAATTTCGGCACATCAAGGTGAGACGGTAGATTTGCCGGATACGCTCGGCGATCTGCGCGATCTTGAGCTCACAAGAGACGGACAGGATCTGGTGCTTGAGGCGCCGGACGGCACGGTTCTCATCATTGACGGTTATTTTTCCGCTATTCCCCAGCCCCAGATTATGGCCGAAGACGGTCAGGTTTTAACACCCGAGCTTGTGAATTCCTTTGCCCGCTCGGCCCCCGAATTCGCACAGGCCGGGACGATGGACGATGTCAGCCCGGTTGGTGTAATTGAGGAAGCATCCGGAAGTGCAACCGTCACACGCACGGACGGCACAGTTGAGACCATCAGCATCGGCATGCCCATTTTTCAGGGTGATATCGTTGAAACAGAAGGCGACGGCGCGGTCAATATTATCTTTATCGACGAAACCAGCTTTGCCGTCTCCGATAATGCCCGCCTTGCCATCGACGAATATGTCTTTGATCCCGCGACGGAGAGCGGGTCTTCGAATTTCTCCATGCTGCGCGGTGTTTTTGTTTTCACGAGCGGCCTGATTGGCCGTGACGATCCCGATGATGTCGAGATCGACACGCCGGTCGGTTCCATCGGTATTCGCGGCACGACCATTGCCGGTAATGTTGATACCGGTGAGATTACCGTGGTGGACGGTGCGATTGTCCTGCGCTCGCACACAGGCGAGGAAATGACGTTGGCCCTGCAGTTCGAGACCGGTATGTTCAACCCGCAGACCGGGGAAATTACGCATATGGGGCAGATGGACGCCCAAAGCATGGGCGCAAAGTTTGCCGCTATCGGCGGCGTTACGCCGACCTTCTTTAACGCTCTGGGCAATGAAGTACAGGAAGGCGGTAACGAGGGCGAAGGCGCTACCGGAGAGGAAGGGACGCGGGAAGGCGCCGCTGAAGAAGGCCGGACAGAGGGCGCAGCGGAGGAAAACGCTACGGATGAAGCTGGTGAAGAGGGTACCGAAGAAGCCGGCTCTGAAGAGACCGCACCCGAACAACAGGCGGAGACGGAGCCGGGTACCGAACCGGCACAAACGGCAGAGGGCGGCGAAGAAGGAGCTTTGCCTCCACCACCGCCTCCGTCTCCAACTCCGTCAGGAGAAAATGTATTTGGCAGTACAACGACCGGAAGCTCGGGTTCAACCAATACGGGCAGCACGTCGGGTGCCGCTGGCGATCCGGCAGGAACGACGGATACGGGCAGTACCGGAGGCACTGGCGATACCAGCATAACGTCAAATAGCCAGGATTCGGATAGTACCGGCAGTAATGCGGAACCCCCGCCACCGCCGCTTCTGCCACTTGAGCTTACGATCAGCCGCCAGTTGATCGATGACAATCTGGCCGTTGGCGACGTGATTGCGGTTATTGAGACGACCGGCGATTTTCCCGATGTTTCCTATACATTGCTGAATGATAATGGCGGAATGCTGGGAATCGTTGACGGTCCGGGAGATCAGGCTTTTGTAAAGCTGATATCGGGCGCTTTAACCAGTGGCGATGTTCTGGATGTTGATGTCCGGGCGACATTGCCGGACGGACGCTCGGTAACGGAATTTTTCCTGGTCGGAATATCAAACCTGAACGATGCGCCCACGGCAAATGACGGCACATTCAATATAGATGAAAATTCGGCGGCCAGTGCGTCCGTCGGAACGGTAACGGCCAGCGACCCGGATGCCGGGCAGGTCCTGACCTATGCCATCACGGCGGGCAACACGGGCAGTGTCTTTGATATAGACAGCGCAACCGGCGAAATTACCGTCAACGGCACGCTCGATCACGAGGCGACCGGGCAATACGTTCTGACGGTGAAAGTTACTGACAACGGCCCCGGAAATTACAGCGATACGGCGACGATTACAATTGATATCAACGATGTCAACGAAGCGCCGGTGCTGAACGATCAGATCATGGCAACGACTGTGGATGAGGACTTTTCAAACGGGTTTTCAGTCGGGACAATTGCGGCAACAGATCAGGATCTGCCGGGCGACACTCTGAGCTATAGTATTCTTAGCGGAAACACAGACAGTATTTTCGACATAGGGTTAACTTCAGGTGAAATTACAATCGGTGATGATACAAATCTCGATTATGAGGGCACCCAGCAATACGACCTTGTTATTCAGGTTGATGATGGGAATGGCGGCAGCGATACGGCGACAATTACGGTCAATATCGGCGATGTGAACGACAATGCGCCGGGACTGGTTGCAAATGACGGAATCCAGCTCTCTGACAGTCTGGATGAGGGCGGTTTTATTCCGCTCACGCTCTCAATGCTCGAGGCGTCAGATGTCGATACCGGCGATTCTGGTACATTGTTCCAGATTGATACGCTGCCAGGGCATGGCGTTCTCAAGTTGAGCGGTGTTACGCTTGCCCCTACGGACACCTTTAGTGTTCAGGATATTATCGACGGCAACGTGACATACCATCACGACGATTCCGAGAATTTTTCAGATGACTTTGATTTTACCCTGACAGATGGCACCAATGTCGGATCATCATATACGTTCAATATTGGCATCAATGAGGTAAATGATGAGACGCCGACGCTTGATCTCGACCAGAATGACAGCAATACGGCCGGAACCGGCTATAACGCATCTTTCACCGAAGATGGTGGTTATATTGCCATTACTGATGCTGATGTCGAAATATTAGACGATGACAATGGCAACATACAGTCCGTAACGATACAGATTACAAACCCACAGGATGGCGGCGCGGAGAGCCTGTCAATGACGGCAGGAGGATTGAGTAATATAGGAGCATGGTCACTCGCTCTGACGCCGGGAACGCATTCAATTACAATTTCAGGAACAGCAACGCTGGCTCAGTATGAGTCCTTGTTGCAGAAAGTTCTTTACAACAATACGTCACAAAACCCGGATACAACAGACCGTACCATCGAAATCACAGTTAATGATGGCGTGAACGACAGTAATGTCGCTGTTAGTACGGTTACTGTTGCAGGAGTAAACGACAAGCCGGACCTGACGCCACTGTCGCCAAACATGACGAACGTGAATGAGGATGATACAGGAAATGCCGGTGATACAGTGTTCGATATTGTGAGTGGCTCGATCACTGACGTTGACAGCGCGGTCAATGGCATTGCAGTGATAGGCGTGGATGCAGGGAATGGTTATTGGGAGTATGATAACGGTAGTGGCTGGACGGCGATCGGCACGCCTGCCCCGGCTACGGCCCTGCTTCTGGATTCGAATGATCTTATACGCTTTGTTCCCAATGCCGATTTTGACGGTAGCGCGACCTTCAATTTTAAGGCATGGGATCAGACAGTCGGGGGTTCCGGAAGTACCTGGGATACAACGACAGGTGGCACAGCCTTTTCAGATAATTCAGATACGGCAACAGTTGATGTCTTGGCGATAAACGATGCGCCGACTTTGGCAAACACATTCCCGTCCATGACGAATATAAACGAGGATGACTTTTCATCGCCAGGGGAAGATCTCGATACGCTTATGGGCGCAAACTATGGTGATGCGGAGACACCCGGCGTCGGTATTGCCATTACAGATGTCGATGATTCCAACGGTCAGTGGGAATATTTTGACGGAACATGGCAGGCGATTTCCGGCGTGTCCAGTACAAATGCCCTGCTGCTGCTTGGCACCGATCTCGTGCGTTTTGTTCCCAATGCCGACTTCAGTGGAACGGCAAGCTTTGATTACGTTGCATGGGACCAGTCCGTGGGAAGCCAGTATGGCATTGAAGACACAACTATTGGCGATGCTTTCTCGTCAGGATTTGACACGATCGATATAGAGGTTCTTGCGGACATCGGCGATGTTGACAACATCACGGGCGGAGCGGGAGCTGATGTTCTCTCCGGCGATGACGGGGACAACGTTTATGACGGTGGCGGCGGCGCTGACATGATTACGGCGGGTGCCGGGAACGATACGTTTACGATTAACAACGATGACGGTCAGGATAACATTACAGGTGGTGCCGGTCTGGACACATATGATGCAACCGGCGTTACCTATGATATGAATCTGGACATGTCTTCCTTCGCAGGGACGACGCTGGTGGATCAGGCCGGCTCAGACCAGAACGAGTCTGTCGCGCAGGTCGAAACATTCGATGCCGGCACCGGCAACGACACATTCAATATGCTGTCTTCCAGTGTGAACAGCGGTTACACGCTGAATGCCGCGGGCGGATTTGATACGCTTGATTATTCGGCCTACGGTTCCGGGAACAATGTGAATGTCGATATTGTCGGCGGCTCGGTTATCGTAAATTCTGGCGCAACGCAAACAATTTCCGGATTTGAGAAATTTGTCGGTTCGGCCGGTGACGATGTTTTTGAAATATCTGCCGCATTATTCGATGTGGAAGACGGTGACTCTGTGGAGTTCCATTTGCTGGGCAGCGGCGGAAACGACACGCTGAAATTCACCAATGCGGGAGCCGGCGATTTTATCATCGAACCAGAAGGCACCGAGGACAGGATCGAAGGCGTGGAAATCTACGATTTTGGCTCGAACGCGCAAAACGATGTTATAGATGTCAGCATCCGCAACTTCATGCTCGACAGCAATAGCGGCCAGACGTTAACGATCCAGATCGATGATGCCGACGATCTGGTGCTCGATTTTATGGATGCCGGGTATGACTATGTTTCCGGAACGGTTGCGGCAGGTAACACGATTACGTTCTCCGATGGAACGCGAACCGTAAATGTCGATTTCGGCGGCGCGTTTAACGGCCTGTTTGATGTGTACGGCCTTGGAAACCCCGGCGTGCTGGACCTGAACGTTATTGCTGCCGGTCTGGAGCATGATGAAGGATTTATCATTGTTGATGACGGGACAATCGCCAACTCGGGCTTTGGTGATTTTGTTGCGGCGCTCGGTGATCTGGATGGTGACGGCTATGACAACCTCGCCTTCGGCATGGGTAACGGCAGCGGTGTCCCATTATTTGATCTGAACACGGATGACGCCGGCGGAAAGGAGCCGTTGCCGGCAGATACCGTTCTATCAAGCCTGAGCGGCTCTTTCATTCTTCCTCCGGACGGTGATACCTCGAATGCCGAGAGCGTTTCCGCCGTCGGCGATTTCGACGGTGACGGAATGACGGATTACATCGTCGGCACGCCGTCCGAGAATTCAAGTGCCGGGAATGCGAAGATCATTGCCGAAGACGGAACCCTGATTATGGATCTGAACGGCATGTTTGCCAGCGATATGACCGGGATGTCCGTGGCCGGGGTCGGTGACGTCAACGGAGACGGTTTTGCCGATGTTCTGGTCGGTGCGCCGGGAAGAGATGAAGGTTTCAGTAATAACGGTTCTGCCTATCTGCTTTTCGGTGGTGACAATATGCCGCTTTCCCAGCATATCGATGGTCTGGGGACAGGCATTATCGATGATATGGGTACGATCGGCAATGCGGTCGCCATAGAATCCGCAAACGGTGTCGGGGACAGGTTCTTCGTCATTTCCGATGCTGTCGGTCCCAACGGGCAACTCGAGGTGATGCGCTTCAACACAGGGGCAGGGTTCCTCTCGTCCGACGGCCAGCTTGATGATCCGGATTTGGAAGGCGTTGTTGCGGCCGATATCGACAGCACGAACCAGTTTGTCTACACGATTACCGGCCCGGGTATTCTGGCGCGGGTGGATTACGGTGGCGGGGCCCCGGTACTGGCTGAAGCGCTATCAATTACAGCGGTGGCCAGCAATGGCGGCGGCAAGGATATCGTTGTCGATAGCTTAGGAACAACAGCTTATATCCTGACGGCCAATAATAAGGTTGTCGTTGCAAACAACATTGATACGACGATTGCCGACGGTGGGACAATCAACCAGACGGATACGACCGCGATTACCGGCGCATTACAAATTTTCGAAGGAGCGTTTGGCGATATCTTTGTGCTTTACGACGATGGTGCCCAGGGCGGCATCATGCGGATCAATACGGCAACACTGACGAACCTGCCCCAAAACGTTGTTGCTGCCACCAGTTTTTTAAAGGGTGCGGTTGACATTGCCGTTGAGCCCGGCGGGAATATGTATGTCCTGGTGGAGGATGGCGGCTTCCGGAGCATTCGTATTTATAGCAATGGAGGTGGATCATTAGGGAGCGTTTCCGTGGGGATGGTGCCGGAGCTTGATATCAATCTTACGGCCATTGACGTGCGCGGCAATATGCTGGTGGTGAAGGGCGATGACGGGATTGACGGGCATATCCTGACATTCGATATCTTCACGAATCCGAGCAATCCGGAATTCATAAGCGATACGGTCGAGCCATCCTTGTTTGGCGCTGTGGATATGGCTCTTGCCGGTACAGGCGCAGATCTTGTGCCTGTGACGGTTAACGGTGCCGGCAATGTGCAGGCGGTTGATACATTCCTGGACGGCCTTCAAATTGATGGCTTAAACATGAATGATTTGCTCGGCCACACTGTGGCAGGCGCCGGTGATATTGACGGTGACGGTCATGGCGATTTCATGATTGCCGTGCCGACAAACGGAGGGGGCACAGATGTCGGGGAAGTTCACCTGATCCTGTCTTCAGTCATTGCCGGGCAGGCGGATATTTCTCTTGCCGCGGACGCAATCACGATCGATATGATCGATGTTGACGGTGCGATGCCGGAAATTCCCGTCTTCAATATGGGTGACATCAATGGCGACGGCGTCAGTGATATCGCTATTGCAGAAACGGCAGGCGCGGGTGCTCTGCGTATTCTTTCCGGCGATGATTTAAACGTTGTCGGTGCGGGTGGCGCAACAGCCGTCAATGATACGACGAACATAATGACGGTTACGGCTGCAGCCGGTTTTGAGCTGGTTTCTGCCGGAGCTGCTGGTGACTTTAACGGTGACGGTATTGATGATGCGATTATCGTGACACGCAACACGGCTGGCGGTTCAGAGCACGAAGTCGATATCTATGTCGTTTATGGCGGCGGACCGGGCGGTGATTACCGGGCCGGGGGTCCGAATGATCTGGATGATCCTTCCATAGCCTTCAAGATGACGTATGACATCCCGTTTGGCGATGATACGTCACCGTCAAATTTCGATTTCGAGGTTTCCAGCGCTGGCGATCTCAATGGCGACGGTTTTGGCGATATTGTCATCGGCCTGCCGGATCTTGACGACGGCGGAACGAGCAATGCCGGTGCTTCCATGGTTGTTTACGGCCATCCGGGAGGTGCGAACGATTATGTTTATGACGGCATGTTCGCCATGTGGAAGATGGATGAAACCTCGGGAACCACGGTAACGAATGCCGTCGGTGGAAATCCGGATGGTACGTGGAACGGAGGTGCAAGTGAGGTTGCCGCGGCTACTGACCAGATCGTTGGCGGCGCCCTTCAGTTCGATGGCTCGGATGATTACATTTCCACCGCTCAGTCAACAGGCATCGCAACGGACTTTACGGTTTCAACATGGATCAATCTGAACAGCACAGGGGTGCGGCAGGCCATCATTAGTGAGCAACACGGCTCGGAAACGGATTTCTTCTTTGGCATTAACGCCGTGGGCCAGCTGGAACTGGTTATCGATGACAACAGCTCCATGCTTACCGTTACCTCAGCAGAGACGATTGCAACGGGAGCCTGGGAACATGTTGCTGTTTCTTACGACATGGCGATGGGTGAATACATGCTGTTCATTAATGGAGATGAGGTCGCTGTTCAAAACAGCAACGGGATCAGCCATTCTCCGGCAGGAGCTTCATTCAATATTGGAGCCCACTTCAGTGCATCGATGAACTATTTCGACGGCGCCATGGATGATCTGCGGATTTACCACAAGTCCCTGCATCATGAGGAAATAGATCATCTGTTCAACAATCCTGTCGACGAAATTCCGGATCAGGATCCGGCAATGGACAATATAACGGCGGGTGCGGACAACCAGATTCTGGTTGGCGGTGACGTGAACAATGTTTTGGATGACGGCGGTCATATGGGCATAACGTTCCTCGGCGGTGCGGGAGACGATGATTTCGTGGTATCCGATGATCAGTTCAAGAGCATCGACGGCGGCGGCCATATGGATACCCTGAAATTCATGAGCGGCGCTGCCTCGACGCTTGATTTCAGGAATGTCGGCGCAGAAGATGTCAGCCGTATCGAAGTCATTGAAATGCTGGGTTCCGGCGGCAACATGCATACGCTTGTTCTTGGCATCAATGATATCTTCAGTCTTCTGGAATCCTCAGATGACGGCAGCCTGAAAATTGATGTGGTTGGAAACTTGGCGGATAATCACGTTCAGCTAGCCACGGGCACACCAACCGGTTCTGTCTCTAAAGCTGATTTCGAAGATTATCTGGGCGCAGAGCATTTGGGCAGTGGCAGCGGATTTGAGCACTTTGAAATAGGTGGCAAGGATCTCTATATAGACATGGCTCTGTTTAACTCCAGCAACATGTCGACGATCGTATAGAACAAAGCATTACGGCTTTACAATTTCCCCGTCCCGGTATTTCACCCTGCCGCTGACAATTGTGCACACGGCTTTTCCGGTGAGCGTCTTACCGTCAAAGATGCAGTTCCGGCCTTTGGAAAAGCCTTTGGCGGCATCGACGGTCCATTCCTTGTCCGTATCGAAGATGGCAATGTCGGCATCCGCGCCGGGTGAGAGCGTGCCTTTGTCCACGCCGATAATCCGGGCCGGTTCCGCGCTCATTTTGGAAATGCCTTTAGCGAGCGGAATATGCCCGGCCTTCACGAGATAAGTGTTCATCACCGCAAAGCTTGTCTCCAGACCCGTTGAGCCGAAAGCAGCATCAACGAACGGCTCCAGCTTTTCCGGTTCGATATGCGGCGCGTGGTCGGTGGTGAAGGCGTCGAAGACGTCGTTCTTTATGCCCTCGATAATCGCCTCTACATGATCGCGGGAACGCAGGGGCGGGTACATCTTGGCGTTGGTGTTATAGCCGAAGCATTCCTCGTCGGTCAGAGAAAAATGCTGAACCGATACTTCCGCCGTGAGGTTTTCGTAGCCCTCCGCCTTTGCCTCGGCAATGGCCTTGACCGCGCCTGCCGAGGAATTGTGCAGCAGGTGCAGGCGGGCGTCGCACATTTTGCCCAGCATGATGTTTTTGCGCACGGCGAAATCTTCGCTTTCCGCAGGCACCCCGGGCAGGCCGAGCTGCGTGGACACCCAGCCCTCATGCATCACCCCGCCGCCGGTGAGCGTTTCCGTCTCGCAGTGACTCATCAGCAAGATGCCGCAGGTCTTCGCATATTCCATCGCCCGGCGCAGCAGGCCTTCATCCTGCACGTCCACCCCGTCATCGGTCACGGCGACAGCGCCGGAATTTTTCATCTCGTTGATCTCGGCGAGTTTTTTCCCGTGCTGGCCCTTGCTGATCGCGCCGGACGGATAGACAGTGATAAGGTCCAGTTCTTTTGCCCGCTTGATGACGAATTCGATTACCGTCTGGTTGTCCGCCGTTGGCGCGGTGTTCGGCATGGCCACGATGGAGGTGATGCCGCCCGCGAGCGCTGCCCGCGACGCCGTTTCAATCGTTTCCTTATCCTCCCGCCCCGGCTCGCGCACATGGACCTGAAGGTCGATCAGGCCGGGCGTAACGGTCAGGCCCTTCGCGTCGATGGTTTCGTCGGCAGCGTCTGTGATATTCTCGGCGACCTTGGCAATCTTGCCGTCGGCGGGCTCATATGAGTTGCCCACTTTCACGC